>JAVJTD010000510.1:0-18809 GCA_040219065.1 Planctomycetota bacterium
GGTGACCAGGTGACCAGGTGACCAGGTGACCAGGTGACCAGGTGACCAGGTGACCAGGTGACCAGGTGACCAGGTGACCAGGTGACCAGGTGACGCGGGGTCATATGTCATCTGAGGGGCGGTCGCTGCTAGCACCGAGGCGCGGCGCTCTGGCGCTAGTCTCCGATGCACGAGTCGCGAAGGAGTCGATGACGAGGCACGAAGCAGGGCGGGTCGGACTGGGCGAAATCTCGTTCTCGGAATCGCTGGTTTCCCGGTTTAGAATGGCCCGATACGTCGGATGTGGACGTCACCACCCGAACACACGGGGGAAACATCATGAAAAAGCTCCTCTTGGTGATCTGGCTGGTCCTGCCGGTGGCAGGGGCGGCTTATCACTACGGTCCCGGTCAGGAGCAGCTCGAGCTCGAGGAGGTCGATGATCTCCTCGCCAAGGCGGATCGCCATGCGGCGGCCGAGGAATGGTTCGACGCCGAGGAGGCGTACGACGCGGCTCTCGAGAAGCTTCCCGAGGATCAGATCGCGCTGAATCGCCGGATTCGCCTCGAGCGGGCCAAGGCCCAGATGCTCAACTCCAAGCTGCCGGTCGCGCGGCAGGAGCTCGAGTCGCTCGTCGATGAGCTCGAAGAAGACGCGGACGCCGAGGCCGAGCCGCGCGGCGAAGCGCGCGAGGCGCTGGCGAGCTCACAGTATTACATGACCTGGCTGATGCGCCTCGAAGGCCTGCCCCGCGAGAAGTGGGAGCCCGAGATCGAAGCCGCACGTCAGAACTACCGTCTCCTCGCCGAAGAGGCGGGGACGACTGGCCTGCTCGCGATGGCCGAGCGCCAAACCGAGAACCTGGAAGCTTCGATTCGCCTGGCCCGCATGGACCTCGGCGAGCTCCAGGGCCTGCCTCTGCCTGGCCAGTGACAAGGCTGCGGAAGCGGTCGCGGTCGCGGCAGCAAAGGCAATGGACAGGGTAAGGGTAACGGCCAAAAGGACCAGAAGGCGCGCGGAGCCGGATCGGGACCTCCGCCCGACAACAGCGGTTCTTGATGCCAAGAGCGCGGGAGCACCGAGCCGTCGGTCTCCCGCGTCTTTCGTTTTCAGGTCGCGAGCCTCCGAGGCGGAGTCACTCTTCGACGTGCGCCTTCTCCGGTGCGCTCGCACGTTCAGGTCGAAGGGGCGAGTGGAATGTCGGCTCGGGGTATTTGGCTCGGAGTGGTGATCTCCGGCTCTCTGTTCACGGGATCGGTGATCGCACAGGAGTTCGGCCGTCGCCAGGAGACGCCGAAGGAGCAGGCCGGTCCGGTGGACGCCACCGACCCGGCTGCGAGACAAGCGGCAGCCGAGGCCCAAGCCCAAGCCCAGGCGGCCCAAGAGAAGCAGCTCCGGCTCCAGAAGATCCAGCAGCTCCAGTTCGACCGCCGGCCATCGGCGATCCTCGACACCTGGTCGACGCCCGAGAAGTCGGACGACGAGAGCGGCGGTGAGTCCTCCGAGAAGGACGGCGAGACTGCGGCGGCCGAGCCCGAGTCGGCCGTCCCCTCGGCCGTGGACTCGCTCTTGGCGTCGAAGCTCGCCCAGCTCGGATATGTCTCCGGTGGCACCGAGGTCCTCATGAGCTCGTCGGGAGGCGTCATCGCCTCCGAGATGACCGCCTCGAGTGATCCGTTCGATCAGGATCTCGTGAAGTTCCAGCGGAACGTGACGCTCGGCAATTGGTCCGAGGTGAAGTCGTTCCTCGCCTCGCTCGAAGAGGACCTCGCCAAGGCAGCCTATCTTCGCCTCCTCACGGTGCTGCGCAGTCCACCGCCTCCGAAGCCGGGGCGCTCGATCCAGCCGATCATCCAGCCCTACCAAGAGAAGCACGTCGTCGATTTCGACGACTGCCTGGCCTTGATCGAAGCCGCGCCGGTCGCCATCGATGATGGAATCCTCACGCAGCTCGGCGGGCTCGTGAAGAACGGCCTCACCGAAGGGCGCAGCTTGGAGAGCTTGCTCGAGCGCTTGCGCGCGGAGCGTCAGAAGCCCGAGGAAGATCAGCTCCTCACGCGGCGATACACGGCGAGGCTACTGTTCGCCGCGGACCAGCCGGTCGCGGCGGGGGAGTTCTTGCCGCGGCGAGTGGATGCCGAGGGAGCCGGGGACCATCAGGCGCTCAACTTGCTCGCCCGGTATCATCTGGGCTTGTACGAGGAGGAGCCGAAGACGGTGCACCTCGAGAACGCCTGGGACACTCTGCAGGCGGTGTTCGCCTCGGGCGAGATCAAGAAGAAGGATCGCGAAGACGCGCTGCGGCTCGCGGTCGGCCTCGCCCCGAAAGTTCGCGACGATCTGGGGCAGACGTGGCTGGAGGAGAGCTTCACCAAGCATCCTCAAAGAGGCATGGAGATCATCGCGGCCATCGGAACGGCTGCCGCGGAAGCCATCGAGACGAAGTTCCGCGACGCCGAGTTTCGGCAGAAGGGGCTGGCCCTCCAGTCGACGACCGCCGAGGCGCTGCTCAGCGCCGCTCCCGAGCGGGCCGAGTCCTGGAGCGAGCCGTTGGCGCTGCTCGCGACGAACTGGCTTCGGGAGGCTTCGATCTCCTACCAGTTCGACACCTCGACCAGCCTCGGCCCTCAGATGCAGAGGGACGCCTACGGCAACTTCTATTACTACGACCGCTACTTCGGGCGAAACTCCCAGATCGCGGCCATCCCGACCGGGGAGCTCTTGGAGATCCGGCCTGGAGAGGGTTGGCTCGCGAACGTCGAGGACAGCCTGCGCTCGAAGTTCTTGGCGGTTTACTCACAGCTTTATTTGAAGGTCGGCGAAGAGGACGAGGCGTTTCCCTACATCGAGCAGCTCGCCCCGAAGGATCCCGCCCAGGCCGAGGATCTGGTCGAAGAGTTCCTTCGGGTCTGGACCCAGAACCACGACCCCAACTCGGCGCAGAACCGGTCCAATATCTACCTGTACTCGTATGGCTACAACCAGAGGGCCGAGAGCATCCCTCTGACCCGCTCGAAGCAGGAGCGAAACCTCGTCGAGCTCGCCGAGCTGGTGAAGCGCTTGAAGCAGCTTCCGCTCGGCGATTTGAACGAAGACCTCCTCGCCAATGCCTTCACGACCTGCCACTCGAGCGCCGAGGTGTACCGCATCGAGGCGATCGAGCGCGTCTTCGGATCCCTCGATTCACTCGAGCCCAAGACCCTCGCCGCGCTCGTCCAGCGCATGCGAACCAACCTCGCCGGCGTCTGGCGCGATCCGGCGGTCCAAGAAGAGAACAAGACCAAGCGCCGGAAGAAGGATATCGAGCGCGAAGTCTCCGAGGGCTATCGGCTCGCCGGAAGCGTCCTGAAGCGCGCTCTCGAGGAGCACCCAGACGACTGGTCGCTCCGCCTCGCCCTTGCCTCGATCGCCCACGACGAGAACAACTACCAGAGCGACATCCAGAAGAGCACCGACTTCACCGCGCGGCGGCTCGAGTCGCTGCAGCGCTTCGAGGAAGCGGCCGATCTCTACTCGAAGACGGTGGGGGACCTCGAGGTCGACGAGGAGACGACGAGCGTCTTCGAGACCTGGTTCTACGCCAGCTTGGGCGCCTGTGACCTCCAAGCGCTCGACCAAGAGCAGATCTCGGTGCGGGGGGAGCCCGAGAAGATTCGCGAGAAGATCCTCGCCTTGCCGGGTGAGGCTGCCGAGCGGCATCTGGCGATGTTCGCCAACACGCTGTTCACCCGGATGAGCGCCGTCAACCCCGCCGTCAAGCAAAGGTACCTGACCGGCGGCTTCGAGATCGTGGGCGATCACCCCCAGGCCACCGAGGCCCGCAAGGTCTTCGAGTACTACCGAGACCTCGTGACCGAGATCCGGCTCGAGGCCCGAATCGACGGCAGCGACGTCGTCGGCCAGGAGCCCTTTGGCGTGTTCGTGAATCTGGTCCACACCCGCGAGATCGAGCGCGAGTCCGGTGGCTTCGGGCGCTACCTCCAGAATCAGAACAACGCCTACAGCTCCTACAACTACGGTCGCCCGACCGAGAATTACCGCGACAAGTTCGAGGAGTCCTCGCGGCAGGCGTTGGTCGATCACTTCGAGGTGCTCTCGATCACGTTCCAGGACGACAAGGTCAACTCGCGTGCTCTGCCCGAGTACGGCTGGCGCATGACGCCCTACGCCTATCTCCTCTTGAAGGCACGCGGGCCGGAGGTCGACCGCATTCCGCCGGTGCGCCTCGATTTGGACTTCCTCGACACCTCGGGGTACGTCGTCCTTCCGATCGAGACCTCGCCGTTGCCGATCGATGCCAAGCCCGCGCAGGGCGCGGAGCGACCGGCCAGCGAGATCCACCTCACCCAGACGCTCGACGAGCGTCAGGCGGATGAAGGCAAGCTCGTGCTCGAGGTGAAGGCCTCGGCGAGGGGGCTCGTGCCGGATCTGCCGGAGCTGGTCGATCTCGAGCCCGAGGGCTTCGTGGTGAAGAGCTCGGACGATCAAGGTCTCTCCGTCGTCCAGTTCGATGAGGCGAGTGAAGAGAACGCGGTCGTGTCCGAGCGCACTTGGCTCGTGACGATGGAAGCCGCCGAAGGTGCCGAGAAGATGCCCGAGTCCTTTCGCTTCGGGACGCCGGCCCGGGACGACATCGAGCCCTTGTACCAACGTTATGTCGATGCGGATCTCGCGGCGGTCGGACCCGACGTCGTCCTCGAGCGCGAGTACGCCGAAGACAGCCGGGCCTGGATGTTCTGGGTGGGCGGCGGCCTCTTGCTCTTACTGCTCGTTTTCTTGACGCGTCCTTTGTGGAAGCCGGCTCGGACGGAGCTCGGCTCCGAAGGGCTCAGCCTGCCCGAGAAGCTCACGCCGTTCACCGTCATCGGTCTTCTGCGGGAGATCGAGCGCCGGCACACCCTCGAGTCGGGGACCGAGTCCCAGCTCGAGTCCGAGATCCATCGCCTCGAGCAGCATTACTTCCAGAACGGCACGGAGGAAGAGCTCGATCTTCGCGGTATCGCCGAGAGCTGGCTGGGAAAGGCGAGCTCTGCCGTCAGTGGGGGCCGGTGAGCGAGAGTCGAGGTCCGGCTTCCGACTGTCGGTGGCTCGATCCGGTGAGGGACGGTAGACTCCAGGGCCTCGCGCGAAGGGCGCGGGATCGGTGAGTCGCCGCCACGGAGAGAAGCCATGTCACGAAATCGCTCGGCTCGCGTCATCGTGAGCCTGATCGTGATCGCCACGCTGACCGTGTCCCTCGTCGGCGGGTGCCGGGGCACGAAGTTCTTCGAGCGGGAGCGCCTCTCGGATCGATCGATGCAGTTCGATACCGACGACTCCTTCGTGTTCATCCGCAACAAGACCGAAGCGGCGCGCGAGGGGGCCTTTGGTGGCTACGGCGCCGCGGCCGCCGGCGGCTGCGGCTGCCAGTGACCGCGATCCTCGCCGTCTGTCTCGGTTTGCTCTCCGGGCTCCGTGCGAGCGACGACGGGGACAGCTCGGTGGCCTTCGACCTGTATGCCTTCCGACAGCACGACGGAGGCGGGGATCCGCTGCGGGCGGAGGGATTCGACTACCAGGGCTTCCGCGTGGCGATCGTGCGCCGAGTCGATGAGACGTACCGGCTGCGCGTCAACGGCACCCTCGCCTTCATCGACAATGAAGAAGCCCTGCTGCCGCCGCCGACCGTCACAAATGCCTTGACGACCTCGGCGTCACCCAGCCTGCTCACGCTCGATACCAACTTCACGCTCGACATCACGCCGGAGCACTCGCCTTGGACCTACAGCCCGGGCTTCTACTACCACCATCAGATCGAGTACATCGGCACGGGTCTCGACTTCGGCATCCAGCGGGAGCTCTTGGATGGCGACGTGCAGGTCGAAGCACGCTACAGCTTTCGCTGGGACTTCCTCGAGCTCGCCTATTGGGATCAGACGTTCCGCGGCAATGACGACCGCATCTCTCACAACACGCTCTTCTCCTGGACGCAGAATCTCTCGCCGTCGACTCGCGGCAACCTGAGCTTCCAGTACACGCGTCAGGACGGCTTTCTCTCCGAGCCCTACAACTACGTCACGCTGTACCGAGCCGATGGGGATCCGATCTTGTTCGTCGACGAGCGCTTGCCCAATCGGCGCGACCGACTCCAGGTGAACGCGCGCCTTCGATGGTCGCCCGAGATCGCGACGGCTCTGGGTCTCGACACGAGCTACTACCTCGGCTCGTGGGGTCTCCAGCACGCGGCCGTCGAGCCGAGCGCCGAGACCGAGCTCTTCGCCGAGTGGCGGTTGCGGCTTTGGTATCGACTCTCGTTCCAGAAAGGGGCACGGTACTTCGAGGATCGGCCCCTCGTCTCGCGTCGCTTCCAGACGCGGGACAGCGATCTGGGGAGCTTCTTCATGCAGAGCCCGGGAGGGACGTTGACGGTCCCGCTCGGCTCGAATGAGGAGATCCGCTTCTCGGTGTACGGGTTCACGCGGGACGACGGAGTCGACGGACTGGGCTCCAAGCTGGGAGTGATCTTCCGATGGTGAGACTGGGCGGGCGAGGGACAGGGATCTGGCTGGCGATCATGGTGCTCGCGAGCTGCCAAGGGACAGCGCGCGAGAAGGAGCCTTCCCCCTCCGGCTCGGGACCCGAGGTGCCTGCCGTCGCATTGCAGCGTCTCGACGGTACCGAGGTGCTGCTCTCGAAGGAGCGCGATCCCGGCAAGCCGCTGCTCCTCGTGTTCATGACGGCCTGGTGCTCGGTGTGTCGCGCCGAGCAGCCGGCGGTGGAGCGCTTCGCCGAGGAGCATCCCGAGCTCGTCAGTCGCTTCATCCTGAGCGGCAGCGCGCTGGAGAGTGCCGAAGAGCTCGCCGAGGAGAGAGAGCTCGGCCTGGAGCTGCTCGTCGATGCGGAAGGCGCCGCTGCCGAAGCACTCGGTGTGGTCGGGACTCCGACCTTCGTGCTCTACAAGGCAGATGGTCGACTCGCGGGAAGTTTCGCCGAGCTCGAGGAAGTGGCGACGGCTCTCTCGAAGACGGCCCGGACCGAAGGCCAAGGACCGCGACACCGGGTCGTCGACAGCGGCCGAGAGCTCGGGACGAGCTACGATGTGCTCGTCATCGCCGAAGACGCCGAGCGCGCGCGGCGCGATCTGTGGGAGCTGCGCCAAGACCTGGCTCGCCTGGAGCGGCAGCTCTCGGAATGGCGAGAGGACAGCGAGATCGCACATATCAACCGGGTGGCCTCGCAGGAGACGGTGAGCTGCTCCGACGAGATGATGCGCATCCTGAAAGGCGCGCTCCACGTCTCGCGAGCGACGGGAGGCTGCTTCGACATCACCTGGCGGCCCCTCGGTGAGCTCTGGGACGAGGCCGAGCGCCGCGGGCAGCTTCCGACGTCGGTGGAGCTGGCGGCGGCTCTGGAGCTCGTCGGCTCCGACCGGGTCGAGTTGAGGGACGCGACGCTTCGATTCCGCCGAGACGGCGTACGCTTGGGGATCGCGGGGGTGGCCAAGGGTTGGATCATCGATGTCCTGGCGAAGGAGCTCGAGGAGAGCGGCTACCGGGACTTCGTCGTCAACCTGGGCGGCGACGTGCGTGTGTCCGGGCGAGACGAGCTCGGCCGCCCCTGGCGCATCGCCGTTCGGAGCCCTTTCGACCCGACACGGAGCCTCTTCGAGCTGGAGCTCGAGAACGGAGCCCTGGCCACGTCCGGGAATGCCTTCCGGTACCGGACGATCGCGGGGCGAAGCTACGGTCACCTGCTCGATCCGAGGACGGGCCAGCCGGCGGAGCTCGAAGGCTCGGTCACGGTCCTGGCCCCCGATGCGGCCATGGCGGACGCCTTGGCGACGGCGCTCTTCGTGATGGGGCCGATCGACGGACTCGCCTTCGCGCGCCGCCAAGACGGGCTGGAGGCTCTGTATGTCACCCGAGACGGCATCCTCTCGACGCTTCCCGCTCCGGTGGTCGCGCGCGTCGACTGAGGGGGCGACCTCGCTCTCGAGTCACCCGAGGCGACCCCGGATTGCGGTTGCTGACCGCGGACGAAAACGCAATGCTGGCCGCTCGGTGTGATCGTGGCTCTCGAATCGAGGAGCTCGAGAACGACCGAAGCGCCTGGTCCGGCGGAGGCGGCCGGATGGGCTGATTCACTGAAACGAGGAGGGTCTGTCGTGGAGCGTATCGGGATCACCAAGCTCCTGTGTGTCGTCGTCGGAATGTGGATCGCGGTCACAGTCTCGATGGGATTCGTGGCAACGGGCAACTTCAAGGTCGTCGGTCCCGAGGACCTGCGCGACTCCGCGGAGATCTATGAGGACATTCCCGGGCCCGAGGAGGACGGGGAGCGCTACATGGCACTCCGCTACATCGCGAGCGAGCTCAATCGCTTCTTCTTCGCGCAATACGACAAGGCGTCCTTGGCATTGGGTGGTGCATCGCTCCTTCTGCTGTTGATGGCGGGGCGCCGGCGAGGCTTGGAGCTGGGGATCGTCCTTCTGGGGTTGGCTATTGCCGCCATCAGTTACTTCTATACGACGCCCCTGATGACGGACTTGGGTCGAGAGATCGACTTCCTGCCCCGGAATCCCGAGAAGCCGGCGAAGGTCGAGGAGTTCTATCAGTACCACACGATCATCATCGTGGCGGAGCTCGCAAAGGTCGTTCTGCTGGGCCTGCTCACGCTGTCCCTCCTGCGCGGTCGCCGCTCCGAATGAACCGTGGATTGCCAGTAATGCCGGTGTCTTCGATCAATGTCTCGGGCTCGGCATAAACGCAATTGCCGGGTTGGGAATGTGAAGATTCGGGAAGCGCTACAGGACGAATTCGGAATTCGCCGAGAAAGATCGTGATGCTCCCGGCCAGCTTCTCCTCGTAGGGGGTTCCGACCCCTGAGGTGGGAGCTTGCTGCCCGATGGATGGAATCCCCCCCAAGGAGCCTGATCCATGACGAACCGTTCCCGCGGCTTTACCCTCATCGAGCTCATGATCGTCATCGCGATCATGGCGATCGTCGCTTCGATCGCGATCCCGAACCTGCTCGCCTCCCGTGTCAGCGCCAATGAGGGAGTGGCCATCAGTACGCTGCGCACCATCGCCTCGGCTCAGGCCGAGTGCCAAGCCTCTGCCAAGATCGACGTCAACCTCAACGGAACCGGCGAATACGCCTACCTCTCCGAGTTGGCCTCCGGTGTCTCCCTGCGGAGCGGGCTGCCGCCCATCGATCCGCCGCTACTCTCAGGGTCCTTCCAGGAGTTTTCGGGCGGTACTGTCTCTCGCTCGGGATACCTCTATCGAATGGCCTTGCCGGACGCCAATGGCATCGGGATCGCCGAAGCCGATACCGGCGGCGTAGGCGCGACGCCCCCGGATCCCAACCTCGCCGAGACTGCCTGGGTCTGCTACGCCTGGCCCGCTTCCTACGGAACCTCGGGAATCCGCGCCTTTGCCATCAACTCGCACGGCGATGTCGTCGCGACCGGCAATCGGCAGCTCAACTACTCGCGGGCTCCGGGTGAGGTCGGGGCGGTCATCCCGACCTTTGACGCTGCCTTTGTCGGTGCGACCACCGCCGGGGACATCTTGGGCATCTTCGCCAATGGAGAGTCCGGCACCGACGGCCAAATCTGGGCGATCATTCAGTGAGGTCCAAGTCTTCGGTGATCGCCTGAGCTCGCCTCTGTGGTCGACCGGTCGCCGACGGAGCGGGGCGACGAAAGCCCGGGCATTCGCACAGCCGGAGCCGGGCTTCGTCGGCCGGCCTCTTGATTCAGTGCCCGCCATCGGATAGACCGCGTCTTGTTCGACCGCTGGTGCCTGGTCGTTGGCCAGAGGCGGGCGAGTGTCCCGGCCGCTCCTTTCGAGCCGCCGACCGAGGGCTCCGGCTCGCTATGGCCTCCAAGTCACCATGGTGTCTCGAAGGGGCCTCCGTCGCGGCCCTCGGAATCGGCCACGTGCTGGTCCACGACGATGTCTTGGGGCGCGAGTTGGCTCTGAGCCTGCTCGCCGACGTCTCGAGTCGGCTCGAACAGCTTCGGCCCGCCGGAATCGGCCCCGGCGCGGCACGGCAGAGGGATGAGCAACTGCGCGGCGACGAGATCGTCTGGCTCGACCCCCCGGGCGGCGATCACCCGCCCGGACCGATCTGGCACCTGTTCTCTGAGATCCAGCAGCAGCTCAATGAGAAGGCCTGGCTGGGGATCGAGTCCTTCGAAGTCCAGCTCGCCCGCTACTCGAGGAAGGGCGCCCGTTACGTCCGGCACCGCGATGCGTTCGACCGGCCGGAGAATCGCCGCGTCGCGACGGCGGTCTACTACTTGAACCCGGAATGGCAGCCGAGACATGGCGGATGCCTGCGCGTCTTCGAGCCCGACGGGCCTCGGGATCTCGAGCCGCTCTTCGACCGTCTCGTCATCTTCTTGAGCGACCGGGTGGAGCACGAGGTCTTGCCCGTCGAGTCACCTCGGTGGGCGATTACGGCCTGGTTCCTGCGGCGTGGTATCCTGCCCCTCGATCCCGATCCTCATCTGACACCTCCGCGCGCCGCGTGAGCCGACTCCGTTCGCGAGTTCCCCTTGAATCGAGCATGGAGATGAACTCGAAGAGGAGGTGGATCGACGGAACGACACTCGAGGAGCGCGTGATGGGGCAGCGACCGAACGGGACGGATCGAGGGAAGCTCATCAGAGCCTGGCTGGGACTGTCTCTGCTGACCTTCGGGCTCCCGGCGTGCTCCTTGCTCGATCAGACCGGGCACTACTTCCAAGCGCTCTTCGGGCAAGCCGAGCCGGACTACGAGGCGCTCGAGAAGGACCGCGCGGCTCAGGGCGCTTCGGATCTTGCCCGTCCGACCGAGAGTCTGGAGCCCGTTTGGACAGGTTTCCGCGGGCCGAACGGTGCCGGGATCTCCTCCGAGTCGATCGACACGACTTGGCCGGACGGCGGGCTGCCTCTGCTCTGGAAGCAGCCGTGCGGCGGCGGGTACGGGTCGTTCGCCGTGGCGGGCGGTCTCGCGGTTGCGCTCGAGCAGCGGCGAGCCCGCGAAGTCGTCGTCGCTTACGATCTGGAGACCGGCATCGAGGTTTGGACGCACGGATACGAGGCGCTCTACGAGAGCGGGATGGGGGACGGACCTCGCTCGACACCGACCTGGTTCGACGGCCGCCTGATCACCGTCGGTGCGACCGGCGAAGTGCGGTGTCTCGATGCCAGTGACGGCACGCTCCGGTGGCGCGCCAACGTCATCGCGGACGACTCCTCCGCCGAGGTCCTGGACTACGGCTTGTCCGCCTCGCCGCTCGTGGTCGGCGATCTCGTCATCGTCCTGTCCGGCGCACCCGGCTCGTCCCGCGCGGTGCGGGCGCTCCTTCTCGAGGACGGTACGCCGGTCTGGTGGACCGTCCAAGAGCCGGCTGCCTATGCGACACCCGTACTGTTCTCACGCAACGGCGAGCCGGAGCTGCTGGTGCATACGGCGAGCCGGCTGGTGGCGCTGGAGCCGCGATCGGGAAAGCTGATCTGGGAGCATCCCTGGGAGGTGTTCCAAGGGCTGACGTGCTCCCAGCCGACACCGATCGCTCCGAACCGAGTACTGGTCTCGAGCGGCTACGGCGTGGGCAGCGAGCTGATCGAGATCGGTGACGACGGCGCGGTTCGGTCCATCTGGAAGAGCCTTCAGCTCAAGAGCAAGTTCAACAGCCCGGTGGTCTCGGACGGCGCCATCTTCGGTCTCGACGAAGGCATCCTGACTTGTCTGGATCTCGCGACCGGTCGCCGTCTCTGGAAGGAAGGACGATTCGGCTACGGGCAGATCCTCCTCGCCGATGATCATTTGATCGTTCTTTCAGAGGAAGGCAAGCTGATCCTGCTCGAGGCGAGCCGAAATGAGTGCGTCGTGCTCGCGCGCTTCCCGGCGATCGAAGGCATGACCTGGAACGTCCCGGCCCTGGCCCACGGCCGCCTGCTCGTCCGCAACGCCGCCCAGATGGCCTGCTTCGACGTAACGCCAAAGTGAGCACTCTGTTCCCGGCACAGATGTCCCACTTTTGAAAGGGCCGGCTCTGGTTCTCAGAGGAACTTGAGCCACTCCTCGAGGGAGCCGACCTGGAAGACGTAGTTGCTCGCGCGCACTTGGCCGAGTGAGGCGGACTCGGCTGGCGAGTAGCGATGACCGGGGTAGAGGATCGTGTCGTCGGGGAGCTGGGCGAGGCGGCGATGGATCGTGCGATACATCTCCTCGCGGTCGCCACCGGGGAAGTCGGTGCGTCCGCAGCCTTCGAGGAAGAGCGTGTCGCCCGCGATGAGTCGGTTCTCGACGAGGAAGCACTGGCTGCCCGGGGTGTGCCCGGGCGTGTGCAGCAGCTTGATCGGGACTGCGCCGACCTGCAGAGTCTCTCCGCTCTCGGAAGCCACCAAATCGCTCTTCGAGACGCCGGTGCAGCGGAGGATCCACTCGACCTCGTTCTTCTGACAGTGGATCTTCAGCTCGGTCTTCTCGAGGAGCTCCCGAATCCCCTCGACCATGGCGGCGCCCATGAGATCGCCGCCGACGTGATCCGGATGGTAGTGCGTCGCCAGAGCGGCGGTCAGCTTCATGTCGTCGGCGGCGGCGATGTCGATCAGATCCTGCACGGCCCACGCCGGGTCGACGACCACGCACTCGCGCGTCTCACGGTCGCCGATCAGGTAGACGAAGTTGACCATCTGGGACGCGATCGGATCGTCCTGGGCGAAGTCGCGTCCGGCGAGGAGCTGACGGAGGTAGAGGCGCTCGGTCATGAAGGCTCTCGGTTATTGCGTGAGGAACTGGATCGGTGACGTGGTCGAGAGGATCGTCCCGGTGTTCGGGTCCCACGTCAAGGCGGCGGCGCGAACGGTGAGACCCACTGGTGCCGCCGGGAACGGAATGGCCGGTGTCGTGCCCTGACCCGAGCCGTCGATCGTCGTTTGGAGCAAGGGGCCGAACTGCAGGCCGAGCGCCGTGCAGGTATCGAAAGTGAGAGGCAACGATCGGCCGCCGGGCAACGGAATGCCGCTCGTTCCCGTGCAGCTCAGGGCGACCAGGACGCGGGATCCGATCTCGAACGACGGGGCGACACGAACGCCGAAGCTCACCGTTTGGCCCTGCTGGGGTGTGCCGTTCAGCTCGATCAGGGGGCCGGGCTCGAAGAAGTCGACGGCGCTCGTCGCTCCGTAGAACTGCGCCGTCGCGCCAGCGGGGACGAGCATCCCGCCATCGATCGAGATCGCGGCGACGCCGTGCCTCGGGATCGGCATCGCCGTCTGGGTGTGCCAGGTATCGCTCGGAATGTCGTAGACCTCGGTAACGGAGTGCAACATCGGGATCTCGCCACCGGCGACGACGATGCGCTCGCCGACGACTGCGGTGGCCATCGCGCTGCGCTTCGTCGGCATTGGCGCCAGCGAAGTCCATTGATCGGAAGCGGGATCGTAACGCTCGTGGACGTCCCGGGCTCCGAGCCCGTTGCCGCGCCCGCCGATCGCATACACGAACGCGCCAGCCGTCACGGCGGTCAAGTGCTCGCGCGCGGTCCGCATGCTCGCCCCACTCGACCACTGGCCGCTGCCCGGATCAAAGAGGAACGTCGAAGCCGTCGCGGCGCCGGAAGTGTCCGTCCCGCCGAGCACGATGATCCGGCCCGAGTGAGCCACCGCCCAGCAGCCGCCCCGGGGAGAAGGTAGCGGCGGACCGGCTGACCAGGTGCCGCCGGTCGGATCGAAGATCCAAACTTGGCTGCGCGGCACGAAGTCGGCCGAAAAGCCCCCGATCACCCAGAGCTGCCCATTCAGAGCGACTACGCCCATGTGATCGAGCGCCACGGGCATCGACGGGGCGAACGTCCATTGATCGAGCGCGATGTCGTAGACCTCGACGGTGTCCGTCGAGGTCGGTGCGGCGGTGATGATGCCACCGACGACATACACCTGTCCGCCGATGCGCGCCGCGCCGGTCTCCTGACGGGCGAGATTCATCGGGCTCCGGTTGGTCCAGCGCCCACCGGTCTGTGCTGCGGTGGTCCCGGTGAGAAGAGCGATGCCGAGAAGGGCGCAGGTGGGGAGCAACTTCATGGTTCACCGGAAAGCAGGCGGTCGATTGCGCCAGACGAACATCATCTCCGTTCGGAGAGCTCATGCTCGTGCAGCGGTGACCTGGAAGAAATCTGGGGGCCCAATGGCCCCCTACTTCGAAGAGAAGGAGAACGGGATGCGAGCGCAGGCTGAAGCGGTGGCTGCTACCCGAGCGAGCCGATACCGGGCTCTTCGCCCGTCGCTCAACCGTCCGTGATGTCGGCATTCTTCACGTAGATGTCGAACCACTCCACCATCTCGGCGAGGGTGTGGAGCACCGACTCCTTCGCGCGGTAGCCGTGGCTCTCGTGGGGCAGCATGACCAGGCGCACCTTGCCGCCGTGCCCTTTGATCCCATGGTAGAGGCGCTCCGACTGCATCGGGAAGGTGCCCGAGTTGTTGTCGAGCTGACCGTGGATCATGAGGAGCGGCTCATTGATGTCGTCGGCGTGCATGAAGGGTGACATCGCGAAGTAGATCTCCGGCGCTTGCCAGAGCGTGCGCTCTTCGTTCTGGAAGCCGAACGGCGTGAGCGTCCGATTGTAGGCGCCGCTGCGAGCGATACCGGCCCGGAAGAGATCCGAGTGAGCGAGCAAGTTCGCCGTCATGAACGCGCCGTAGCTGTGTCCGCCCACTCCCACTCGCCTCGCGTCGGCGACGCCCATCTCGGCCGCCTTGTCGATCGCCGCCTTCGCGCTCGAGACGATCTGCTCGACGAACGTGTCGTTCGCCGACTCGGGTGGTCCGACGACGGGCATCGCCGCGCCGTCGAGGATCGCATAGCCCTGCAGCAGGAAGAAGAGATGCGAGATACCGCTGGGTCGCGTGAACCGATACGGCGAGCCGCTGACCTGGCTGGCGATGGCCGGGTCGTTGTACTCGCGGGGATAAGCCCAGACGACGAGCGGCAGGCGCTGACCCTCTTCGTAGCTCGCCGGCAGATAGAGCGTCGCCGAGAGCTGCACGCCGTCTTCGCGCTCATAGGTGATCAGCTCTTTGTGGACGTCGGCGAGCTCGGGCGCGGGATCCTCGAAGTGGGTCAAGGCGCGGCGAGTGTCCTTGGCCAGATTTTGAAGGAAGTAGTTGGGTGGTGTCTTCGGCGTCTCGTAGCTCGTGAGGATCGTCGGCCCTTCAGGCGAGATCAGCTCGTCGACGGACTCGTAGCTCTCGCCGCTGTTCTGCCAAAGGCGCTCCGTCTTCAGGTCGGCCAGAGACATCTTGTCGAGGAACGGGCGATCGCCCTCGGGTGAGGCGCCGCGGCCCGAGAGGAAGATCGCACCCTCATGGACGAGGACCACGCTCTGTCCTGCGGCATTGCGCGTGGTAATCGGCCGACCCGGGTCGCCGTAACGGTCCTGACGGCTGCGGTCCCACACGAGCTTCGGCGAAAGGGAGTCGGCGTCCGCGTCGATCACCCATGTCCGGATCCAGCGGCGGTCGCGGTCATACTCGGTCAATAAGCCGCGGTGACCATCCTGCAGCCAGCTCGTGCCCCAATAGCGATGCTCGGTCTTCAAGAGCTCCTGCGGCTCGTCGAAGGGTGGCTTCAACGTCAGGATGCGGTCGCGATGCGGCACCTCGGCCTTGGGGTCACCGCCGTCGAGCGCCTCGGCATAGACGAGCGTCGAAGGTGCCGTCGGTCGCCAGCCGACGCTCCGCGGGCTGGTCGTCACGCCGCCGATCGGCACCGTGTCCTGGAGCGGGCGCACGAACAGCGTGCGCACGACGTCACCCGAACGGCTCCACACCTCGGTCACGTCTGGAAACGAGCGTGCGGTGACGAGCTGTGAGAAGGGGCGCACGATGCGCGTGACGAGGAGGTACTCCCCATTGGGGGACGGATCGATCTCGGAGTAGATCGCCGGCACGCCCAGCATCGTCTTCTGGCCGCTCTGTGTGTCGATCAAAGCGAGCTGGCTCGTCGCGACCCACTCGAAGATCGTCTCGTCATGCTCGTCCTGCAAGAGATCCTGATAGGTCCGCACCGGGGCGGCAGTTCCCCCGATCGTCTCGCGGATCACCGGTCCCGATGGGGCGATGGGTCGCTCAGGCCTCGGCCCGCGATCTTCAGGAATCAAGGTGACGAGCAAATGCCGGCTGTCGGGCATCCAGGTGAAAGGCCGCCCGAGCACGGCGCTCAGAGGGCCGACGCCCATACGCTGCGCCTTCGCCGACTCGGGGTCACCGACCCAGAGCTCGATCGCGTCGTCGGCCGTGTTCGTGAAGGCGAAGCGGCTGCTGTCGGGAGACCAGCTCAAGGAGCCGATGTTCGCATTCGCCGGGAGAGAGATCGTGCGTCTCTCGCCGCCCTCGATCGCCTGCACCTGAAGACCGATGCCGCCTCGTGCGCCGTGCGGTCCGCTCGTCCTCGGATTGATCCGGTATCCGGCGAGTCGCCACATCGGCTGAGCGAGATCGCTGATGGGCGGCAGTGAGTCGCGCTCGATCAAGAGCATCCAGCGGCCGCTCGGGTCGGTCGAGACCGAAGGCAAGGGCGGGGCTTCGATGATCTTGGCGATGGCTTCCGGAGGGCGCCGGTAGCCAGCGTCGTCTTGGGACCATCCGGTCGGAGCGAGTGCTCCGAGTAGCAAGATCGCGAGAGTCGCCGAGCGCACGAGGCGAAGAGCATCGGACATCGCTTTCTCCTGGCTGCGGGAACCGGCCCGAGGGCCGATGGGAAATGTCCTGGGAAGGACGCTCAGGGTACCATGGGCGGCGAGTAGAGAGGGGCTCGTGATTGGAGGTGCCGAATGCAGACCGTCCGTGGAAGCTGCCTGTGCGGCGACGTGCGATTCGAGGTGAGCGGTCCGTTCCTTCGAGCGGGCCATTGTCATTGCAGTCGCTGCCGGAAGCACTCTGGAACGGCCGTCTGCACGCAAGCGCGCGTTCGACGAGAGGACTTTCGTCTGGTGCAGGGCGCAGATCGACTCACCGTCTTCAAAGAAGGCGAGCATGCCAAGAAGGTATTCTGCCGGCATTGTGGCTCCAGCCTGTTCGGAGGGAGCTGGCCGGAAGGCCCTGAGGTGTCCATCCGAATGGGAGCCTTCGATGACGATCCGGGCATTCGGCCGCAGTGCCACACCTTCGTCGCCTCGAAGGCGCCCTGGGACGAGATTCGTGACGACCTCCCTCGTTACGACGGACCGATCGGGGATGCGGTAAACATCAAAGAAGGTAATGAGTAAAGCATGAGTGTCGACATCCGCCTGTACGTCCTCGAGCTGGCCCCTTACCTCCAGCTTTGGGAGAGATCTCTTCAAGGGGACGATGAAGCCGAAGAGGAGTGGACGGACTTCGTCGAGGAGCTCGAGGATCGATGTGACCACTACGACTCCTACAAGCCGGTCACCGAGCTCGTGGATCAGTTCGAGCTCAAGCGGGCCCGGCTGGAAGGCTCTCCCGAGGAGCGCTTCTTTCGGACGGTCTTCTGGCAGGAGCTGAGGGAGCCGCGTCCGGGCCTCCGGCCGGAATCCGACGAGATCGCCGGCTATGCGGTACTCATCCTCGACACGCCGCACCTGGCCGAGCTGGCCGACGTCATTCGATCGGTCGATGTCGAGCGGCTAGCCGTGGTCCTCTTCGAGCCGTCCTTCGATTATGCGGAGAACGCCGAGGACGTCGCCTCGTACCTCGCCCAATTCACCAAGGCCATGCGGCTCGCCCTCGATTCCGGTCTGGGATTCGTCTGGGAGGTCATCGGTTGAGCGGATGGATCGATCGGCAGCTCGCTGCGTTATCATGGGCGCCCAGAGTCACACAGGGGTCCGGACCACCGGTCCGGCAGAGCCTCGGAGCGTCCGAGCCTCGGCCCTGGCTCCTCCCGCGACGGACTCCCAGGAGCTTCGCATGAACGAGTCGACACCCGGCCCCAACAACCCCCTGCCTCTCGAGCTCAAAAAGGCGCTGCGCGCCTTCAAGAAGAGGCTCAAGCTCACTCGCCTCGATGACGAGTCGCGGCTGGGCGGCGCACTCTCGGGAGGACGGAGCTCGGGCGTGATCGCGATCCGGCCGCCGGATCAGTTTCCTCCCGAAACCTGGAAGGAGCTGGTTCGTTGGGGCCGACTGAAAGATGCGGGCAACGGTCAGTACCAGCTCATCGAGCCGTGATTTGAAACACGGTCAGCGGGAATCCCTGTATCCCCCGACTTCAGTCGGGTTGGTTCCCCGGTTTCAGCCGGGAGGTGGCCCGATGCGGCCAGTTTCAACCCTGCATGCTCCGGGCGCCGCCGGGGGCGGGGCTGATTTGAGACCAGAGCCCGCGCGACCGAAACCAGAGCCCGCGCGACCGATACGGAGAGCGGCTGTTGAACCGGAAGCCGCTTCCTCGACGGTGCTGACGATCGCGCCAGGAGGCGCCGAGCAAGGGGCCGCTCGGAGTGCGCTGTCGTCGCACGGTGCGCCCCGGCCCAAGCTCGCTTGCGCAGAGCTCTCGCAAACACACCCGGTCACCGACTCGCTCGACTTGGGCACTCCATCGCCCTCGGGCCCAGTTTCACCGCCTGTATGCTCCGGCGCCGCGCCGGGGGCGGGGCTGATCTGAAACTAGATCCCGCGCGACCGAAAACAGAGCCCGCGCGACCGAAACGGGAAGCGGTCACCGAGCTGGGAGCCACTTCCTCGACGGCGCTGACGATCGAATTGAAAGGCGCCGAGCAAGGGGCCGCTCGGAGTGCGCTGTCGTCGCACGGCCGCCCCGGCCCAAGCTCGCTTGCGCAGAGCCCTCGCCGACAGACTCGGTCTTTGACTCGCTCGACTTGGGAGATCGGAAGAGCG
>JAVJTD010000516.1:0-6704 GCA_040219065.1 Planctomycetota bacterium
GCCGACACTCCGTCCCCCGCAGCATCGAGCCACGGAGCTTCGGATGTGAGGTTTGGGCCCTCTCCGAGGCGCTTGGATGGAGGACACGGAGACCGGCTGAAGCCGGCGGTCCGAACGACGACGTGACTAGTTTCAAGTCAGCGCGGCGCCGGAGCGGCGCCCGGAGCATACAGGTCTTGAAACGATCGGAGCCCGAACAGGTCCCTGGCGCGGGGTTGGGAACACGCTCGCGGGAACGGAGCCCATGAACGATTCAGTGGGGCCT
This sequence comes from Planctomycetota bacterium, assembly GCA_040219065.1. Classification (GTDB taxonomy): domain Bacteria; phylum Planctomycetota; class OFTM77; order OFTM77; family OFTM77; genus OFTM77. Next base: position 266 of record JAVJTD010000516.1, read on the forward strand.
CGTGAGGGACGACGGGACCGGATCCCGCAGGGAAGGCGGGGAATCGTCCATTGCCCTGCCCGACGGGCATGTCGGATCGTCCCTTACTCATCGCCAGACGGATCAGGTTCTCGCCGTGAACTCCGCCGCCCCAACGGCAAGGGCCTTCTGTCAGGGACCCGTGCGGGCTCTGGCGTCCGTTCCAAACCGCCCGGAAAGAGGACACGGAGACCGGCTGAAGCCGGCGGTCCGAATGACTCACCAAACGGCCACGGAGCTTTGGATCTCAGGTCTGGGTCCACACCAAGGCACTCGGAAAGAGGACACGGAGACCGGCTGAAGCCGGCGGTCCGAAAGACGTGTCCCGTGCATTTGAAAGTCGAAAGTCGGAAGTCGAAAGTTGAGCCGTTGAACGTTCGGACGGGCCCCTCCGTCACCGAGGCGACGCGACGAGAAGACTTGAAAGTCGAGCCGTTGAACGTTCCCCCAAGAAGCTGAACCCCTGGCACGCGCTCACGGCAAGGAGCAGGATGAGGGCGGTGATGGTCACCGCTCTCTGCTTCGTTCCTCTCATCCGTGACCGCCGTGAGCCCGAAGGATCCCACCATCGAGCGCTTGCTCGTTCATGGCGAGTTTCTGCGACGCATCGCTCGTCGCTTGCTCGGTCGTGACGACCTCGCCGACGACATCGTCCAGGACGCTTGGGTCGCCGCCCTGGAGAATCCGCCGCGTCGGCCGGGCTCTTGGCGCGCCTGGTTGACCGGTGTCACGCGCAACTTGGCCCGGCAGGCTAGGCGCGGCGAGGGCCGTCGCGCGCGCCGCGAGCAGGTGGTCGCTCGAAGGGAAGGCGTGCCCTCGCCCGAGGACGTCACGGCGAGGTTGCAGCTCGAGCAGCAGCTCGTCGAAGCAGTCTCGCAGCTTCCAGAGCCGTACCGGACCGCAGTGCTGCTTCGTTACCTCGACGATCTGCCGGTCAGTGAGGTCGCGGCTCGCCTCGACGTTCCACTCGAGACGGTGCGGACACGGCTGCGGCGCGGGCTGGAGATGCTTCGCGGCAGGCTCGATGCCGAGCGCTTCGATTGGCGAACGGTGCTGATCCCGATCGCCCTGCCGTCGATGGCATTCGAGTCGACGGCGGCCGCGGCCGTGGGTGGGACGACCCTGGTGACTTCGGGAGTCTGGATCATGACCCTCTGGAAGATCGGCCTCGCCGGTGTGGCCTTGGCCCTCGGACTCTGGTGGATGTTGGCGAGCGACGACGCGGTGCCAAGGACTCGGGAGTCCGAGCGACGGTCCGCTCGGGACTCGGCCGAGATGATCACCGTCGAGCCCGGGGTCGCTTCGAGTCGTGTCGACGGTTCTCAAATGTCGGGTCGAACGGACGCAAATCCAGCGGAAGCCGACCGGCCTTCGAAGTCGGACCATGTCACCACGGCCAGCCGCACGGAGGCGGCCTACGAGATCATCTGCGAACGTGAACCGGTCCCGGGCGCCCTCGTGTGGCTCCTCCGCTCGGGCAGCGTCCTCGCGAAGCAGCGGACCGACGGGCGAGGGCGTTTCCAGATCGAAGCGCTCGGTGGCACTGGGCGCGTGGTGGTGTTCGGCGAGAGTCGTGCTCCCGAGGTGGTGGAAGCATCATTTGAAGCTGGCGAGCACGTCCTCGAGCTCGTGGGTGCCCAGGAGGTCTCGGGACGATTGGTCTTCTCGGTACCGCCCGAGGAGCCTGTCGGGCTCGAGCTCGTCTCGGACATCCCCTGGCCGACGCGCTACGAGCTCGCGGAGCACGACGGCGACGAGGCCGCGGCACTGATCGAGCAAGAGCCCGTGATGAAGCAGCGCGTGGCGGCCGATGGCGAGTTCCGGTTCACCGGCTTGCCGCCCAAATGGTCCGGGAAGCTCCAGCTTCCCCTCGCGTACGTCTTCGAGCGGTCCGGTGCCCTTTCGTTCGACGACATCGCGAGGAGAGTGAGCCTGAGTCAACCGACTTCTGGTCTCGCGATGGACGTTCATCGACGACCTCATCTTCATGGCCGCGTGGTCGAGGCGGACGAGATCCGTGCCGTCGCCGGCGCTCACATCGGCGGCTCTCTGAGCTACGCCGAGGGAAGCGCTCGGATGACGATCAACATCCACAGCCTCAGGGTGTGGACCGACGAAGAAGGCCAGTTTCGGCTGCCGTTCTTCTCCGGTCGAACCTATCAGGAGACCTTCCAGTTCGAGCAGTTCCGGCTGAGGGTCTCTCGCGACGGCAGCAACTACGACAGTTCGTTCGTCATCGAGGAGGGCGACATCGGAGTAGACGGCGACCTGGGGGTGTTCCGAATGCCGCCCGGTCGCGAGATCCGCTTCATCGTGTGGGACCGCAGCGGTCGGCCGATTCGAGGCGCGAGGGCCCTGGCTGGAGTGGGTGGGCGCTTCGGTACGAGCGAGCCGACGGATTCCCTCGGCGAAGGACGGGTCATCGCGACCGAGGACGGAGACACGACGATTCGCGTCGTCGCGCTCGGCTACGATCCGGTGCTCATCGACGTCCCGGCCGAGCAAGTCACACCCGTCGACGTCGTGCTGGATCCGGGGGCGATGATCGACATCCGGGTGCGCAGCTCGAGGGCAACAACCTTCCAGGCCTCCTCCTTACAACTCGAGTTCGAGCCTGGGCTCTTCGTGAGGTTGAGCGACAACTCCTGGGAGTTCGAGTCACCCGACGTCGGATTCCAGTCGGTCGGGGGAGCGCGGTGGACCGGCGCGAGCCTCGAGATGAGCGAGCGGCGTAAGGTCTCGTTCCGGCTGACCGAGACCTCGCGAACGGAAGCGCGCTGCCTCTTGCCGGGAGTCGTTCCCGGCAAGTCTTTCACGGCGTCATTGAAAGCCCCCGACGGCACGATCCTCGGTCAGCATTCTTCGGACGGCGTGGCTGCCGGCGAGCACCGGGAGATCGTCATCGAGGTCACGGCGAAGCCGAAGATGATGCGAGGTCGAATCACGGATCCGCTCGGCGGCCCGTGCCGCGGTGCGATCGTGCAGCTCGCGGCAGGCAAGGGCTCGATCTCGGCACCGACCGACGCCTTCGGGCGATTCGTCATCGAGCCACTCTACGGTGGACCCTACACGATGACGGTGAGCTGCGAGGGCTTCACGGACCTGATCCGCGAGGGCTTGGAGTTACCGGAGCGACCGATCGAGCTCACGCTGACGCGGTGATCGTCACACGGGCGCCGGGCCGCTCGGAGGCTCGGGCGGCGGCACCTTCGGGAGCAGGCTGGCCAGCACCTGAATGAGGTGGGCGACGCGCACGGGCTTGCCGATGAACGAGTCGATGCCGGCCTCGTAGCAGAGCGCGCGATCCCGATCCATCGTGCTGGCCGACATCGCCACGATCGGCAGGGTCCGGATGGCCTCTCGCCCATCGCTCCTCAAGGCCTGGGCGAGCTGGAGACCGTCCATCACCGGCATCTGGATGTCCGTCAGGACGACGTCGACCTCGTGTTCTTCCAGCATCGCGAGCGCGTCGTGGCCGTGGTCGGCCACCCAGGTCTGACAACCCAGCTTCTCGAGCAGGCGCAGCGCGACCTTTTGATTCACCTTGTTGTCCTCGACGAGGAGAACGCGAAGGTCGAGGTGGACGGTGGGCATTCGGGTCGATGGAGACGGCATGGCCGTCGGCGCATCTTCCCCGGTGCTCTTCAGCGCGAGGAGGAGCCTCTGCCAGCGGTAGGGTCGCGTCACGAGAGTGGCGCGGCGTGGCAGGTCGATCGCTTCATCGCTCTGGCCGAGGGGCGTCGTGACCACGAGACGACCTTTGAAGTCCTTCACCAATGCAAGGTCGGAGTCTCGGATCACCAGGATCTCGTCGGGGGTGACCTCACCCGTGAAGGTAGCGGCTTCACGCGCTTCGGCGCCCCAGCCCTGGATGCGATTCAGGAGCACCGCTCGCGAGGCATCGTTCGGCTCGCAGACGAGGATGCGCTCACCCTTCAACGGATAGGCGATCGCGGGCGGTTGCGACTCGGCGACCCGCTTCAAGCGGAGTGTGACGCGGAACTCGGAGCCGACGCCCTGGGTGCTCTTGGCCGTGACCGAGCCTCCCATCAGCTCACAGAGCTGCTTCACGACGACCAAGCCGAGGCCGGTGCCGCCGTACTCCCGCGTCGTCGAGACGTCGACCTGGGAGAAGCGCTTGAAGAGCCGGTCCATCTTCTCTTCAGGGATGCCGACGCCCGTGTCGCGCACCCGAATCTCGATCTCGGCCTGGTCTGCTTCGGTCGCGGTGATCTGGACTCGGACCACGACCTCGCCTTCGCTGGTGAACTTGATCGCGTTGTTGGTCAGGTTGTTGACGATCTGGCGAAGCCGCGAAGGGTCCCCGACCAAGGTGATCGGAGAGTCGATCGGTAGATCGGAGATCAGCTCGAGGCCCTTGGAGTTGGCCTGGAGGGCGAGGAGCTCGAGAGAGTCTTCGATGACGGCTTCGAGGCCGAAGGGCAGGGCTTCGAGCTCGAGCTGGTTGGCTTCGATCTTCGAGAAATCGAGGATGTCGTTGATGATCACGAGCAGGCTCTCCGCGCAGCTCGAGATCGTGGTGAGCTGATCTCGCTGGGTCTCGGACAAGTCGTCGTCGAGCATGATGGAGGTCATGCCGAGGATGCCGTTCATCGGGGTGCGGATCTCGTGGCTCATGTTGGCCAAGAAGGCGCTCTTGGCCTCATTGGCGGCTTCGGCCTTCTTGGTGGCAGCCTGGAGCTCGTCCTGGGACTTGCGGTACTCCTCGAGGACCTCCTCGAGGTCTTTGTTGGCCTCCTCGAGAGATGCCGTCTTTTCGACGATCCTCGCCTCGATCGAGCGGTTGGTCACCTCGAGCTCGGCGGTCCGGCGCGCGATCATTCGCATCTCGCGCAGAGACCAGACACAAGAGCAAGTCAGGAAGACGTTCTCGTAGACGACCCAGGCCGCGTGTTCTCCCGAACGCCAGATCTGCGCGGAGAGGACGCCATAGACGGATTCCGGCCAGTAGATCCCGCGCAGCAGATGGTCGAGGCCAACGACGATCGTCGCGGTGACCAGCACCTTCCAGTCGCGATAGAATGCGAGGAAGGCGAGGGATCCGAAGATATGGAAGTGCGTCTCGATGCGTCCGCCCGTGAGGTGGATCAGAAGACCGCCGAAGAGTATCTGAGACACCGCGATGCAGTGGCGAGTCAGAGGAGTGCCGGGGCGGCGCCAAGTCAGCAGGATCGGAAGGCTGGCGATCGCGCCTCCGAGGAAGACGGCGGCCCACACGTGGACGTGCAAGGACGACCGAGAGCCGGCCCAGGTGAGAGGGGACACGACCAGAGACGCACCGATGCCGGCGAGCCATTGCAGGAGCATCAGGCCGACGAAGAGGCGGTCCGTTCGCGTCTGGACCAGGTCGAGATCCTGATCGAAGATCTCTCGTGCGCGCCGCTGAACGGCCGCGTCGTCGAGCTGGCTCGGCGCGAGGGACGTCATCTGCCAGGCTCCTCATCGAAGAGGCCGCAGCCGAGGACGGGAAATCGCGTCGCTTCCGGGGCCACGCCGCGAAGTCCCGCGCACAATCGTTGAACGCCAAGGTTCGATCCTTCGTGGCCTCGCGCGGCGGTGATGCCGCCGGAGAACAGCGCCTCACCCGCGGCCGAGAACAGCAAGACGTGTCCCGACACGCGGGCCCCGAACTGCTTGGCGAGGGCGCCGCCGCGGTCCCTTTGGACGAGGCAGAAGCCGTCCCGACGCGCACGCGAGGCCAAGGTCGAATCTTGGAAGTCGGCGGCTGCACCCTCCGGCTCCACCAGGACGAGATGGACGAGCGGTATGCGCTCGACCACCGTCAAGGCGCGCGAGAGCTCTTCGTAGCTGGCCAACGTGCAGGGGCATTTGGGGTGGGCGAACATCACGATCGTGGGGCGGTCCTTCGCGTGCTCCAAAGCCGAGCCTTCGGGCCACGCCTCGACCGTCACCGCCTCGGCTTCGGCCGTACCGCTCCAGGTCCAGAGTCCGACCGTTCCACCACCGACGAGCAGTAACCAGGCGGAAAGCGCCAGGGGGATCCAGCGCGGTGCCGGAGAAGATCGGCCACCCGAGTGCCGGGACGGCCTGCTCTCGGGGATGTCGACCATGCGCCGGAAGCCTTGGGGATGAAGAACCGTGACAGTCACGATCCGATCATCGACCAATGCGCCTGAGTTCCTTCCCTTAACCGGGCCAGAAAGTCAGGAGGCATCCGCAGGATCCCTAATATCGACGCGACCACAAGGAGGGGCGATGGTGAGTCGGGAGGGAGGCGATGGACGAGTCACGAGGGTCGATGACGAGGCGCGGAGCGCCAGGCCAAGGGCCGAAGGGCCGAAGGGCCGGCAGCGAGTAGCCCAGGCGGGGCCGGTCCTCCGGCCCTAGCCTGGGGTGGAGAATGCCATGATGATGTTTTGATCACGCGCCCTGAAGGGGC
>JAVJTD010000517.1:0-29186 GCA_040219065.1 Planctomycetota bacterium
GGCTCTGGTTTCGTTCGCGCATCGTGAGGCCGACACTCCGCACCGGCAGCATCGAGCCACGGAGCTTCGGATGTGAGGTCTGAGCCCTCTCCAAGGCGCTTGGAGAGAGGACATCTAGTCCGCCAGACTGCCCACCGCGAAGATTGAACTTTTTGGACAGACCCTGAAGCCGGCGGTCCGAATGAGGCGCTCCGAGCGGCCCCTTGCTCGGTACCTCGCCGCTCGACCGTCAGCGATGTCGAGGAGGCGGCTCTCAGATCAGCAGCCGCTTCCCGTTTCGGTCGCGCGGGCTCTGTTTCACCTCAGCCGCGGCCGCCGGCCAGCTTCTTGGCATCGGGGGACCGTTTCAGCGACCACATCGCCCAGGTGCCGATGACGGGACCGAGGGCCAAGATCGGGAAGGTCCAGCGCCAGCCGAGATCGGGCTCGAGGGTCGGCACCAGGCGAATGGTCGCGAGCGTCAACAGGAAGCCGAGCGCTGTCTGGGTGGTGAGCTGGGTGCCGACGAACTTCGGGTCGGCGAGCTCCGAGACGCTGCTGCTGAACTGCGCCGAGTCGGCGACCACCGCGAATCCCCAGATCCACGCGACGACCGTCACGAGCCAAGGAGACATTCCGAAGAAGAAGCCGATCGTCAGGGCGCAGGTGCCGCTCACGATCAAGCTGGCCATCGTCGTCCTCGTGCGTCCCCAGCGGTCGGCGAGCCAGCCGGCTCCATAGCTGCCGAAGGAGCCCATCGCGATCGCGCCGAACGTGCAGAGGCTGGCCGCTCTTTGAATCGTCGCCTCGTCGCAGTCGGGATCGAAGGCGCGATACGATGCGGCGAGGAAGATCGGGATCCAGGTCCACATCGCGTAGAGCTCCCACATGTGGCCGAGGTAGCCCAGGTTCGCGAGCCGCAATGGGCGATCGGTGAACGAGTGTGTCATGTGGCGCCAGCGAAAGGGCGGCCTTTGCGATCGGTGCGGGCCGAGATGCCCGGCGATGAATCCGAGCACGCTCCCCGCGAGCGCCAATGCCGCGACGATCCCGAGCACCGCTCGCCAGCTCTCGACGCCTCCCAGCCCTCTCACCAAGTGCGGCGAAGCGGAGCCGGCGACGACCGCTGCGACGATCAATCCGATCCCCAAGCCACGGTCCTCGAGCGTCCATGTGGCGACGACCTTCATCGCGACGGGATAGACGTGGGCGAGGGCGAAGCCGGTCACGAATCGGCAGACGAGCGCCCCTTCGAACCCGGTGTCGAGGAACGCCACCGCGGCGGTCGCCAGCGAAGCCGTGAGCGCGCCTCCCGCCATCACGATCCGCGGCGAGAACCGGTCCGCCGTGTTGAGGATTGCGCTGACGAGTGCCCCGGCGACGAAGCCGATCTGCACGATCATCGTCAACCACGCCGACTCCGCCGCGGTGAGGTCCCAAAGTGCGCTGAGGCTGGGACCCACCGCCGAAGCCGAGAACCAAGGGCTCATGCCGAGAACGGTCGCGAGCGACAAGAGGGCGAGCGTCGTGCGTTTGGAGGGATTACTCACATGAAGTTTTAATAGAGAAGCTCGACTCGCGACTGAGCTCCAGCTGCGCAGCGCCTACGGGAGCCGATCCTATTGACCTCGCGGGCCTCATGAGCCGGCCCCTCCGAGTCGGACATCGCTGATGAGGTCTCCGACTTCGGCCTCCGCCGGCTCACCCGCTCTTCTGCGCCAGCTCCTTGCGGACTCGCTCGAGGAGCGCCTTCGTCTTGCGGATGCCCTCGTCTTCGGGGAGGCTCGAGCCTTCGTACTCGATTCCGACGTAGCCGTGGTAATCGGCGTCCAGGACGATCTTCATCATCTTGAAGTAGTCGGTGTGGGTCTCGTTGCCCTCGTCATCGAAGTCGTGGGTCTTGGCGCTGACGGCCTTTGCGTAGGGCATGAGCTCCTCGACACCCTGATAACGGTCGTAGCTCTTGCCGCCGCCCAGGTTGAAGTTGCCGAAGTCGGGCAGGGTCCCGCAGCGCGGGTGGTCGACCTTCTTCATCACGCCGGCGAGCCAGGCGCCGTTGGACGACAGGCCGCCGTGGTTCTCGACGATGACATTCAATTCGTGCTCGGTGGCGAACTCGGTCAATCTCCTCAAGCCATCCGCCGCCCGCTCCTGCTGCTCCTCGTAGCTCCCGCTGCTCGCCGCGTTCACCCGGATCGAGTGGCAGCCGAGGAACTTCGCGGCCTCGACCCACCGGTGATGGTTCTCGATCGCCTGCTTGCGCTTCTGCTCGTCGGCATCGCCCAAGGCGCCTTCGCCGTCCACCATGATCAGGAGGCTCTTCACGCCTTCGCCGTCGGCGCGCTTCTTCATCTCCGTCAGGTAAGCCTCGTCCTTGGCGTGCTCCTTGAAGAAGGAGTTCACGTACTCGACGGCCTCGATCCCGAAGCCGCGGGCGGTCTTGGCGAAGTCGAGGTTGTCGAGCTTCGGCTCCTCCCGGCCGTAGAGGCGCTTGTGCAGAGACCACTGCGCGAGGGAGATCTTGAAGAGGGGCGCGGCCTGTGCGTCTTGCATCGCGGCCAGGGTCGTCCAGGGGCGCAGGACGGAGACGGCCAGGGCAGCGCCCGTGCTCTTCAGGAAGTCGCGGCGATTCGGCATCGGAAGGCTCCTCGGGTGACGGGTCGATCCAGAACGCCGTTCACCTTACCGAGCGCCGCCAGGCGACTCAACGGCCAGCGTCGGTCGCCGAATCGCCTAGCCGCTTTCCGGTCCGGCGCACCAGATCGGAGAGCTGCATCGCCGAGCACACGAGGAGCACACAGACCGAGGCCGCGGCGATCGTGATGATGACGAAGTCCGAGATCGGACGCCTCAGGTCGGTGATGCCTCCGGCGGCGCGAAGATCCGGCAAGACACCCAAGAATGCGAATGCCAGCGGCGTCACGATGAGCAAGAGCCGAGTGCTCCAGAGGACGGCGGGTGGGAGCTGAGGTGCCGGAGTCGTCTCTGCCCGGCGGAACCATCTCCAGCTCGCCCAACCCAAGGCCAGGAGGCCGATGACGGTGCTGCCGTGTTGGATTGCGCGGTAACCGGTCAAGGGCCAGTCGCCGATTCGGATCAGGTCACCGCCCACGGCCGGGATCCACTGCATCAACCACGAGCTCGGCTCGGTGAGCGAGTCCCAGGCGACGTGGGTCGCGGCACCGACGAGGATCGAGGCTGCGACCGCCAGAACACGATTCGGTGACGGCACGCCGCGGCGGCGCCTCGACCACAGCCGCTCTCGCCAGGCGCGCGGCGCCAGCAAGATCAGAGGCTTCTCCACGATGCCCTCGAAGAGCACCCAGAGCGTGAGGCCGACCGGCAAGCAGAACGTCAGAAGGCCGATGATCGTGTGCCCGATCACGCTCTGGTGCCGGAGCGAGAGGAAGTACTCCCAGTCCGGAGCAGTGGCACCGATGACCAGCCCGGTCCAGTCCAACCAACGGAGCTTCCGCAGGGGATAGACGGCGAGGGGATGGGCACCGGTGAATGGCATGACTCGGGCTCTGTCCTCGAATCGAGATCCGCGGCTCTTCTGGAGCTCGGCAACGCGGCTCAGGCGCTGCCTCCCTCACGATCCCTCATTGTCGGCTCACCGCCGGATCGGAGTGAACGAAGTCACTCGTCCGGACTTCGCCTCAATGGGGCCCGCGGTAGATGCACTTCGAGGTACAGGTCTCCTGCACGGTGATCGAGCTCAGGCCGGGCAAGCTCCCCTCGAGGCGGTCCCAGAGCCAGGCGGCGAGGATCTCCGAGGTGGGGTTCTCGAGGCCAGGGACCTCGTTGAGGTATCGGTGGTCTAGCTGTTCGCGCAGGGGAGCGCAGGCTTCCTCGATGACCGCGAAGTCGAGAAACCATCCGGTATCGGGATCCACGGGACCCACGACGGCGACCTCGCAGCGAAAGCTGTGGCCATGCAGTCGGGCACACTTGTGCCCCTCGGGCACGAAGGGCAGCCGGTGGGCGGCTTCGAATCGGAACTCTCGGGTCAGCTCGACGTTCATCGGCCTCGTCATCGAAGGAAGGGGTGACGGAAGGCGGGCATTCTACTGAGGGCGTCCTGGTCGGGCAATCGCTCGGTCCGAGCGGGACCCGAAGCGGCGTCGTCCCGCGGGAAGCGGCTTCAGGCACTCCCGGCTGGCGACGCAAGATTCGGCGGGTCCCGCGCCGATAGGTGGTCGAGGAGGATCTCGGGATCCGTCCCGAGAGACCATGGCCGGATCCAGCCCTCGAGAGGTCGTCCTTGTCGCCCATCACCCAGCTCAATTCGAACGCGACTCGACTGCAGATCCCCCGCGGGACGGCCTTCTGGCGTCGCCAGATGGCCCAGCTCGGGCTGGATGAGTCGTCCTGGCAGGCGCTCCATGAGATGGACGCCTGGCTCCGGGCGAGCTTTCGGGACGCCGCGGCCTGGTTCCCCGAGGCGGTCACTCGCAGCGGCGAGGGAGCCTTTCCCGCCTGGGAGATCACGAGGCGCGATAGCCGATTTCGAGAGCTGTTGGTCCAGTACCTCGAGGGAATGCTCGCTGCCGAGGACACCGAGTCCTACCTCCATCAGCGGCTGCGGATCGCCGAGACACACTTGAGTCAGGGAGTCCCGGCGGCTTGGTGGATGCACGGTCACCGATTGGTCCTCGGGTTCCTGACCGAGCGGCTGATGCGGCGACGCTTCGTCCGGAGACGGCGTCTCTCGCGTCAGCTCGTGGCCCTCGAGAAGCTCTTCGGCTTCGACGAGCAGCTCTGGCGAGAGCTCCACTCACCCGGTCAGGAGATCCGAGCGCAGGAGACGCCTGACTTCTTGCGCATCCACGGGCTGCAAGATCACGCCTTCCAAACCGGGAGGCAGGTCACGGCGATCCGCGATTGCCATGGTCAGGTCGTTCAGCTCCGCTCGGCGATGACCCAGGGTAGCTCGAGGCTGGACGAGGTCGGCGACGTCTTGCGCCTGGCAAACGACGAGCTCCAAGGCACGCGAACGATGGTGCAACAGGACATCGACGAGCTCGAGGTCTTGCGTCGCCACATCGGGACCCTCGCCGAGCAGGTCCGCTCCCTCGAGGAGCAATCGCACGAGATCGAAGAGGTGATCACCACCGCCAAGACGCTCTCCTACCGATCCAAGGTCGTCTCGATCAACGCGACGATCGAGGCGGCTCGGGCGGGAGAGGCCGGGCGCGGCTTCGAGGTCGTCTCCCACGAGATGGGTCGCCTGGCGCGCAAGTCCCACGAGGCGACGCTGCAGATCGAAGAGATCCTCGGCCAGCTCCTCCAGTCGACCGGCCTCGCGGCCGAAGCCGTCTACTCGGGCGAGCGGGTGACCGAGCGCGTGGCGGGCCTGGCCCAATCACTCAGTGCGTCGCTCGGGAGCCTGCACGATCGGTGCCGCAAGGCGCGTGAGATCTTGAGCCTCGCCACGGGCCAAGGAGACCGGCTCGCCGAGCTGGCCGAGCAGCTCGAAGGTTCTCTCGAAGACGTCGAGCAGGCGGCCAAGAGCTCCCTCAATGCGCTCGAGTCGATGACCGAAGACTGAGGGGGCAGGCGTGGAAGCTTCGTTCGAGAGCCTTCCGATCCGAGAGCGCCGCGAGGCGCTGCGGAATCTGGCGCGGCTGCGGCGTCGGTGTCGTGGCACGCTCGGCTTCGCGTTTCGCGGATCCCAAAGGGACCATCTGCTCGTCGCCATTCGGCAACGCGCCGAGACGATTCGTGAGCCGTCCTGGTGGAGCTATCTCGGGTGGCTGTGGCGCGGCGATCGGATCGATCGGGAGATGTTGGCGCTGGTTCCCCTCGTGACCAATCACGAGTCCTACTTCTTCCGCCATCCCGAGCAGATCGCCGCCCTTCGACGCCTCGCGCTCGAGCCCTACTTGGAGTCGCCCCAGGCGAGACCGCTCCGGATCTGGAGCGCCGGGTGCGCGTCGGGGGAGGAGCCCTACTCGCTCGCGATCGAGGTGCAGGAGCATCTCGGTCAGAGACGATACTGGCCGGTCGAGATCCTCGGAACCGACGTGGATGTGGCTTCGATCGAGAGAGCACGGCTAGGGCTCTACGATGCGCGCGCGTTGCGCAGCCTGCCGCGCCGGTTCCTCGGTCGTCACTTCGCACCCGAAACCAGCGGCGTCCGGGTCCTCGACGCGATTCGGCAGAGGGTCCGCTTCGACACCCACAACCTCCTCCTGGGGGCAACGCGCCCGGAAGGACCCTTCGACGTGATCTTCTGCCGCAACGTGCTGATCTACTTCGGTGGTGAGGAGGCACGCCGGGCTTTGAGGCACATGGTGGCTCAGCTCGTGCCCGGGGGGCTGCTGATCTTGGGGCCGGTCGAGTCCGTTCGCGGGCGCTTCGATCGGCTCGTGCCAGAGCTGCAGATCGCCCAAGACGGCGAGGTGACCTACTACCTTCGGCGGAGCGCTTTCGATCGTGCCGGCCAGGAGCCCACCGAGCGCAAGGGCATTCCCGAAGCCCGGGAGCGAGCCCACGAGCTGGCTGAGCTCGAGAAGCTGATCAAAGGCGAGCGCCTGTTCGAGGCACTGGGCCGGCTGGAGATGCAGATCCAGAGTCGACCCGATGATCGCGCATTCCGGTGGCTGCGGGCGAAGACCTTCGCCGAGCTCGGGCGGCTCGACGCGGCCGCACGCGATGCCGCCGAGCTACTGCGTGACGAGCCAGTCGAGCCGCGCCTTCATCGCTTCATCGCCGAGATGCGCTTCCGGCAAGGCCGCTTCGAGGAGGCGGCCACCTTTGCACGGCGCGCGATCTACCTCGAGCCCGAGGACGGCGAGAGCTGGCTTCTCCTCGGTCGAATCCTCGATCAAAGGCGCGACCACACCGATGCGGCTCGGGCGTGGTGGAACGCGAGTGAGCTCATCTCCGGAGCGGCAATCGACGAGCGCTCGCAGCCGAGGCGGGATCACCTCGGGCGCTTGCTCGCCGAGTGTCGCGTTCGCCTCGCGCACGGACGTGGTCCGAGAGGGATCCCTTCATGAACCGGTGGCAGGACGATCTCAAGACCCACTTCGCGTTGCTCGTCGGCGTGCTCGTGTTCGCGGTCGTGGCGGGCGGCTCTTTGTGGTACCTCAGCTTTCAGGTCGGACAAGGAAAGCGCTGGGCCGTTCAACTCCATGCCGTCGACCGGCTTCACGGCGAGCTCTCGAGGCTTCCCGGAGAGTCTCAGCTCGGCTCGCCCGCCGACGCCGAAGGCGCCGCCTTGCTGCGCTGGCTGGCTCTCGCCTCGGCGCGCCTGGACGACTATCGCCGCGTCTACCGCCAGCTCGACGAGATCGGGCGTGAGGAGGGGGGCTTCGGAACGGCGAGCGCCGTCCGACAGCAGCTCAGCGAGGCCGGCATGATCCTCCGGCCGCTGCTCGATCCTCCCCAGGATGATCCCGAGCTCGAGGCGAGCGCGACCCAGAAGGCCGAGACGTTGCACTCGGTCGTTCGGCAGCTCCATCACAGCCTGGTCGGTGCGATCGAGACGCAGCGGGACCGTCTCTTGGTCCAGGTGAGGCGCGAGCTCCAAGCCCAGCGCTTCGGCATCTGGGCGCTGCGGGCCATGGCGATCGCGATCGCGATCGGGATCGTCTCGATCGCTGTCGTCGCGATTCGAGTCATCGGTCGCGCGAGAGAGCAGCTCGCCGATCTTCGCCGATCGGCGGAAGCGGTGGCCGAGGGCGACTACGAGGTGGAGATCCCCGAGCTCGCGGGCGACGGGGAGCTCGAGCGGCTGGCGAGGGCGATGCACCGACTCGTGCTGCGCACGCTCGGAGCGATCGAGGAGCTCAAGCGAGGCTCTCAGCAGATCGACGGCACCGCGCAGAATCTGCTGCAAGCGTCGCGGGATCAGACCTCGGCCGCGACCGAGCAGGCGAGCTCTCTGCGCGAGACGTCGGCCATGGTGGACGAGCTGGCCAGGACGTCGTGGCACATCGCCCAGAGCACGACCGAGGTCAGCGATCGGGCTCAGCAGGCGCTCAGCAGTGCCCAGCAAGGGCAGGGCGCCGTCGAGCAAGTTCGGACGAACATGAAGGAGATCCTGCGAAAGAGCCACGCGAACAGCGAGCGCATCACCGCACTGGGAGACTGGTCGGAGCGCATCGGAGACTTCATCGAGCTCATCGATCACATCGCCGAGCAGACGAACTTGTTGGCGCTCAATGCCTCGGTCGAGGCGGCGCGGGCCGGCGAAGGCGGCGAAGGCTTCGCGATCGTGGCCAACGAGATTCGTCAGCTCTCCGAGAACGTGGGCCGATCGACGCAGCAGATCCGGCAGCTCGTCGTCGACATCCAGAGCGCCACGACCATGAGCATCCAGGCGGTCGACGAAGAGGTCGCCCTCGTCCAGCGCGGCATGGAGCTCGCACTTCAAGCCAACCAGTCGCTCGAGGCGATCGTGTCGACCATCGACCAGACGGCCAAGACGACGCGCTCGATCTCGGTCTCGACCCAGCAGCAAAAGCAGGCCAACGAGCAAGCCGCCACCTCGGTGCGTGAGCTGACGACGGTCACGCAGGGCTGGGCTTCAGGGGCTCGTCAGACGACGTCCTACGCGACCGACCTGGCGACGCTGGCGCGGCGATTCCGGCGGACGCTCCAGTACTTCCGCCTTCCGGCCGAGGGCTCTTTCTTGCGGCGAGAGGTGGGCGCGAGCGAGGCCTCTCATGAGGAGGATGCGTCGTGAGCGAGGCCACCGGACCGATCGTGCTCCTCCGTCAGGGCGAGCTCGACTTGGCGATCCGCCTCGAGCATTGCCTCGAGGTCCATCGCAACATGGAGATCACACCGGTCCTGGGCGGCAACGACGCCGAAGGCGTGATCAATCTCCGCGGTGAGCTCGTGCCCGTGGTCGATCTGGCAGCGGCGCTCGGCGTACCGCCGAGGCAGTCCGTGCTCCGGCGCCGAATCGTCATCTGCCAATGGCAGACGGATCGAATCGGTGTGCTGGTCGATGACGTCCTGGGCATTCAGGAGTCGTCCCAAGAGCTGCGTCGCCGGCCGAGCACGTTCCCCGACGGCCTCCAGGGCTTCTGCCTCGGGATCACTCAGGTCCACGGTCGGCTGTGCTTCCTGCTCGATGTCCGAGCGCTCCTCGAGGGGCGGAGGGTACCGAGCGAGGAGGAGACGGCATGAGTGGATCGGGCGCCTCACGCATCGAGGACGAGGCCATTCGTCAGGTCCTCCGGGATCGAGCGCACCTGGCCAGTCAGCCGGCGGGCGAGATCCAGCGTGGCGCTCGTCCATTGCTCACATTTCGATTGGGACCGGAGACGTTCGCGCTCGAGGCGAGCCGGGTGCGTGAGGTGCTGTCGGGCCGGGCCGTGTGCCGCGTGCCGGGGGCTCCACGGGTGCTACGGGGGGTGGTCAACTTGCGGGGCGGTTTCGTGACCGTGATCGACACCTGCCAGATGCTCTCGCTGCCGCCCGATCCGATGGCGAACTACCACCTGGTCCTCGACGGACGGAAGCGTCCCTTGGCGCTCGAGGTGGCTCCGCCCCTCGACCTGGAGCTTCCCGACCCGAGCGCCCGGGAGGGCGCCGAGCGCGCGTCCGAGGAGCGGCTCTACCACTCGACCACGATCGGCGGCCAGCTCGTCGGAGTGATCGACCCGGACGTGCTGCTCGAGCGCCTGCCTCGCGCTCGCCCCGCGCATGCCGCCGCATGGACCTCCCTCGAGAGGCGGTCCCGATGACCGAGCGTGTGCCGGGAAGCCCATCGGATCGCCCGGGCGACCGTCCGTCTCGGGTGTCCCGGGAGCAGCTCGAGCGCAGCCTGCGCGACATCCAGCGCCGTTTGCTCGAGCTCGAGCACGACCCCAGCCAGGCAGCGCTCGGCGAGCTCGCTCGTCGACTGGCCGACCTCGGAGGTGCCTCGACGTCTCCGCTCTTGGCCGCGGTCTCGGACGTCGTCGAGATCTTCGCCCGAAGGATCTCTCGCGCCTCGGAGCGAGAGGGACGGCTGGCCACAGGCGAGACGGACCTCGCCTTGGAAGTGATCGCCTCGCTCGTCGACGAGGTGCGTGAGACGGGCACGTTCGATGAATCTCTGCGCGAGCGCCTGGCCGACAAGGTGGAGCACGATGAGCCCTTGGTCATCGCGAAGTCGGAAGAGGAAGAGGTGGTACCGACCGAGCCGGAAGAGCTGCCGCTCGATCCCGGCGAGTGGATGGACCCGGATGAGGGGTTCCTGATCGAGCTGTTCAGGGAGCAGTTCGATGAGACGACTCGCGAGATCGAAGGCGCGCTCTTGTCGATGGAGCGGGGCGGCGACATGGACCAGCTCGTCGGCTCGATGAAGCGTTGGGTCCACAACATCAAAGGGGCGGCGTTCCAGGTCGGGGACGACCCGGCCGGGCGGTTCCTGCACTCTCTCGAGGAGCGACTGCGCTTGCTCGAGGAATCGGGTGCTCTAGCCGGCCACGTCGGTCCACTGCTGCGGGCGATCGACGCGGTCGCGCAGCACGTTCGGGAGCCAGGCGCGGAGACGTCTTCGCGTCTCGAGCGGCTGACCGGTCAGCTTCTGAACGAACGATGGGCCGAGTCGCTAGAGGAGCACGCTCCGACCGTCGAGGTGGACGTGAGCTCTCGTAGCGTGCGCGTCCAGATTGAGAAGCTCGATGACCTCCTCGACGTCACCGGTGAGATCGTCCAGCAACAGATTCGCAGCGAGAGTCGCTTGAGCGAGATGCGCGATCTGGCGGAGGGCTTCGCGCGGGTGCTCAGGCGGCACCGGAAGCTCCGGGAGTTCCTCGACGTGCAGCGTCTGAAGCTCTCGCGCGAGGTGGGGGATCGGCTCGTGAGCATGGAGCAGAGCATCCGCATGGCGCTCGGCGACCTGCACAAGCGGGTGAGCACGTTCGTCAACGTCAGCGAGATCCACACCGCCTCGGCGCGGTCTCTGACCTCGCGCCTGAAGGACCACGTGATGAGCACGCGGATGATGCCGATTCAGACGCTGTTCTCGATGGTCCCCCGGGTCCTCCGAGATGTGACCCGCGCGCAGGGGAAGGACGTACGGCTGGAGCTGGCCGGCCAGGACACGGAGCTGGACAAGCTCGTCATCGACGGTATTCGAGACCCATTGCTCCACCTGGTGCGCAATGCGATCGATCACGGTCTCGAGACCGCTGAGGAGCGCGAGCGAGCCGGCAAGCCGCCGCGTGGCGTCCTCCGCCTGTCGGCACACCAGCACGGCGGCTTGGTGCATCTTCGGATCGCCGACGACGGCCGGGGGATCGACCTCGAGCGAGTGCGTCGGCGTGCGATCGAGACCGGACAGATCGACGTCACGACCGCCCGCGATCTCGACGACGAGTCGGTCTACGACCTGCTCTTCTCGCCCGGCTTCTCGACGCGCGAGGAGGCCAGCACCATCTCGGGTCGCGGCATCGGCCTCGACGTGGTTCGGCGAGCGGTCATCGAGCTCAACGGCCAGATCGAGATCCAGTCCGAGCTCGGGCGCGGGACGCAGTTCTTGATCAAGCTGCCGCTGACGCTGGCCATCGTGCGCGGCCTCATCGTCGAGGCCGGGGCGGAACGATTCGTCATTCCGAGCAGCGCCGTCGGAAACTTGATCCAGGTCGAGCCCGAGCGCTTCTCGAAGCTGGCCGGCCGTGAGGTGCTGGAGCTCGAGGGTCGCTCCATTCCCGTCGATCGTCTGCAGCATTTGGTCGAGGCACCTCGGCGCACTGAGCCTTTCGAGTCCTTCGATCGACTCGAGCACGTCTTGCTCCTCGCGCACGAGAATCGGGAGCTCGCCTTGCTCGTGGACCGGCCGCTCGGTGAGCAATGGGCCGTGGTCAAGCAGCTCGACGAGCTGTTCGGCACGGCGCCACTCGCGGCCGGCGCGACGACGCTCGGTACAGGCGAGGTCGTCGTCGTGCTCGATGCGGGAGAGCTGGTTCGGGCGAGCCGGCATACGCCGCGGGCACAGGCCGCGTCGGAGTCGGTGGGAATCGCTGCCGACAGTCGAGCGGAGTGCCCACGCCCGCATCGCATCCTCGTCTTCGCGGAGAGATCGCGCGATGAGCTGAGAGCGGCTCTCCAACCAACCGGCTTCGACATTCAATGCGTCAGCGACTCCTCGGAGCTCCTCGCTGCTGCCAAGGACCCGGCCATCGCGCTGGCGATTCTCGAGGTGGAGCCGGGAGCCCAGACTCCTCTCGTCGTGATCAGTCGGCTCAAGCACGGCAAGCAGACTTCGGCGATCCCGGTGCTTCTCGTCGCGGCCGACGAGGACGAGCATGGCAGCGTCAGGCAGCTCGGCCTCGAAGTCGGCGCCGACGGCTTCTTCGCGAGATCCGCGATCGGTGACGAGGCCTTTCTCCGATCGATTCAGCGCTTCACGCGCTGAGGCGCTCGAGGAGTGAGCATGACCGTTGCGTGGCGCGGCTGAGCCGTCCAGTGGAGTGCCCAGGCCGAGCGAGCCGGTGACCGAGTCTGTCGGCGAGAGCTCTCGCGAGCGAGCTTGAGCCGGGGGCGCAGTGAGACGGTGCGCTTCGAATGCATCCTTGCTCCGCGTCTCGCCGCCCGATCGTCAGCACTGTCGAGAGAGCGGCTTTCAGTTCGGCGACCGCTTCCCGTCTCGGTCGCGCGGGCTCGGGTTTCAAGCCTGTCTCAGGCGCTGGGTGTCTCTTCGGGGGGCGAGACTTTGGGCTGTGTCGGCTCGCTGGCGTCGGCTTGATCGAGGCCGGCGGGTGGCTCGTTCGGGGAGTCTGTCGCGGCGGCTCGCTGGGCATCGATCACCGCGGCGAAGCTCTCACCGTACGCCTGCTGGTAGGCCTTCTCGGCCAGACGGCGTAGGAAGCTCCGGATCCGGGAGGCCTCGAACGGTTTGAGGAGATACCCGTTGGCGCCAGCCTTCCGGCAGCGCACGACCTCCTCACGGAAGGTGAGTCCCGAGACCATGATCACGGTACAGTCCGAGCCCTGCTCTCGAATCTCCTTGAGCACCGAGATCCCATCGAGATTCGGCATGACGATGTCGAGCAGCGCGATTTGCGGCTGATACTGCTCGAACATCTTGATGGCCGTCAACCCGTCTCCCGCCAGATGGATGTCGGTGAAGCCGATGTCTTGCGCCATGGCGAAGAGCAACCGCTGCATCATCAGGGAGTCGTCGGCAATGAGAATTCTCAGGCTCTTCAGATTCTCACTCATTCCCTACCGGTGCCCCAATCCATGACCTTTGTGCTCGGAGCCTATCGGGAACCCGCGCCCACGAACTGGAGGGAAAGGAGCGTTCGCAGAGAAGGAGGATGCACGGCGAGGTCGGCGAAAGGTCGGCAGCGAGAGGTTTCAGGCCTGCCGGGGAGATTGCCGACAGGGAAGATGTTCGCGGTGAGCACGCGACAAGGCGGTTTCGAACACTCGGCTGGCGACGTTGAGGCCGATCTCCATGAATCAAAGCGGTGACGAGAAGCAGGCGACGCCCACCAAGGGTGGCCGCCGTCCAGTGATTCTCGTCGTCGATGACGAGCTCTTCATGCGGACGCTGATGCGGCGCGGGCTCGAAAAGGCCGGTTACAAGGTCGAGGACATGGAGACGGGCGAAGCGGCCCTCGCCTTCCTCGAGAAGCGCTGGCCAGACCTGATCCTGCTCGACGTCATGCTCCCCGAGCTGAGCGGTGTCGAGATCCTCCGCCGCGTGCATCAGATGCGGGACGATCTGCCGGTGATCGTCGTCTCGGGAGTCGACGAGGTCTCCACGGCCGTCGAGTGCCTGAGGCTGGGCGCCGTCGACTTCGTGCAGAAGCCCTTCGAGGAGGAGCGCCTCCTGGTGACCATTCGCAACACGCTCGAGCGGACCGGTCTGCAGCGCGACGTCATCCGCTTGAAGGACGAGCTGTGCGGCAAGGAGCTTCAAAGGCGCATCATCGGGGCTTCGCCGAAGCTCCGGCAAGTGCTCGGATTGATCGAGAAGGTTCGCGACAGCAATATCACCGTGCTGATCGAAGGCGAGAGCGGAGTCGGCAAGGAGCTGGTCGCCCGGACCCTTCACGAGACCAGTGGCCGCTCCGCTGGCCCGTTCGTGTCGGTCAATTGCGGCGCCATCCCCGAGTCACTGCTCGAGAGCGAGCTCTTCGGCCACGAGAAGGGCGCCTTCACTGGCGCGACATCTTCACGCCCGGGCCGCTTCGAGCAGTCGAACGGCGGCACGCTCTTCCTCGACGAGATCGGTGAGATGACGATGCCGACGCAGGTGCGCCTTCTCCGGGCCCTGCAGGAGCGGGTCGTCCAGAGGGTCGGCGGAACCGCCGACATCCCCATCGACCTCCGGGTCGTGTGCGCCACGAACAAGGACCTCGCACTCGAGATCAAGGAAGACCGCTTCCGCAAGGACCTCTACTTCCGCATCGCGGCATTCCCCATCTACGTGCCGCCCTTGCGCGAGCGCCGAGAGGACATCGCCAACCTCGCCGCCCATTTCTTCGATCGCATTCGCACGCGCGATCAAAGGGATCTGACCGGCATCGATCCGAAGGCCCTCCAAGCCCTCGAAGAGTACCCCTGGCCGGGCAATGTGCGCGAGCTCGAGAACGTGATCGAGCGCGCCGTGCTCATTCAGGGGGGACCGGTGATCCAGCTCGAGTCTCTCCCCGCCTACGTCAGTGAGGAGTCGTTGAGCCCGGTCGAGACCGACGGCACGTTCTCCGACCGCAAGATCGAGCGGCAGAGCGACGAGATCCTGAGCTTCGAGGAAGAGGAGAAGAACATCCTGATTCGTGCTCTGAAGATCACGGGCGGAAATATCCAAGAAGCTTCGGAGCGTCTGCGCATCGGACGCGCGACTCTCTACCGCAAGATCCAGAAGTACGGGATCCATCCGGGATGACCCAGGCGCCCTTCGGACCAGTTCGCCGGTCTTCTGGGGACCGTCCTCAACGAACCGCGCCCGGGAAGCCTCTGTCCTTGCTCGGTCTGGAGCTTCGGGATTGCACTCTGTCCGAGGCAGCCGACGCCATCTCGCTCGCCGCGACCCATCAGGGCCTCAGCCAGGTCGTCTCCTTCGTCAACGCGCATTGTTACAACGTCGCGCGTCGGAGCGACGCCTACCGGCGAGCGCTCCGGGCGGCCACTTGGCTCCTTCCGGACGGAACGGGGGTCCGCTGGGCCGCGAAGCTGTTCGGGCACACCCTGCGCGCCAACCCCAACGGCACCGACCTGTTCCCTCTGCTGTGCGATCGAGCCGAGACCCGGGGACATCGCCTCTTCTTCTTCGGCGCGAAGCCGGGCGTCGCGGATCGCATGGCGCGCGCCTTGAAGATCACCTGGCCCGATCTCCTCATCGCGGGCACCTGGCCCGGAGACTTCCAGCCGGGCAAGTCGGGTCAAGTGATCGAAGCCATTCGAGTCACGCGTCCCGACATCCTGTTCGTCGCCGGAGGCGTGCCACTCCAAGAGCTGTGGATCGAGCAGTACCGCCCCCACCTGGAGGTGCCGATGATCCTCGGAGTGGGGGGGCTGTTCGACTTCTACGCGCGTGAAGTCTCGCGGGCGCCTTCGGTGCTCAGGCGATCCGGCCTGGAGTGGACTTGGCGGTTGCTCCAAGAGCCGCAGCGGCTCGGGCGACGCTACCTGCTCGGCAACCCGGACTTCCTGATCTGGATCCTGTCCCAGAGGCTCGGGAAGGGAGGCGGTGTCCGCGGGGAGCCGGGTGTGCCCGCGGCTCCGCTCGACCCGATCGCGCCGGAACGACCGTTGCCCGATGCAGCGCGTCCCGGGCGATCTCGCTCGCCAACCTGATCGGCCAGAGCTCGAGGAATCCATTCAAGTCCGCACGGTCGACCTGCCGATGTTGAGGTCGAGCGGGCGAGGGTCTGTCCGGCGGCGGTCAGTTCGCTGGCAGCAGCTTGTGAGTCTCCTGGGAGCCTGGAAACGTGAATCATTCGGACAATGAGATCGGCCAGCTCGAAAGGCGCCGTGCGCCTCGTCGGACTCCCGAGACCCGCGGCGTCTTGGTCTGGTTCCGGACCGAGGGTGACACGTGGCAGGAGGCACACCCTGCCGAGCTCCTCGACCTCTCCGAGGTCGGCATCGCTTTCTGCCTGCCCGGACATTCGATCGAGGCCGTGCCCGTCGGGACCTCCTGCCGGCTGGAGCTCGGGCGGGATCCCGAGCACCGCATTCGCTTCGAGGGACCGATCGTTCGGTGCATCGACGGGGACCGGCTAGCCTACGCCTTCGAGATCGAGAAGGTCGAGGAGCTCTGACTCAACCCGCGGAAGGCGGGCTCGACCGATCCGATTCGTTCCAAGGTGGCTCGAGGTCCTCGGAAGGCCGCGTCGGCTCGTCGACGTCGTCCAACCAGTCGTCGGGGAGCGTGTCCGGTACCGCCCAGTCGAGGTCCGGCTCGCTCGGCCGCACAGAGGTCTGCTCGCGGTAGACGTGCATCAGGCGATCGAGGTTGTCGTGTAGGTCGAACTGCTCGGTCGCCACGTCGCGGCTGTGCTCGCCGAAGCGATGACGCTCCGTATCGCTCATCAAGAGGATCTTCTCGACGCTCCAGCAGAGCGCGTCCGGGTTCGTCGGCAGGGACAGGAATCCGTTCGTACCATCCTCGATGACCTCGCAGGCTTCCTCGGACCAGGGCGTGACCAGGGGGAGTCCTGCTGCGAGGCATTCGACCGCGCCCATTGGCAGGGGCTCTCCCGATTGAGGGATGACTCCGACGTCGCACGCCGAGAGGATCTCGGGCAAGTCCGCGCGAGCCCCGAGGTGGACGACCCGACCCGCGACGCCCGCCCTCTGGATGGCATCGAGGAGACGCGGACGCGCCGGCCCATCACCCAGTAGGAGGACACGGGTCGAGGGGTAGTTGGACTCGAGCCTCTCGAGCAGAGGCAGGAGATCGTGGTGGCGACTGTGCTGATCGATGCGACCGGGCACGGCGACGAGGAGCTCCCCAGGCGCGAGGCCCAGGCGTTGGCGCAGGTCTTCTCGGGCGGCTCGTGCCGGGAACATCTCCGCTAGGATGCCCGGGCGATTCACCTGGAGAAAGTCGGGATGCAACCCGAACTGGTTCACCAGTCGCCGGCTCGCCGCGCGCGAGCTCGTGAAGATACGAGCTGCGCGACGTAGGTGCTCGGCATAAGTCGCCAATGTGCGCGAGGGGAGCTCCTTCAGGCCAGGGGGGACGCTGGCGAAGGTCACGAGAAACGGTGTGCGAGTCCGGCAGGTGAGCGAGAGAGGAACCTCGGCGGCCATCGGCGAGTCGAGGTGGAAGTGGACGAGGTCGGCGTGCGCGAAGAGCTCATACGCGGTGCGACTCCAGCCGACGAGGCTCCATCGCCGGCGAGGGACGCAGCGGATGACTCGGCCGAGACCTCGGCGATCGAGGACGCTCAGCCAGCGCTGCAGACCTTGGGAGCGGGGGCACAGTAGGCTCACGTCGTGCCCACTGGCGGCCGCTCGGCTCATGGTGGCCGAGAGCTGGACCTCGGAGGCCCCGAACTCGACGGCTTCGGTCAAATAGACAATGCTCATTGCAGGAGGCTCGCGTTGCAGTTTGGCCGGTCGGTGACGGCGGGCTGCCTTGGGCAGCCTTCACCCCGGAGAGGTGGCGAGCGAAGACGTCTTGAAAAGTGGGGCCGCGATCCGCCCGACCGGGACGGATCGCGGCCCCTGTGCAACGCATCTTCCTCGCCGGCCGAATGTGCAGGCGGACACGATTCGGCCGCTCGAGTCGAGAGCGAACCTGCCACCCGCCGGCCGGACGGAGGCAAACCCGGTCGGCGCGGACGGCTTTTTTCCACGTGTTCAGAAGGCTGGTGAGCTTCTTCCCTGAGGCTGGTTCACTCCTTTGGAGCACCCGAACTATACCCCACCGCCCCAAGAATGCAAAAATACTGGGGAACCTGCATAACCCCTGCAAACACAAGCGGAAGGAGCGCTCAGAGGCTCGACGCCAGAGCCCGCGCGACCAAGCCGTTGAGGGTTCGAAAAAGCCCGAGCTCGCTCGAAGGAGGACTCGGTCACGAGCTCGGCTCGCCTCAGTCTCCGATCCAACGAGCGTACAGCGTGCGCGCGACGGCCGTGTCCTCGGTTCCCGAGACGATCGCGCGGCCGTTGGCGAAGACCGTGATCTCGTGCTCGCCAGTGCTCAAGCGAACGAGATACGGATTGCGCATCACCGTACCGGCTGTCTGGAGCTTCTTCTCGAGCGCGGTCAGGTCGAGGTCGCGTCTCTCGGCCGGCGAGATCTGGACGGAGTTGCGTCCGCAGAGTGTGGTCGCCAGGGAGTGCGTCTTGGCGTTCAGGTACTCCAGTCGGCCTTCGAAACACGCCGGGCAATTGGACGACTCGCGGGCACCTTCGACCTTCAAGGTCCGGAAGGAGAGGTCCCAGACATCGACGTGCGTCAGGTACGGGCTCAGGCGATCGAGCTGACCCGTGAGGATCTTGATTGCTTCGACCGACTGGATGGAGGCGATCACGCCGATGATCGAGCCGAGCACTCCGGCGGAGTCGCAGGTCGGTGAATGCTCGGCGGGCGGCGGCGCCGGGAAGAGGCATCGAAGGCAGGGGGTGATCTTGGGGCGCACGGTGAGGCTCAGGCCGTACGATCCGACGGCGGCTCCGTAGATCCAGGGCTTGTCCAGCGAGATCGCCGCGTCGTTGATCAGGTACCGGACCTGGAAGTTGTCACTCCCGTCGAGAATGACGTCGGCGTCCTTCACGAGGCTCACGACGTTCGTCGGATCGACGTCGTCCACGACGGCTTCCACCGCGACGTCCGAGTTGATCGCCCGGATCTTCCTTCGCGCTGCCTCCGCCTTGGGGAGGTTCGCCGCGACGTCACTCTCGTCGAACAGCACCTGTCGCTGCAGGTTGGTGAGGTCGACGAAGTCTCGGTCGATGATGCGCAGGCTGCCGACTCCGGCGCGCGCCAAGGTGTTCGCGATCACCGTTCCCAGCGCTCCGCAACCGATCAGGACGGCCTTCGAGGAGAGGAGCTTCTCTTGACCTTCGGCACCGATTCCGGCGAAGAGGACTTGTCGGCTGTAGCGGTCGAGCGACATGATGTTCCCGGAGAAAAAGACTGAGCCCGCCGTCGGCCAAGGCGTTCCTTGCGCCGCCGACGCTTTCCGATTATAGGGCGGCTCGACGACCATCCTGAACAACGGCCTTCCATCACATACATGATCCGACCCATCGAACGCACGCGTCTCATCGAAGCACCGCCCCAACGACTCTGGAACCGCCTGCAAGACCTTCGCCGCTGGGGCGAGTGGGATCCGCAGATTCGTGCCGGTTGGGCGTTGTCCGAAGGTCCTTGGCGACCCGGCTGGAGAGGGAAGCTCGTCACACGCTGGCGGATCGCCGGCACCGTCACCATCGAGGACATCGACGTCGGCAAGCACCTCGTCTGGCACGCCGAGTTCCCAGCCGGAGTCGAGTCTCGCCTCGAGCATCGGCTCCAGAGTGAGGGGCAGTTCACGAGGCTCACTTTCCGCGCCGAGTTCACAGGTCTGCTGGCCACGCTCTTCGGCCCCTTCCTCCGCCGACGAATCTCTCGAGTCTTCGACCGCGCCCTCGAGAACCTCGCCCGCCTCGAAAAGCCTCGCCCCACGTTCTGAACCCGGGCGTCCACACGGGGACGGGTCAACACGGAGGACACGGGGAGAAGCAGATCTTACACGGAGAGCACGGAGGCCACGGGGAGGGCCCGGAAGGAGGAATGGCCATAGACCCTTCCATCCTGATGGGATGATGCCGTTCCTCCTTCCGGGCCATCTCTCCGTGTTCCCCGTGTCCTCTGTGTTAGTTCTTCTTCCCCGTGTCCTCCGTGTCGACCCGCGCCCCCGTGTGTGGACTCGCCCAGGGCTTCGCGTGCATAATCCTCAGGCGTCGGGGCCGGGGGCAGCCGGGACGCGAATGAAGAGAAGGGGCCACGGAGTCTTGAGAGCGCAGGCGACACGATGGAAGCGCGCGACCTTCGTCGCGGTCACTCTCTGGGCGTGTCTCGTCACATCGGGATGCGGACCCGAAGAGGTGGTCGAAGAAGGGGCGCTGCCCGAAGCTCCGAAGGTCGAGTCGCCGCCGAGGCGCATCGTGTCGCTCGCACCGAGTGTGACGGAGACGCTCTTCGCGCTCGGAGTCGGCGACCGGGTGGTCGGTGTCACCTCATTCTGCGACTACCCGCCCGAGGCCGACGCACTCCCCAAGATCGGCGATTTCGTGCAGCACGACATCGAGCGCATCCTCGAGCTCTCGCCCGACCTCGTCATCTTGGGCATGGGTCCTGGAGACGTCCTGAACACTTACCGGCGCTTGCTAGACGTGAGTGTGCCGGCTTTGGTCGTGCGCTTCGATACTCTGAGCGACGTCTTCGTGGCGATCGACCGTATCGGTGTTGCCGTGCACCGGTCGGCTGCGGCAGCGGAGCTGAGCTCGTCGCTGCACCGGGAGGTCGACAACGTACAGGCCCTCGTATCGGAGCTGCCCCGGCCTCGCGTTCTCTACGTCTACGAGAACACCGATTTCTCTTTGGTCGTGGCCGGGCCGGATCACTACACCAGCGAGCTGATCGCGGTGGCGGGGGGAGAGAACGTGGCCGGCGACGCGAAGGTCAAGTACCCGCGCCAATCGATCGAGTGGGTGCTCGACCAGGATCCCGACGTGATCATCAGCACGACTGCGCATCAGGATAGCCCCGCGGATCCGGATCGGGCCGTCCAGGAGCTTTGGAGCCAGTGGCCTGGTTTGAAGGCGGTGCAGAACGGCCGTGTCCACTCGCAGGAGCTGGTCCGGCCGGGACCGCGGCTTGGTGAAGGTTTGAGGGCCTTGGCGGCACTCCTTCATCCGGGAATGGCGGAGTCCTTGCGTTGAAGGGACAGCGCCCAATCCTCGCCCTGGTGATCTGCGCGTCGGCCGTAGCGATCAGCTTCCTCGTGAGCTGGGCGTACGGATCGACCGGGGCGAGCTGGGGAGACCTCTGGCAGACACTCTGGGGAGACACCGACCTCGCGACGCGGGAGATCTTCTTGCGGGTGCGATTGCCGCGCGTCTTGCTGGCCGCCGTCGTGGGGGCAGGGCTGTCGGTTGCGGGCGTCGCGTTCCAGGCCTTGCTGCGGAACCCGCTCGCCGAGCCCTTCCTGGTCGGGGTCTCGGGCGGCGGCGTGCTCGGGGCGACGATTGCGTTGGGGCTAGGGCTCGAGACGATCGGCTTGGGACTTTCGGCGCGTCCCCTGTTCGCCTTCGCCGGTGCCCTCGGTTCGGTGGCGCTCATCCTCTGGTTCGCGCGCGTGCAGGGCCGGTTGCAGAACACGACGATCCTCTTGACCGGCGTCGTACTGAACGCGATCTACTCGGCGGCGATCCTGTTCCTGACGAGCTTCCTCCCGCCCGAGCGGTTCCAGGCGATCATGGCCTGGATGCGCGGGACGCTCGTACCGAGGGACTCGGGCGAGACACTGCCGCTGGCGGCCGGCCTGGTGCTGGTCGGCACGGCTGTCTTGTACCGGCAGGCGCGCAGCCTCGATGTCGTGACGTTCGGCGAGGACTCGGCTCGGGGACTGGGCGTCGACACGCGCCGGCTGCGATTGGTGGTCTTGATCGTGGCGAGCGTGATCACGGGCGCCGTGGTCGCGATCTCGGGGCTGATCGGCTTCGTCGGTCTCTTGGTGCCGCACGTCCTGCGCAGCCTCTTCGGTCCGCGGCATCGATTGCTGCTTCCGACAGCGCTCCTCGGCGGTGCGGCCTTCATGATGCTCGCCGACACCTTGGTACGGGTGCTGTCGCGCCCTCTGACCAGTGAGTTCCCGGTCAGCGTCGTGACGGCCCTCGTCGGAGGTCCCTTCTTCCTCTTCCTGCTGCGCCGCGAGAGACGGCGCTTGTACTGGGGATGAGGAGATGAGTGTCGCCCTCGAGCTGACCGGAGTGGGATACGCGTTCGGCGATCGCCGCGTCTTGAGCGATGTGAGCTTGAGCGTGTCTGCTGGTGAGCTCGTCGGGCTACTCGGACCCAACGGTGCCGGCAAGACGACGCTTCTCAAGATCGCCGACGGCTTGCTCTCGGGGCACGCGGGCCGGGTCCGTCTCGGCGAGCGTCCGATCCGAGAGCTGAAGCGCACCGAGGTCGCTCGCCGGATCGGATGGGTACCGCAGGACATCGAGGCGATCTTCCCGTACTCGGTCCAGGAGATCGTGATGATGGGGCGCTTCGCACACCTCGGGCCCTGGGACCGTGAGAGTGAAGACGACCAGGCGATCGTCGACAGGTCACTCGAGGCGACCGACGCGACGATGTTCAAGGATCGCTATCTCGGCGAGCTGTCGGGCGGCGAGCGGCAGCGCGTGTTCCTGGCACGGGCGCTCGCGCAAGAGCCCGAGATCTTGCTGCTCGACGAGCCGACGTCATTCCTCGATCTCAAGCACCGCCTCGAGATCTACCGACTCCTCGCCTCCCTCGCCAAGGACCACGGCCTCGCCGTACTCGCCGCCAGCCACGACCTCCAGCTCATCGCCCGCTTCTGCGATCGGCTGGTCTTGTTGAAGGAAGGGAAGGTCGCCGCGACGGGTGCCCCGAAAGACGTGCTCGACTCGAAAGTCCTGAGCGAAGTCTTCGAGACCCCCGTCGAGGTCGAATGGCGAGAAGGGCAACCGTTGCTCGTGTGGCGGTGATGTGTATCCCCCGGCTCTGTGTATGCCCCGGCTTTAGCCGGGTTGGGTCCCCGGCTTCAGCCGGGCAGTTCCCTCCCGGCTGAAGCCGGGGATACAACCTGACTGAAGTCAGGGGATACGAAGATCCTTCTACCGGTTGATCTTCTCGATCGCCGCCTTCGCGGCCTCTCGGATCTGCTCGTTGTCCGAATCGAGCCAGCCGATGAGGATCGGCAACGACTCGGCCAGTCCCAACGTGCCGAGGGAGCGAATCGCGGTCACGCGGACCTCGATGGACTTGCTCTCGTCCCGGGCCTGCTCGATGAGCGCCTGAGCCGCGCTCTCTTGAGTGAGCTCGGTGCCCCTCTGGACACGCTCCCAGAATCCGATCGTCTCGCGGTAAGACCGGAGCTCGTCGAGAGCATTCTTCGCCTTCTGACGTACCTCCTCGTCCGCGTGCTCATAGGCGCGAATCAACAGCGCGATGGCATTGGAGTCGATGTTGTTTCGCAGGTGGTCGCGAAGGTAGTCGATGCCGAACCGGACCAAGTACGTTCCGTCCATCGTCATGATGGTCTCGAGCAACGGAATGAAGGTCGCTGCCGGAAGCTCATCGGCCAAGGCTCGAGCGGCTTCCCGTGCCAGGTGGGTCTCTGGAAGTGAGCGCGTGATTTCGAGGACCTCATCGATTGCCTTGGCGGAGTGACTCGTGGCCTCGAGGTATGCCGAACAGGCGAGGTAGATGACCCGCAGGGAGCCGGTCGGTCGGTTCCTGACGATTGGACCGACTCTCTCGGCGGCTTCCATTGGAGAGAAGAGGTCAGGGAGCCTTTCGAGCGCGAGCTCTACGAGCCGAGGGTCCTGGTGTCGCGTCAATGCCCAATCCACGACCTGACGTCGAAGCTGCGGCTCCAATCGGTCATCATCGAGAATCCCATTGACCAGTACCTCGAGGTCGATGCCGTCGGGAGGGCTCGTCAGTAGAGCGTCCGTGACGCCGAGCACGAGGCCGAGGGGAAGTCGTTCGACGGCACGTTCGGGTCTCGGATTGTACGTGCGCTGGTCGAAGCACCATTTTGCGTCAGTCCAGGATGGACCTTTGATGGCAAGGCATCGACGAACGATCTCACGCTCCGCCACGGTGTCGTAGGAGGAGACCGGACGACCGTCCTCCCCGACGAATGCGAACCAGGCGAGTCCCCGAGGGAGGCGACTGTTGACGACAGGGGCGCTCCCAAGGCCTGGGCCGAGATCCAACGGCCTCTGGGACAAAGAGCTACCTTGGTAGAAATCCAGCCCGAGCTCGTATGACTTGGCGAACGAATCCACCGACTGCTCGTCCCCATAGCGAAGGCAGATGCCAAACAATTGGCCGCGCCAGCGGCCTGCAGCGGATACCTCGTCGTCCGCCACTGGCAGCACGAGCATCTTTTGGAGCGCCTTCTTCGAGGCTGGGGATTGTTGCCGGATCAAGTTCTCGGCGGCCCACGCGTAGTAGTCGGTCCTCTCCGCCACGAAGTCGACGACCGCCAAGGTCGAGCGCTCTGTTCCGGCGAGGAGGCAGGCCTGGGCCGCGAACCTGAGTGAAGTGTTCGGATTGCGAGTCGCTGGCCAGTCGGCCCGAGATTCGAACCAGTTCACGAAGGCGTCGACTTCTTCCGGGCGCGGGTGCCACTCTGCTGCTCGGAGAGTATTCAAGAAGTTGGTGGGATCCGGGAGCTGATCCAGCGTGTGCTTCAAGATGTCGAATGTCAGCTCACTCGGGTGGCTGCTGAGCCACTCGTCGACTGCATCCGCGTAGCCTAGCCGCACGAGCTCGAAGACCACTTCACGAGAACTGTCGTCGAAGAGGAACTGATGGGCACTATTGATGTACGCCTCGAGTGCTCTTCGAGCCTGAGGAGCCGCATCGAAGTCGGCCTCGGCGAGGCTGCGAGCGGCATTCAAGATTCTTTCCAGCGGGACGACCGCCGCAGCGCTCTGAAAGGGGACATCGAGGTCGGAGCGCCACCAGAATTCGACGCCAGGCGCCCTGGGATCTGCGAGCAGCTCGAGGTACAGCTCCCCGGCCGATCGGGAGCTCGAAAAGGCCTGGGTGCCGAGCACCCTGGCGAGTGCGCGCTCCGTCGATTCCCGAAGAGGGCTCCTCGTCAATCGCTCGTAGGCACTTCTCAGTTCAGCCGGAGCGACCCACGCACGTGTCGTCAAGAAGCTCAGCACGTGATCTGCGAGATCGATGCGAGTGCGATCGACGAGTCTCAGGGACTCTTCGATGGACAGATGGCCAGGCTGCTCCGGCGAACGAAGCAGGTCGAACGCGCGAATAGCGACGGACTCGTCCTCGTCTCTCAAGAAGCGACGCAAGACGTCAGCGACCTCCTTCGTCGTGCCCAGCTCCGCCGAGGCGAGGACGGCTCTCTTCATGACGGCGTCTTCGGAGGCGGCCACCTTCTCGAAGAACTGCACGGCGTCGGGGCCGCCGAGCATCATCATTAAGGAGGCGGCCCGGCCGATGTAGAGCAAGTCTTCGCTGCGATCGATGCTGCGGACGATGAAGGGCACGGCCTCAGGACCGATGATGCGGAAGCCCTCTGCGATCGATCCGTTCAGGCCGCCTCGGACGCCTTCGAGGAGCTCGTCGACTTGCTTGGCGAGGCGGTCTTGGCTGCCGATCGGTGCGCCGTCGAGGATCTCTTGGGCACGCACGGCGAGCTCGCCCTCACCCGTGGCGGCGCGCTCCAACGCAGCAGTCGCAGCTTCTTCCTTGCCGAGCTGCTTCCAGATCAGGCCGAGGCGATAGCTCGCCCGAATGGCGAGGTCGCCGTCGGGCGAGAGCATCACGACGCGCTCATAGGCGCGGGCGGCCGAGGCGAGGTCGCCTTGGACCGACTCGAGCACCTGCGCCTTTTGGAAGATGCTGTCTGCATCGTCCTGGACGGGCGCCCATCCGATCGAGGCCGCCGCGAGCGTCACTGCATGGATCCACATGTTCGTCTCTCCTTTGGGCTGTCGTCGCCGGCATCGATGGGGCCCTTCGCCTCGTCGATCCGGTGCCCATTGAACGAGCTCGCCGCCATTCGCGGGTCCGGAGGTGGTCAAATCGATGTCAAGGATTCGTCAAGGTGCACATGGGGACGCCACACGGAGGGCACGGGGAGGAGATCTCACACAGAGGACACGGGGAACACGGAGATGGGGGACGACCCGCAGGCACCGCCATTGGGCTCAGGTTTCGAGTCTCCCAAGCTCGGTGCCTTCGGGTCGTCCCCGCTCCGTGTCCTCCGTGCTCTCCGTGTAAGTTCTTCTCCTCCCGTGCCCCCGTGTGTGGCGTCCCCGTGTGCACCGGGTCACTCCATGACCAGGCGGTAGCCGACGCCGTGGACGGTGACGAGGTGGGTGGGCTTCTTCGGGTCGATCTCGATCTTTTGTCGCAGGTTGAGCATATGAGTATCGATGGTGCGAGGGCCGACGTCGGCGTCGCCGGGCCAGACGAGGTCGAGGAAGTCACCTCGGCTGACCGCGCGTCCTTCGCGCGCGATCAACAGCTTGAGCATCGCGACCTCTTTCGGCGAGAGGCGATGCAAGTCGCCCGGCCTCACGATCTCGTAAGCGGCCAGGTTGACCGTCGCATCGCCGATTTTGACGCGATCGGGCACGTGAGCCTCCTCGGCCGCGCGCCGCGTCTCGACTCGTCGCAGCAGAGCGCGCATGCGAGCCGTCAGCTCGCGCAAGCTGAACGGCTTGGTCACGTAGTCGTCGGCACCGAGGTCTAGCCCGAGCACCCGGTCACTCTCGTCGCCGCGGGCCGTCAAGATCAGCACCGGGACGCGCAAGGCTTGGGCTCGAATCTCACGCAGGACCTCGAGCCCGCCGCGGCCGGGCAGCATCAGGTCGAGCACGATCGCGTCGAAGTGACGATCGAACACCACGCGGGCCGCCTCACTCCCATCAGCGGCCGTCACGACCTCGTAGCCTTCCGACTCGAAGGCATCACGCAAGCCACGCCGCAGGGCGGGATCGTCTTCGACGATGAGCAGTCGACTCATGGGTGCTCCTCGGGGGCGAGAGGAAGGCTGGCGACGAAATGGGCGCCGCTGGCTCCCTTCGTGTCTGCGAGCACGAGGTCTCCGGCGTGGGCGCGAAGGATCGTTCGGCTCAGGGCGAGCCCGACTCCGAGGCCTGGGACTCTACCATCCGAGCTCTCACGGCCGCGAGTAAACGGCGTGAAGATCGACTCCCGCTCCTCCGGCGGTATTCCCGGTCCGTCGTCCTCGACCTCGATCTGATAACGGCCTTCGTGCAGCCGCCCCCTCAGGACGACGCGGCCGCCGCTGGCGCCGTAGCGGCGAGCGTTCTCCAAGACGTTGAGGACGGCTTGCGTCAACGCTTCGGAATCGACCGCCACGACCGCTTCGGGATCGCCGATCTGCACCGCCAGCTCGAGGCCGTCGCGGTTCATCAAGGGAGCGAACACCGCACCGATGTGCTCGAGACAAGGACCGATCGGCTGAGGACGGCGGTCGTAGCCGCGCTCGCCGCGCGCCGCTCTCCCGAGATCGAGCACGTTCTCGACCAGCACTGACAAGCGTGCAGCTTCGCCTCCGAGCAACTCCAGGTAATCGCGCTCGGTCGCCTTCGAGCTGACGCGGCCGTCTTGCAGCATCTCGGCGAAGAGCCGGATCGAGGCGAGGGGCGTGCGCAGCTCGTGGGTGATCGACGTCAGGAAGTCGGCGCGGGCGCGGGCAGCCTCTGTCTCGCGGCGCAGCGCCCGCGAGCTCAGCCAGAGGCCGAGCCCGATCAAGACCGCCAGCGCGGCCAGAACGGCGGTTCCGAAGATCGGGCGAGTCCAAAAGGGGAGTGGCGTGAGGTCTCGCCGCGGCTCGAGCCAGAGCCCGGGTGCGATGGTCAACGCGTTCTCGGAGGGTGGCTCGCCGGCGACGAGGCGACCTTCCCAGGGAACCGGCGAGAGGTACTCCTCGTGAGGACGGTCCTCGTCGAGCGGGTTGGATGGGGGAGCGACCCTTCGAAGTGTCTCGGCCAGGATAGCCGGCTCGATCCAGGCGCCGGTCCCTCGGCCCGGCTCTTTCGGCACGTAGATCAAGAGACGCCCGGCCCAGGGCTCGATCATGGGCTGCGTCCCCTCGGGATCGAGGGGGGCAGCAAGGACTGTCTGGGTGGTCTCTCGAATCTCGGCGACGCCCGCAAGCTCACTGCGGAGGTCTCTGGAATCGGCGGATACGGAGTCGAGAAAGGACGTCGCCAGGTCCGCGGGCAGGCGCAGGAACGCATCCCGGAGCTCGCTCGATGGCTCCTCATCGCGGACGAGTGCGAGAATTATCATTCCTCCGACGATCTCGGGCGCCGACTCTCGCATCCAATCCACCGAGTCTCGCCAGCTCCCGGCTTGCTCGGCGGCGCCCAGCCGCTGGGCGATCCAGGCGGCTTGGAGACGGACCCAATCGCCCCCAAAGCTCGTGTCGCCGCGAGCCGCCTCGACGGCAGCGCGAGCATCAACTAGGGCCTCTTGGGGCTCGCCTCCTCCGAACTCGGCGCGTCGCGCCGACTCGAGATGCCGCAGGGCGGGGAGCGGGGCGAGCTCGACAGGATCGCGGATCGGGATCGGCTCCAACGCTCCGATCTCGGGGGGGACGACCAAGTCGCCCTGATCGATCTCGAAGCGCCGCGTCTTCGGAAGGCGCTCGACGAGCCGCGTTTCCGACATCACCTCTCTCAGGGCACGCACCGTGCCCTGCACTCGGGATCGTGCATCGGCTCGAGCCTGTCGCTCCGCCTCGCGGACCGTGGCCTGCAAGCCGATCAGCGAGAGCGCGATCATTCCTGCCAGGGGCAGGAGGATCAGTGTCACGATCCAAGATGCGCGGCGCGGCGATGAGACCTTCATGAATCGGGAGGCTAGCAACTGACGGACGTGCCTTGTCAAGAAATCGTCAAGGTATGTTCGGTCCTTCTTCAAATCTCTCTCAACAGGTTGACGAACATCTGGCCGACGAATGAGGTGGTGACGGGCCGGTGTCGATCACAGACCCAGGCCAAAAGGATTGGAACGATGTGGCAGCTCGAACAGCTCGGCAATGTGACGATCGTGACCTTCGCGGTCCACCAGCTCAATGAAGTCGAGGTCGGCGAATTCCAGAGCCGGCTCGCCGCGGTCGCCCGAGAAGGAGCGAACGTCATCTTCGACCTGAGCCGCGTTCAGTTCCTGGACAGCTCGGGCCTGGGAGCCATCGTGGTGGCTCACCATCGCCTGCGGAATCTCGGGGGCAAGCTCCTGCTCTGCTGTCCGCAGCCGTCCGTTCAGTCGGTCTTCGACCTGGTGTGCTTGGGACAGCAGGTCGACATCCACGAGCATCGCGACTCGGCACTCCGCGAGCTCGGCACTCGCCCGCCCTGGGACACCACTCGCTCGGTTCGCCCGACTCGTCGGCGAGCCGCGCCGAATGCTTGAGGTGCTTGGGTGACTGGGTGCTTGGGTGACTGGGTGCTTGGGTGACTGGGTGCTTGGGTGACTGGGTGCTTGGGTGACTGGGTGCTTGGGTGACTGGGTGCTTGGGTAGATCGGAAAGCACACGTCT
>JAVJTD010000529.1:0-10954 GCA_040219065.1 Planctomycetota bacterium
CGCGCGACCGAAACGGGAAGCGGCTGCTGAGCGGGGAGCCGCTTCATCGACGGTGCCACCGATCGAATTGGGAGGCGCAGAGCAAGGGGCCACTCGGAGTGCGCTGTCGTCGCACGGCTTCCCCGGCCCAAGCTCGCTCGAGCGGAGCTCTCACCAAGAAACGCGGTCACCAGCTCGCTCTGCTTGGGCACTCCATCGCCCTCGAGCCCAGTTTCACCCCTGTATGCTCCGCCGGTCCGCCGGCGGGGGCGCCGCTGATCCGAAACCACTTGCCGATGCGGTGGCGGGGTTCATGGCGAGGACTTTATCCGTCTAGCGGTGAGTAAGGGACGAGCGGACATCCTCGTCAGTCAGGACGGTCAAAACGTTCCCTTGCCTTCGTCTGCGGGATCCGATCCCGTCGTCCCTCACGAGGCCCCGCTGAATCGATCATGAGTTCTGTGCCTGCCAGCGTGTTCCCAACCCCGCGCCAGGGACCTGTTCGGGCTCTGATCGATTCACCCTCAGTAGGCGCACTCGTGCCGAGCGCTTCCTTCTCTTGGTATCCTCCCACCATGACCCAGCGAGTCGTCATCGAGATTTGCATCGATTCCGCGGCCGGGATCCGGGCCGCCGAGGCGGGGGGCGCGGACCGCGTCGAGCTGTGCGCCAACTTGGCGGAAGGCGGCACGACCCCTTCGCGTGGCTTGCTGCGACAGACGCGGCGAGTGAGCACGCTGCCGATGGCCCTGCTCGTCAGGCCCCGCTCCGGAGACTTCGTCTACGACGCGTTCGAGCTCGCCGCATTGGAGGACGACATCCGCCTCGCACGCGACGAGGGCGCCGACGTGATCGTCTCCGGGGCGCTTCGACCCGATGGCTCGATCGATCGGGATCGGACCGCTCGCCTGATCGAGCTCGCTCGCCCTGTGCCGTTCACCTTCCACCGCGCGTTCGACCTCGTGGCGGATCCTCGAACCGAGCTGGAGGTCTTGATCGAGCTCGGTGCCGCGCGCGTTTTGACTTCGGGGCAGGCGCCGAGTGCTCCGGAAGGTGTCGCTCTGCTCAAAGAGCTGGTCGCTCAGGCGGACGGCCGGCTGATCGTGATGGCCGGGGCGGGCATTCGCAGCCACAACGTCCAGGCTCTTGTCGAGGCAAGCGGCGTGCGTGAGGTGCACGGCTCGGCGTTCACGACCGGCGAGAGCACGATGGTCTATCGCAATCCGTCGGTCGGGCTGGGCTCGGTGATGCCTCGGGGAGAATACGAGATCGCTCGCACCGACGAGGCGAAGGTGCGAGCGATGCGTGAGGCGTTGGGCTGAGGCTCAGTGCGATCCGTCGGTGTGGCTCTGCCACATGACGTGGCGGATCTTCCACTTGCCGTCGTCTTTCGAGAGCAGCATGTAATCGATCCCCCAGACGGCGGTCAGCTTCACCGAAGCGGTCTGATCGAGGATCTCGTAGATCTCGACCTTCTTCGGCGCGCCGTCCGGAACCTGCTCGCCGCTGGTGTTCCAGCGCTTGGCGAGCGCGACGGCCTGGTCGAAGTTCATCGCGGTGCCCTTGTACTCGGCGCTCGGGTCCGACCGCCAGTAGCCGTACTTGGTCAGCTCCTTCGAGACGCTCCGCTCGATGAGCTCGGGCTTCACCTCGTAGAAGCCCTCGCAGTAATCGAGCACCGCACGCTCGACCGCCGCGCGCTCGTCTCCATGGGCTTTGTGAGCCTCGTGGTCTTGGAGCTGCCAACCGAGGGCGAGCAGGGGTGCGGTCAGGAACAGCAGAATCTTCTTCATGGTCGAATCTCCTCCGGAGTCAGGTAGGCCAAAGGAAGATGAGTGATGATCTCGTGTGCGAGATACGGCCCTCGGCGCGCAACGGTTGGAACTGGATCAGGTTGCCGCCGTGGTGCCGTGGTGGGTTGGTGCCGTGGTGACTTGGTGATCAGGTGACGGATCAGGGCCCAGGCACAACGCCGGGGTGTGAGCCGTGAGCGGAGCGATCGGTCTTTTCACGGTCCGTGGAGGGTCCTTGCCTGCCCGAGTTCTGCCGCGTTGATCAGCTGGCGTCGTCACGGAGACCCGACTCGATTCGCCCGGCGCTTCACAAGATCTGGAGGGATGTCACCGAGACCGGCTGAAGCCGGCACTCCGAACGACTCGGCCACCCAGGCACCCAGCCACACCCAGCCACCCAGCCACTCCCATCCCCTTTCTGGATCGTGATATACTTCGGCCCTCGCCACCGATCGGTCCCGGTTCCAAGGGCCTTCCAACTCGACCGTTCGAGGTCGCCATGACAAACCGCCGTACGCGGTCCGCTCACAGCGGACTGAGCCGCCGTCGTTTTCTATCCGGCAGCATCGGGGCTTTGGGGCTCTTCTCGCCCTGGTCACTCCGACTCGCACGCGCCTTCGCCCAACGCCGGAGCGACGCTCCCGCGCAGGCGGTCATCCAGATCTTCCTGCAGGGCGGGCTGAGCCACCTCGACAGCTTTGACTTCAAGCCCTACGCGCCGATCGAGGTCCGCGGCCCCTTCAAGCCCGTGCCGGTCGGTCAGACCGGCGAGCACTTCGGTCAGCATCTCGGACGCACGGCCAAGGTCTTCCAGCACCTGACCGTCATTCGCTCGATGTCGCATGGCGAGGCGGCGCATGAGCGCGGGACGCACAACATGCTGACGGGGTATCGGCCGTCGCCGGCGATCACGTACCCGAGCTTCGGGTCGGTCGTCTCGCACGAGCACGGCGGTCGCAACAACTTGCCGGCCTACGTCTCGATCCCCGATGCACGGGAGGAGTTCTTGGGCACGGGGTACCTGAGCTCGGCGTTCGCGCCGTTCAGCGTGGGCGGCGACCCGGCGGGCCGCAACTTCCGCGTCCGTGATCTGGCCGCGCCCGAAGGCGTCGACGGCGAGCGGCTGGCGCGGCGCAAGCGCCTGGTCGAGTCGATCGACATGCCGTTCGAAGCCGAAGCATCCACCGACGCGCTGGAAGCGACCGACGCCTTTTACGAGCAAGCGTATCGGCTGATCGAGTCAGAGCCCGCGCGGGCGGCCTTCGATCTGTCGGCGGAGCAGGACGGTGTCCGGAACCGTTACGGCGGTGGTCTCGGGGCTCGTCTGCTCCTGGCGCGGCGTCTCGTCGAAGGGGGTGTTCGATACGTGACCGTGCGGGACGGTGGCTGGGACCATCACCAGAATCTCGGACGTGCCTTGCCAGGCAAGCTCAATCAGCTCGACCAGTCCTTCTCGGCGTTGATCGAGGATCTGGCGGGCAAGAAGCTGCTCTCATCGACACTCGTCCTCTTGACGACCGAGTTCGGTCGCACGCCGCGCATCAATGCGACCGATGGCCGGGACCACTGGCCCAAGGTCTTCTCGGTGGTGGCAGCGGGAGGCGGCTTCCGCGGCGGTGTCCTGCACGGCGCCTCGAACGCCGCAGGCAGTGAGCCCGAGCGCGATGCGGTCTCGCCGGCCGATCTCGGCGCCACTCTCTTCGCACAGCTCGGCATCGATCCGACCAAGCGGCTCCTCAGCCCCGGCGACCGACCGATCGACATCGTCCGCGGCGGGCGCGTGATGGAAGAGCTGCTCGCATGAGCGCGCTTCGCACCCTCGCAGGGCTCGTGCTCCTATGCGTCACGGCCACTGCGGCGGATCCGCGCCTCGATACGCTCGTCCCGCGTGGCGCGCGGCAAGGCACCGAGGTCGACGTCACGCTCGTCGGGCAAAGGCTGAAGGACGCCGCAGAGATCCTATGGTTCGAGCCGGGCATCGAGGTGCTCAGCCTCGAGGCGAAGGACGATCGCACTGTTCGAGGGCGGCTTCGCATCGCCGAGGACTGCCGGCTCGGCGAGCACCGGTTGCTGCTGCGGACCTCCACCGGCCTCTCGGCGGTGAAGACGTTCTGGGTCGGGAGCCTGCCCGAGCTCGCCGAGCAAGAGCCCAACCCCTCGCCCGAGCAGGCGCAGCCCGTGCCGCTCGAGGTGACGATCAATGGCGTCATCACACAGGAAGATGTCGACGTCTTCGCGATCGAGGTCGAGGAGCCGCTCATCCTCAGCGTCGAGGTGCAGGGCGTTCGTCTCGGTGATACGCCGTTCGATCCGCACCTGACCGTCCTCGATGCCGAGGGGCGCACGAAGCTCCTCGTCGACGACACCTTTTTCGGCCGCCTCGACCCGCTCGGACGCGTGGCGATCGAGACGCCCGGGCGATACACCATCGCCGTGCGCGAGTCGGCGTTCGGAGGCAACGGCCGCAGCCACTATCGCCTTCACATCGGCACCTTCCCGATCGCGGTCGCAGCGCTCCCGGCGGGTGGCCGACCTGGCGATTCGGCCACGGTGCGCTTCATCGGCTCGGATCGGGTGTGGGAGCAATCCGTGACATTCGGCGACGCGGACCTCGACTACTTCGTGCGCGACGAGCACGGCGTCGCGCCGTCGCCACTCCGATTAGCCAGCTCCCCTTGGCCCGCGGTGACCGAGAACGCGCGCGAGGACTTCGGCGTGACGCTCTCGCCGTGGCGGATCATCGGACCGTTCGCCAGCACTCGTGATTCCGAGGGGCACATCAGTGGCCATCAGACCGTCTACCCGCCTGAGGAAGCCATCGATCTCGAGGCGGTCCTGAAAGGGCGCGACGGCGAGGTACGCTGGACTGAGCGTCCCGAGTGGAAGGACGGCACGCCGATCGATCTGACCCAGGAGCCGAGCGCTTCGGATGACGCCGTCTACTACTTCCACCGCACGATCGAGAGCCGGGGCGCTCAGCACTGGCCGATGATGCTCGGAAGTGATGATACTCTGAAGGTCTGGCTCGACGGGACGCTGGTGCACGAGCACACAGCGGCGCGCGGGTTGAATCCCGACTCGGATCGCGTCGTCCTGGCGCTCTCGTCTGGCCGCCACGATCTGCTCGTCAAGGTCGCCAACGGCGCGGGTGGATTCGGCTTTGCCATGCGGCCCGCCCGGCGGACGGTGGCCGAGCTGG
This sequence comes from Planctomycetota bacterium, assembly GCA_040219065.1. Lineage (GTDB taxonomy): Bacteria > Planctomycetota > OFTM77 > OFTM77 > OFTM77 > OFTM77. The sequence goes on from JAVJTD010000529.1 coordinate 4,972, forward strand.
GCACGCCGATGCCCATGCCGGGCGTCGTCCACGGCACGATCGAGAAGGAGCGCGAGACCGACTTCTTCCGCTTCCATGCCGAGAAGGATCGCGAGCTCGAATTCGTCGTGCGGGCCCGTGAGCTTCGCTCGCCGCTCGATGCGGTGCTGCAGGTGCGAGACCTTGCCGGGCGCGGCCTGGTGGCCAACGACGACTCTGGCGGACCCGACTCCCGGCTGCGGTTCAAGCCGCCCGAGACGGGGGAGTACCTCCTCGCGATCTGGGACCACCTGCGTCGCAGCGGACCGGACTACGTCTACCGCGTCGAGTGCGGTCCGCGTCGCGGCGAGCGGAGCATTCGCGTGGCCGTGCCGGGGCGCCCCGACGAGTTCGCCGTCGCTGTGCCGGGACAAGGACGAATGGCGACGCTGCTCCGCCTGGACGGCATCGACACGCGCGCGGGCTACCGGCCACACTTCGAGGGCTTGCCCGAAGGTGTCGTCGCGCAAGTGGGAACACTCCAACCCGGCAGCAGCTCGGTGCCGGTCGTGTTCGAAGCGGCCGAAGGCGTCAGCCTGGTCGGGGCGCAGCTCTTCGTCACCGCGCGAAAGCCGGACGACGACAGCGATCACCCGGCACCGTTCCGGCAGCCGATCGAGCTGGTCGAGGTCGAGAACAACCAGACCTTCCTCGAGACGAGTGTCGATCTCTTGACGCTCGCGGTCTGCGAGCCGGCGCCCTTCACGATCGAGGTCGAGCCACCGACGGTGCCGATCATCCAGGCGAGCCCTTTGGGCTTGACGGTGCGGATCACGCGCCGCGCGGGGTTCGCTGGACCGGTTCGGGCGCGCATGCTCTGGAACCCGCCGGGTCTCTCCTCCGGCGAGATCGTCTTCGAAAAGGACCAGACCGAGAAGACGCTGCCGATCAATGCGAGCGGCAATGCCCGCGAGGGCACCTGGGCGATCGCCATCGTCGGTCGCGCGAATCAGGGCGGCGAGCGCGCGGCCAGCTCGGCGCTCGTCGAGCTCGTCGTGTCCAAGCCTTGGGTGAAGGCGGTCATCGGGAAGGTCCGAGTCGAGCAGGGGCAGACTGCGTCGCTGCCCGTCGAGTTCGAGACGCTGCAAGAGGGGCTCGAAACGTACGAGGCCAAGATCGTGAACCTGCCTCGCGAGGTGACGAGCGAGTTCCCCGGGATCGCCACCGGCAAGCAGGAGCAGGCCTACGCGCTCGGCATCGGCGAGAAGTCACCGCCGGGTCGTCATCAAAACTTGCTCCTCCGTTGCGTGGTGCCTAGCCCGGGCGGCGGCGTGGTACATCACTTCCGCGGCGGTGAGCTGCGCATCGACAAGCCATTGCCTCCCGAGCGCCGGGCGGCGCCAAAGCCGGCCCAGCAGACCGAAGCGGCTGCGGCGCCGCCCGCCAAGAAGCCGGCCAAGGGCACCGTGACCAAGCCGAAGACGTGAGGACAACTATGAGACGATCGATCCTCTTCGCATTGGCCCTCGGCTTCGCCGCAAGCGCGCGCGCCGAAGAAGAGGCCGAGCTGGTCACGCTGTGCGTCTTCCCGGACACCATCCGGATCGAGCACGCCGGCGACCGCCCTCGCCTCGTCGTCTTGGCGATCGACGCCGACGGACTCACGCACGACGTCACGGCCGAGGCCGAGGTCCAGGCGCCGGAGCTCGTGCGCTGGCAAGCGGGCCGCTTCGAGGCCGTGGCGGACGGCGATGGCGAGCTCCGGGTGCGAGTCGGCGCCCTCGAGCAGACGCTGCCGATCGCCGTCCGAGGCGCCGCGAGCCCGCGTGAGACGAGCTTCCATCGAGACGTCTTGCCGGTCCTGACGCACGCCGGCTGCAACAGCGGCGGTTGCCACGGTGCCGCCTCTGGCAAGAACGGGTTTCGGCTCTCCCTGTTCGGCTTCGATGCAGCCGAGGATCATCAGCGGCTCACGCGGGAATTGCGTGGGCGCCGTCTGGACCCGGCGCGTCCCGAGGAGAGCTTGATCCTCACCAAGCCGACGGTCGCCGTGACGCACCAGGGTGGCAAGCGCCTCGAGCCGGGCGGGCCGAGCTACGAGACGCTTCGGCGTTGGATCGCGGGTGGCGCGCCGATCGATGCGCCCGCCCGCGCCGAGCTCGCCTCCTTGGAGGTGCTGCCCTCACAGCTCGTGATCGGAGGTGCCGATCGTCATCAGCAGCTCATCGTGCGCGCCCACTATGTCGACGGCACCGATCGCGACGTCACCGAGCTCGCGCTCTTGAGCTCGAGCAACGACGACACGGCCGCCATCTCGGACCGCGGCGTGGTGACGTCGGGCCGCCCCGGCGAGGCGTATGTGATGGCGAGATTCGGCACGCTGGCCGAGGTCTCGCAGGTGATCGTGCTCGAAGAGGCCGCGCCACCGAGCTGGCCCGAAGGGGTCGAAGCGATCGGCGAGATCGATCGCTTCATCCACGACAAGCTGCGCAAGATGCGGCTGACGCCGGCGCCGGTCTGCAGCGACGAGGTCTTCGTCCGCCGAGTGTTCCTCGACGTCCTGGGCGTCTTGCCGACGCCCGCCGAGGTGCGAGAGTTCCTCGGGGATGACGCTCCCGACAAGCGGCAACAGCTCGTCGATCGCCTGCTCCGACGCCCGGAGTTCTCCGATGTGTGGGCGATGCAATGGGCCGAGGTGCTCCGCGTGGAGGCCGACCAGCTCGAGCCGAAGGGGATGTTCCTCTACACCGAGCTCCTGCGCGAGGCGTTCGCGAGCGATGTGCCGCTCGACGAGCTCGTGCGGACGCTGCTCACCAGTGAGGGGGGCAACTTCACCAACCCCGAGGCGAACTTCTACCTGACCGAGCGCGATCCGAAGGCGATCGCCGAGAACGTCAGCCAGGTGTTCCTGGGGATCCGCATCCAGTGCGCGCAGTGCCACAACCATCCTTTCGAGCGCTGGACGATGGACGACTACTACGGCTTTGCGGCCTTCTTCGGGCGCATCGCGACGAAGCGCGCCGAGGATCCGCGCGAGACGGTCGTCTTCGTGAGGGGCAGCGGCGAGGTGCAACATGCGCGGGACAACCGCGTGGTCGCGCCGAAGTTCCTCGGGGGCGCCGAGCCGGAGATCAAGCCGGGTCAGGACCGACGCGCCGTGCTCGCCGAGTGGCTCACCTCGAAGGACAACCCCTGGTTCGCGGCGAACATCGCCAATCGAGTCTGGGCGCGCTTCTTCGGCCGCGGGCTGGTCGAGCCGGTCGACGACGTCCGGGTCAGCAATCCGCCGTCTCATCCCGAGCTACACCGCTGGCTGGGTGAGCGGCTGGCGCAGAGCGGCTGGGACTTGCGGGCGCTGATTCGGGACATCACGGCCTCGCGGACCTACCAGCTCGCCGCCAGTGCGGACGACGTTCCTGCGTCGGCCTTCGCCAAGGCCAATGTGAGACGGCTCACGGCCGAGCAGCTCCTCGAGGCGATCGGGCAGGTGACTGGTCAGCCGACGAAGTTCCGCGGCTTGCCGCTGGGTGCGCGTGCGACGCAGGTCGCGGGCGGCAGCCCGGACAGCTACTTCCTCGACACCTTCGGACGGCCGCGTCGCTCCAGCCCGTGCGCTTGCGAGCGGCGCAACGAGCCGACGCTCGGCCAGGCCCTTCATTTGATCAACGGTCCGACCTTGACCCAGAAGCTGCGTCACGAGAGGGGCCGCTTGAAGCAGCTCCTGGCGTCGGAGGCGAGCGACGAGGTGATCCTCGAGACGCTCTACCTCTCGGCGTACGCGCGGCCTCCGCGACCCGACGAGCTCGAGGCGCTGCGCGCCGAGATCGAAGGCGCCGGCGATCGGGCCGCCGTGCTCGAAGACGTCTTCTGGGCCATTCTCAACTCCAAAGAGTTCCTCTTCACGCATTGAGCTTCCCGATGAATGTCTGGCGACTCACCCTCTCGATCTGCAGCATTTGGCTCCTCATGGCTCTCGGTCCGAAGGCCACCGGTCAGGAGAACGCGGCGCCCGATCCCCTAGGGCGTCTCGAGGCGCTCTTGAAGGAGCTGAAGCAGACCGATCCGAAGGCCTGGGACGCCAAGGTCCAGGCGATGCAGGCCGAGATCGCCAAGCAGAAGGCCGAGGCGGCACAGCTCCGCGAGCAAGCCCAGAAGCTCGAGGCCCAGGCCGCGCAGGCCGAGCAGCGGGCGAAGGCCATCCAAGCCGAGATCGAGAAGCTCGCGCAGCTCCGGGCGTTGATCGAGCCGATGGCCGTCGCTCCGAAGCCTGCGGCCGAGATGAAGCCTGCCGAGCCCGCGATGCAGCCGAAGAACGAGATGAAGCCGAAGAACGAGATGCAGCCGAAGAACGAGATGAAGCCGCCGGCCAAGCCCGCGCCCGAGATGAAGGCACCTGCGAAGGAGGAAATGAAGCCCGCGCCGAAGACGGCCGCCGCACCGAAGAAGGAGCCGGGTCTCAACTTCGAGGACCACGTGCTCACGATCTTCGAAGAGCACTGCGTCGGATGCCACAACCCCGACGACCTCGCCGGCAGCCTCGATCTGACCAGCTTCGCGTCCTTGAAGGAAGGCGGAGGCTCGGGCGCGGTGATCACGGCGGGCGATCCCGATGGCAGTCGGCTCTATCGCTTGGTGGCTCACCTCGATACACCCACCATGCCCCCCGAGCAAGGCAAGATCACGGACGCCAAGGTCCAGACGATCCGGGACTGGCTCGCCCAAGGAGCGGCGGCCGATGCGGCGTCGGCCGAAGAGGCCGCGAAGAAGGCGAAGGTCGCCTCGGACACCGGCCCCAAGGGACCGATCACCCCGACCTTCGACGGGCCGCCGCCGATGCCCGAGTCCTTGCCGGCCGTCGCGCTGCGCATCACCGAGCGGCCGCCCATCGCGCGCGATCTGGCGGCGAGCCCGCGCGCGCCGCTCATCGCGGTGCCGGGGATCGACCAGGTGCTGCTCTACCACACCGAGAGCCTCGAGCTCCTCGGCGTCTTGCCGTTCCCTTTCGGCCGCGTCAACGTGCTCCGCTTCACCGTCGACGGCAGCTGTCTCCTCGCCGCGGGTGGCATCGCGGGCAAGAAGGGGGGCGCGGTGCTCTACGACGTGCGGACCGGCGCAATCGTCGGTGAGTACGGGCGGGAGTACGATGAGATCTTGGCGGCGGCGATCAGCCCGGGCCAGTCGCTCGTGGCGATCGGGGGGCCGAGCAAGAAGGTGCGCGTCTACGAGACCGCCACCTCGGAGAGGCGCTACGAGCTGACGGCCCATCAGGATTGGATCCTCGCCCTCGACATCTCACCCGACGGCAACTACCTCGCCAGCGCCGATCGGGCGGGCATCGCGATGGTCTGGCAGGCCGATACGGGCCGGGACGTGCACGTGCTGCGAGGTCATCAGGGCCCGATCCAGCGCCTGCGGTTTCGACCCGACGCACAGCGCCTCGCCACGGTGAGCGGAGACGGCACGGTCCGTCAGTGGGAGCTCTCTGACGGGCGCGCGGTCGGTAACACACCCGCTCACGGCGGCGGCGTGCTGGGCTTCTGCTGGCGCGGTGCGGACTGGGCGAGCGCCGGAGCCGACGGCTCGGTGAAGCTGTGGGATGCAGCAGGCAAGGGCCAAGGCAACCTGCCCGGGCTGGGCGACTGGATCTACGCCGTGAGCGTCGATGCAAGTGGACAGCGCATCTTCACCGGCGCCTGGGACGGCCGCGTGAGAGTTTACTCAGTTGAAGAGAAGAAGCTCCTGGGCGAGCTCGGCGGCCCGAAGAGCTGACTTGAAACCAGAGCCCGCACGGGTCCCTGACACGGAGCCGCTGCCGTTGGAACGGCGAGGTTCACGGCGAGGATCTCTTCCGTCTGGCGATGAGTAAGGGACGATCCGACGCGCCCGTCGGTCAAGGCGTCGGAACGGTCCCACGCCATCGCTTGCGGGATCCGGTCCCGTCGTCCCTCACGAAGCCCCGCCGAATCGATCATGAGTTCCGTGCGCGTGAGCGAGCTCCCAACCCTGCGCCAGGGACCTGTTCGGG
>JAVJTD010000540.1:0-5535 GCA_040219065.1 Planctomycetota bacterium
TCCCCCCTCCTGGCCCCCGACTCCCATCCCCGCGTCGATCTGCCATGGCGGAAAAGCTACCAACCTCTCGCCTTCGCCGCCAGCGATTTCCCCTAACCGTTTGCCACGGCTCTCAGTGAGATTGAGAAAGACTGAGCCCTGGCTTGGGTGCTTGGGTGCTTGGGTGCTCAGGTGCTCGAGTCTTTCGGAGCGCCGGCTTCAGCCGGTCTCGGTGTTCTCCTTCCAGGCCCTCGAAGAGACCTGATTCGTTCTTTCCGGTCTCGGTGCCCTCAGTCGCGTGCTCAGGTGTTCACACGATCACCTGGTCACACCATCACCAACCCACCAACCCACCAACCCACCAACCCACCCAGTCACCAAGCCACCCTCGCCCGTGCTAGACTGGTCGACTCACGGTTCGAAGAACGGTCAAAGGATGAACGGGGCGGCAACCGGATGAACAAGGTCACGATCGAAGACGTCGAGCTCGTGCTCGCGCATCCCGACGAGTACTCGGCCGACTGGATCGGGCAAGAGGAGCTTCTCGAACAGGTGCTCGCCTGTTGGCTGGTCGTGGCTGACGGCGACCTCCCGCTGTGTCCGAGGCTGGTCGGACGGCCCGGCGTCGGCAAGACGACCCTCGCCTACGCGGCTGCTCGCCGGCTAGGACGCGACGTGTACATCTACCAGTGCACGATGGACACGCGTCCCGAAGATCTCATCGTGACGCCGGTGCTCTCACGATCAGGGTCGATCGCCTACCACGCGAGCGCGTTGGTCACGGCGGCGATCCAAGGCGGCATCGCGATCCTCGACGAGGCGAACCGCATGAGCGAGAAGTCCTGGGCGTCGCTCGCGCCGCTGCTCGACGCACGCCGCTACGTCGAGAGCATCGTCGCCGGCATCAAGATCGCCGCGCACCCCGACTTTCGCTGCTGCGTGACGATGAACGACGACGCGTCGACGTTCGAGATCCCCGACTACATGCTCTCGCGCATCCAGCCGCTGGTCGAGGTGTCCTTCCCCGAGCGCGACGAGGAGCTGCGCATCCTGCAGTACAACTTGCCCTTCGCGCCCGACGAGCTGCTCCACCTGACCGTCGACTTCCTCCAAGAGGGCCACGGCCACAACCTCGGCTACACGACGCGCGACGGCATCAATATCATTCGCTACGCCATGAAGAGGCTGCATCAGCATCCCGAGCGCCGGCTGGAGGACGCTTTCCGGGACGCCGCCGCCGGTGTGCTCGGTCAGGACGCCTTCGACTTCGAGGCGAGGGCCCGGCGCCTGGCGACCGACGATCCGGGGATGATCGTCGACTTCGATCAGTTCTTCACCCGAGACGAGGACCTCGAAGACGACGACCGATGAGCCGCCGCCCCGACCTGCGTGAAGAGGGCGGTGCCCTCTGGCTCGACAACATCTGCTGCGTTCCCTCGATCCACGGGCGCGCTGCCTTCGCCCGCGAGGTCCGGAAGCTGTTCCTCGCGCATCGATTCGACGTGGTCGCGGTCGAGCTGCCACCGTCACTCCAAAAGCCCGTGCGTGAAGCGGCGAATGCGCTGCCGAACATCTGCGCCGTCACTTACCGCGAGCCCGAGGGGACAGACGTCTACGTCCCGATGGATCCTTGCGATTCCATCATCGAGGCGATCCGGCTCGCCCAACGTGAGCGCACGCGGCTCGAGCTGATCGACGCAGAGGTGCCGGACTTCCAGGGCGGCGAGGTCGTCTTGCCCGATGAGTACGCTCTGACGCGCTTGGGCCTGCCGCGGTTCTACCGGGCGATCGAAAGGGCGCTGCCGCCGACCGGGCCGCAAGGCGAGCTGCGAGAGCGCCACATGGCGCACCGGCTCCAGGACCTGTCGACCGGCTTCGAGCGCGTCCTCTTCGTCTCCGGCCTGGCCCACCTCCCTGGCATCGTGCGTTACTTCCGCGCCGGAAGCCGCCCCGCGCCCCGAGGCACGCCGCCGCCCGAGAACGTCGAGATCCGAACGATCCATCCCGACTCGCTCTACTTCGTGCTCGGCGAATTGCCCTACACGACGTACCTGTACGAGCGGCAGAGGAGCGCTCTGACGCTGGACGAGTTCGAGAAGGTCGACGCGATCAAGGAGCTGATCCAGGCCGCCCGCGACGAGCACCACCAGAAGTACCCCGACGCCCTCGACCACGTCTCGCCGAGCACCCTCCGGACGCTGCTCGTCTACGCGCGCAACTTGACGCTGCAGTCGGGGCGACTCACGCCGTCGCTCTACTACCTCGCCGTGGCCGCACGCGGCGTCGCCGGCAACGAGCTCGCCCTTCAATTGATGGAAACTGCAAAGTTTTATCCCTTCCTCGATCCGCTCACGCGGTATCCGACCCTGGAGACGACCGGGCGAAGGGGCCGCATCGACGACGAGGTCGTCGACATGAAGAACCGCCTCCCCGGACTCGCCAAGGAGTGGAAGCGCCTCAAGCTCGAGCGGCCGCCCGAAGAGGAGGACAAGCAGAAGTGGCGCACCCTCTGGGATCCTTATCGGTCTTGCTCGTGGCCGCCCGAGGACGAGATCATCGAGGGCTTCACCGCGCACGTCCGGCGCCGCGCCTTGCAGGTCGTCGGGCAGAGCCAGATGCGCCAGGAGGAGTTCGTCACCTCCTTGAAGGACGGCATCGATCTGCGCCAGACCCTGCGGGACCATCACCTCGGAAAGATCTGGGTGAAGGAAGAGCCCGTCGTGCGCGGCCGCGTCGGGGCGGTCGTCTTCATCTTCGAGGAGACACGCGACGACGAGCGCTATCCGTGGCGCTCCACCTGGCAGGCCGAGCACCAGAACGAGTCGACGCTCGCGTTCTACGCGACCGACTTCCGTGAGGACCTCGTCGGCCCCGGCGTCGCGCGCTCGGAGTACGGTGGCGCGATGTTCCTCTTCCCGCCGATCCCGATCTTCGACATCTGGAGCGATCCCCGCTTCGACGGCACTCGGAATGCCATGGAGCGATTGACCCTCGCGGCGCTGCATTACGCGCAGGAGCGCTACGTCGCCTATGTCGCCGCCAAACGCCCGACACCGTGGATGCGCGCCGAGGCCCGCGAGCGAGGCCGGCACCTGGTCTTCCTCCCCATCTCGAGCTTCAGCCCGACGACGCTCCGGAAGCTCCGGCGGTTCCATGTGCTCAACGGCTCCGAGGTGCGGAGCTGGGCCCAGAAGTTCATTCGGTAGCGTCGGAGCCTCACGTTGGGAGACCTGCTTCAAGAGATCGGCTTCCTCGGCTGGCTCTCGATCCTGGCCGGGCTGGGCATCTTCGGGTGGTCGCTCCTGCACCTGCTGAAGGGGACGTTGCCCCTCGTGACCGGTCTCTGGCTGGGTATCGTGCCCTTTGGCCTGGGCATCCTCGGCGCCGGCCTGAGATTTCAGACCGTGCAGATCGAGCTGCAAAAGGAAGGGAAGGCCTGGACGGGCATCACGACCGAGGAGCGCGCCGACTACATCGACAGCTTCTGGACGAACGTCTGGGTCGGAGTCGTCTTCTCGCTCCTCGCCCTGCTACCTGTGATCATCCAGAAGCTGCGAGCGTCGCGCCGCGCGGCGGAGTGATCAGGTGATCCGGTGCTGGATGTCGATCACCCGAGGCACCCAAAGCATCGAGCCGCGCGGTACAATCGAGGCTTGCCCCGCGTGAGGAAAGGAATCGAATGGCCATTCTGAGTTACGAGACGCTTCGGGCTCTGCCCAAGGTGTTGCTGCACGATCATCTGGACGGTGGCGTTCGGCCACAGACGCTCATCGAGCTGGCTGACGAGACGGGCTACACCGAGCTGCCGACCAAGGACCCAGACGCGCTGCGACAGTGGTTCGCGCGCGGCGCCGACCGAGGCAGCCTGCCCCTCTACCTCGAAGGATTCCGTCACACGACGGCATTGATGCAGTCGCCCGAGGCACTCGAGCGCGTCGCCTACGAGATGCTCGAGGACATGGCCTCCGACGGGGTCGTCTATGTCGAGACGCGTTTCGCGCCGGTCTTCCACACGGGCAGCGGCCTCAACCTCGAAGAGGTCGTCACCGCCGTCCTGCGCGGCTTGACGCGCGGCCGCCAGGACTTCGGCGTCGAGTTCGGCCTCATCCTCTGCGCGATGCGTCACCTCACCGATTCCTTGGAGACCGCCGAGCTCGCCATCGACTTCGCCAATCGCGGAGTCGTCGGCCTCGACCTCGCCGGTGAAGAGGCCGGTCATCCACCGAAGCGTCACCTCGACGCCTTCCACGCGATCCAACGCGCCAACTTCAACATCACGATCCATGCCGGCGAGGCGTTCGGGATCGAGTCGATCTGGCAGGCGGTGCAGTACTGCGGCGCGCACAGGCTGGGGCACGCCACGCGCCTCATCGAGGACATGACCGTCGTCGATGGGAAGGCGATCAAGCTGGGGCCCCTCGCGCAGTATGTCCTCGACAAGCGCATCCCGCTCGAGATGTGCCTCTCGAGCAATGTCCACACCGGCGCCGTCCCCTCGCTCGATCAGCACCCCTTCCGGATCTATTGCGACCGCAATTATCGCGTCACGCTCAACACCGACAATCGGCTGATGAGCGACACGACGCTCACCCGCGAGTACCAGATCGCGGTCGAGAAGTTCGGGGTGAACCTCAATCAGCTCGAGAAGATCACGACCAACGGCATGAAGAGCGCCTTCGCGCACTTCGACGACCGCATTCGGCTCATCTTCGGCATCATCAAGCCGGGCTTCGCCCGCGTCGTCGAGAGCCTGTCGTGAGCGAGGTCGACTCGGCGAGGGATGCCGCCCTCGAGGAGCGCCGCGCCCGGCTGCAAGCCGCGCTCGACGACTTGAAGCCCGCCGCGCTCTTCCGGATCTGGACGCATCCGGCACGCACCGTCCGCGCCCTGTTGCAGCTTCGACCCGAGAGGCGGCTCCACCAGCTCTCGATGACGTCGGGCATCGGCCTCGTCTTCGTCGTCTGTACTGTGGGCGGCCTCGGACGCGACGTCCGATTCTCCGACCTCCTGACGCTCATCATTCTGATGGGTGGCTTGTGCGGCATGACGGCCCTCTACGCCGGAGCGGAGATCGCCTCGCGAATCGGTCGGAAGCTCGGCGGTCACGGCGACGCCATCGCGATGCGCTGCGCCCTCGGCTGGGGAGCCGCGCCTTGGGCAGAAAGTAGCCTCGTCCTCGCCGGCCTCACCTTCGCCGCTCTCGGGCGAGGCACGTTCGCGCAGCCGCCCGGCAGCGTCCCCGCCGTCGTCGTCTCGATCGCGGCCGGACTCCTCCTCGCCTGGTCGATCCGCACCTGGCGGATCACCATCGCCGAAGCCCACGGCATCACCCGCGGCGCCGCCGGACTGACGCTGCTCGCCACCGCCGGCATCCTGATCCTCGCCGGAGCCGGGCTGCTGGCCGTCTTGTTCTGAAACCAGAGCCCGCACGACCGTCAAACCAGAGCCCGCGCGACCGTCAAACCAGAGCCCGCGCGACCGAAACGGGAAGCGGCTGCTGAGCGTGAAGCCGCTTCCTCGACATCGCTGATGATCGAGCCTGGAGGCGCCGAGCAA
>JAVJTD010000549.1:0-15180 GCA_040219065.1 Planctomycetota bacterium
CTAGGAGCCGCGCCCTCGACGGTGCCACCGATCGAATTGAGAGGTGCCGAGCAAGGGGCCAATCGGAGTGCGCTGCCTTGGCGGCACGGCATGCCCCGGCCCAAGCTCGCTCGTGAGAGCCTGCGCTGAAGTCGTGTCTCGTTCCGCCGACATTCCCGGGTAGATCTGGTTCGAATCATTACCGCTCGGTGACTCTTTCAGCCAGGTGACCAGATCCGGACACGTCCGATCGGGCCTGCCCAGACGCGGGATTCTGCGCAAGAATCCTCTGGCACGTTGTTTGTGAAAGCTTCCCATCCGCTCCGGCCTGCCAGCTCTTGCCCATGAGGCCTTTCAGCCAGCTCCGGCGTGAGAATGAGGAGAAAACGATGACCAACGTCCCGATGCGGGGCCTGTGCGCCCTGTTCCTCGCCTCGATCTTTGCCCTCCCCCAAGTTGCTTCCGCTCAATATCAGCTCGCCCCGGGTGACATCATCATCGCGGATCACGGTGTCGAGTTCGGTCACAAGACCGTCGTGCTGCGCAAGGCCGACGGGACCGTGCTCGAGCCGGCGCGCGACTTCGTCTTCGACGGCGGGGGATTCGCCCTCTCCGGCGTGACCGATGTGGCTGTCGACGCGCGCGGTCGTATCCTGCTCCTGGGATACGATCCGACCGGACAGTCTCCCTTGGTCTACCGCGTCGAGCCCAACGGAGTCGTGCTCCCGCTGGTCGGCGCTCGCCCGAACGATGCGTTCGGCATGGCGACCGACAAGTTCGGAAACCTGCTCATCGCCAATGGCTTTGTGGGTTTGCTTCGCGTCACGCCCGACGGAAGCGTCCAGACCGTCTACTCCGGTCACTCGAGCGGCGTGACGATCGCGGCCAACGGCGACTACCTGGTGTCGAACGCGCCGCAGCGCGAGATCCTTCGGGTCACGCCCCAAGGCGACGTGAGCTCGCTCCTCCAAGGAGCGGTGCTCATCAATCCTCTCGGGTTGACGCGTGACAACGCCGACAACGTCTACATCGCCAACGCCGGTCGGCGCGACATCGTGAAGGTGGCGACCGATGGCAGCTTTCGGATCGTGTCTCGCGACCCGGCCCTGACCTTTCCGACCGACGTCGCGATCGGCGCTGGTGGAAACCTGATCGTGCCCGACGGCGGCACCAGCGGCTCAGGCCTCGACGCCGTCTTCCGGATCGCCCCGAACGGCACGGCCGTGCCGCTGCTCTTCGACGGTCAAGATGGCGCGATCGACGGCTTCCCCGTCGATGATCCCTTCGGCGTCTACGTCGTGCCGGAGCTGTTCATCACCTACTCGGGCCAAGCCGTCCGTGGCGGCCGTATCCTGGTCACGATTCAAGGAGAGCCGGGCGCGCCCTTCCTGCTGGGACTCTCGTCGGGTGCTCAGCCCACGCCCTTGAGCGCGATCTTCCCGCGCGACGACCGCTTCCTCGATGTCGACCTCTCACAGCTTCGTGGCTTTGTCACGGGAACCATCGCCAGCAATGGTGCCCGGACTCTGACCCTGGACATCCCCGTCGGCACCCCGATCGGGCGCCGCTTCGTCCAGGCCGTGACCCTCGATCCGAGCACGAATCGGATCGACGACATCTCCAATCCGATCTCGGCCGAGATCTTCTGAGACGACCGTCTCCGAGCGATCCGCGGATTCCTGGGCTGAGGGAGTCCGCGGATGACTCGATTGGCAATCTGTTCCCGGCACAGATGTCCCACTTTCGATCGCGAGCCAGTCACACCCCTGGGGCTTCGTCGAGCCCGGTGTCTGAGGCGTTCCTCTCTCCGCCCTGGATGCCGGGCTCGGCCGGAAGTGGGCATCCTGTTCCCGGCACAGATGTCCCACTTTGGAGCGAGTGACCGTTCCCTTCGCCGGCGATCATAGCGATCGCACGTCGAGAAAAGATCCCGACTCGGACTCGAGCAGACGCGGAAACACCTGGACGAGCTGCTTGGCCGCTTCGCGCGGGCCGGGCATGTCCCTCGTGCCGCGGCTCTTCTTCAGGCGGTCGACGACGGGGTACTCCGCGCGGCTAGGTAAGGCGCACAGGTACTCCTGCATGGCGGTGTCGATCAGCCCCGGGGCGAGCGCGGTGAAGTGCGTGTCGTCTCGCTCGGCGGCGTACTGCGCGATGAGCATGTTCAGCGCCGCCTTCGAGATGGCGTAGCCATTCCAGCCTCGCGCTCCCGAGACCGCCGCCCCCGAGGAGATCGCGATCACTTGGGCCGGAGTCGCTCGCTCGAACAGCGTGTCGAGCAGAACCTTGTTCGCCCAGACGTTCACGTCCATCGTGTGGCGCAGGTCGGCGAGCGGCGTGTCGGTCAAGTCCCGGATCTTCCCGAGGACGCCCGCATTGAGGATGGCGACATCGAAGCGATGCCGCGGTCCGATCAGCTCGCGCAGCGGCGCCGCGATCTCGTCGAGCCGCGAGAAGTCGATCGCACGAAACGTGAATCCATCCCGTTGGATGAGGTCTTCCGGCTGGCGGCGGCTGGTTCCCAGCACCTCCCAGCCTCGCTCGAGCAGCTCCTCAGCCAGTCCGTGACCCAACCCGGAGCTGACACCCGTGACCAGCGCGACCTGCGTATTACTCATGCCTTCATCCTTTCATTGTGATCGGGCGTGCTCCGCATCGCGATCCGATCGATTCGCCGACGGTAGTCGAGTTGGAGAGAAACTTCGACGGGCCGACGAGGTTTTTCCTGCGCATCTCCGCGATGACGGTCTCGGTCTCGTGCTCGCTCGATTTGGCCGGTCCTCCGGCTCTGATCCTCTCAATCGAACAGGACGAAGACCATCCCCAGCAGCGTCACGACGATGCCGGGAATCTGGGCCTTCACTTCTTTCTCATCGAAGAGCTTGAGGGAGAGCCAGGTCGAGAGTACCGACTCGATCTGGCCGACTGCTTTGACGTAAGCGACGAGCGTGAGCGAGTACGCCCAGAACCAACCCAGGCTGCCTGCGAAGGCCGCGGCGCCGATGGCGAGCATGTGCGGGCCGTGAGAGCGCACCCGGCGGAGCTCGGAAGGATTGCGCGCCAGGAGCGTCACGGTCAGGATCAGCACCTCCATCCAGGTGACGTGGAACAAGGTGTGGCTCGAGGCGATGAATCGTCCGTCCCCCAGCTCGGGATTGGCTGACACCAGAGCGCCTGACGCCTCCTTCAGGGCGAAGCAGGTCACGACCAGCAGCAAGGCCGCCAAGAGTGCCAAGCCCGCGCCGCGATCGATGTGGAACGCTCGCCGCCATCCCTTCGGACCGCCCGACCGGGCGAGGTTGATCCACAAGACGCCGAGCGTCGAGAGCACGATGCCGATCCAGCCATTCGTGCTCGGAAGCTCCGCGAAGAACATCAAGCCGACGAGCGCCGTGAACAGCCCGTCGAGCTTGTGGAGCACGATCGATTGCGCATAGCTCGCGTGACGGAACGCCGCGACCAGCGCGACCGCCGCCAGGAGCTGGGTCACGGCCGTGACGAGACAGTGGACGAAGAACAGGATCGGCAGGGACGGCGCCCCGTGCAGCGCGATGAGCACGGTCGCCAAGGTCGCGGCGAACGGCAGGTTGAACGCGAAGCGCGCCCAGCTCACGAGCGTCGGCGAGCACTCCTTGCCAAGCTGCCGGGAGAGCGCGTTGCGCAGCGTCTGGCAGCTACCCGCTGCCAGCGACAAGGCCACCCAGAGCACGTCTCAGCTCTCGGACTTCGGCGCGCGGCGTCCCGCCAGGTACTGGTTCGGCCACCATGGACTCTCGAGCTCGTAGCGATTCGCTGCATGGAGCGTGAGATACGGATCGCGAAGGTGGGGACGCGCCATTGCGACCAGGTCCGTGCGGCCGGCCGCCAAGACCGTGTTCGCGTGATCGGCACCGAGGATCGCGCCGACCGCCATCACCGCAATCTCCACCTCGTACCGAATGCGATCGGCGAACGGCACCTGATACATCCGCCCGTAGTCCGGCCGCGAGCGCGGGCTGTTGCCCGCCGTCGAGACATCGATCACGTCGCAGCCCCTCCGCTTCAGCTCATTGGCCAAGACGATCGTGTCCTCGATCGTCTGCCCGCCGTCGTCGTCGAGCCAGTCCGTCGCGGACACGCGCACCGAGAGCGGCTTCGCCTCGGGCCAGGCTGCGCGCACCGCGTCGAACACCTCGAGGGGAAACCGCATCCGGTTCTCGAGCGATCCGCCGTAGGCGTCGTCTCTTTGATTGGCGAGCGGCGTCAGGAAGCTCGACAGCAGATACCCATGTGCCATGTGCAGCTCGAGGAGATCGAAGCCGGCCGCTTGCGCGCGCCGCGTCGCTGCGACGTACGCCTCGATCAAGGCGTCCATCTCGCCGCGGTCGATGGCGCGGGGTGTCGGCCAACCCTCATCGAAGGGGAGAGCCGACGGCCCGATCGGCGTCCAGGCCGAATCGCCCTTCAATGGCGCATCGCCCTCCCAGGGCAAGGAGCAGGACGCCTTCCGCCCGGCATGGCCGAGCTGGAGCCCGATCTTCGAGGGCGAGTTGCCGTGGACGAACTCGACCACGCGGCGCCAGCCGGCCACGTGATCATCTGAGTAAATGCCCGCACACCCGTGCGTGATGCGGCCCTCGCGAGTCACGTTCGTCATCTCGGCGATCACCAGCCCGGCGCCTCCGATTCCGCGCGATCCCAGGTGCACCAGGTGCCAATCGCTCGGAGCACCGTCCTCTGACGAGTACTGGCACATCGGCGAGACGACGACGCGGTTCGAAAGCTCGAGCTCGCGTAGGCGATAGGGCGCGAACATCGGCGGGGCGGGCCGGCCATCGGCCTCGCGCGGACAGCCGTTCTCCTCGGCGAACCACTCGGTGACTCGGGCGACGAGGTCAGGATCGCGGACGGCGAGGTTGTCGTAGGTGATCCGCTTCGAGCGGCACATCAGGTTGAAGGTGAACTGCAAGGGCGGCTGCTCGAGGTAACGCCGCGAGCTCTCGAACCACTCCAGGCTGGTCTGCGCCGCGCGCTGCGTCTTGAGCACCTCGATGCGGCGAGCGTCCTCGTAGGCCTCGAGCACGGCAGACACGTCCTTTGTCCCGTGATCCTGAAATGCCTTCACCAGGGCGATCGCGTCCTCCATCGCGAGCTTGGTACCCGAGCCGATCGAGAAGTGCGCTGTGTGAGCGGCGTCGCCGATCAGGACGATCTTGCCATGGTGCCAGCGCTCGTTGGTCACCGTCGGGAACTGGCGCCAGATCGAGCGATTGGCCAGCAGCCGATGTCCATCCAGGTGATCGGCGAACAGCTCCTCGAAGTAGGCGATCGTGGCGGCCTCATCGCTTCGATCGAAGCCCGCCTTCTGCCAGGTGTCCTCGTGACACTCGACGATGAAGGTGCTTCGATCCTCCTCGAACGGATAGGCATGCACGTGGAAGAGGCCGTGCTCGTTCTCGCGGAAGATGAAGGTGAAGGCCTCGAGCCTCTTGTCCGTCCCCAGCCACGAGAAGCGGCATTCGCGCCAATCGAGGTGCGGCCGGAAGGCCGCCGCGTTCTGCTCACGCAATGCGCTGTTGATGCCGTCGGCGGCGAGGATCAGGTCCGCATCGGCCACATCGGCGGCGGAAGCGATCTCCGTCTCGAAGCGGATCGGCACCTGCAGCTCGCGGCACCGCTCCTGCAAGATCTGCAGCAGCCGCATCCGGGACAGCCCGCAGAAGCCATGTCCCGTCGAGCGCACGCACTCGCCGCCAACGTACGTCTCGATGTCGTCCCAGTAGGCGAAGCTCTTCCGAATGTTCGCGAAGCTGACGGGGTCGGCGGCTTCGATGTTGCCCAGCGTCTCGTCGGAGAACACGACGCCCCAGCCGAAGGTGTCGTCCGGGCGATTGCGCTCGTAGATCGTGATGTCGGCCTGCTCGAAGGCCTGCTTCATCAAGATGCCGAAGAAGAGACCGCCGGGTCCGCCACCGACGACTGCGATTTTCATCCCGTGTGCTCCGCAGAGGGCTTCGCCGCGCGTAGTGTTCGCAGCAACCATGCCGCGAGCACGATCGAGGCGCCTGCCGTTCCGATCACGTAACCGCCGAACGCACCCGAGAGGTCCGTCCAGCCCAGCCGGGGAGCCCAATGTACGCCGAGGAACACCAGGGGCAAGACCAGTCCGACCGTTCGCAGGATGCTGACGACCAAGCCCGGCCTCGGCATTTGCAGTCCTTCGAAGGTCGAGCGCATCACGAAGAAGGGCGCCATCGCCAGGACCGCCAGCGGCACCAGCAATAGGCCGTGGCTCGCGAACTCCCGCGTCATGTCGCCCTTGGCCAGCCACTGCGCCGCCAGATCGTTGGTGAGCAGGGCGAGGGGCGTGACGATCACGACGAGATAACCGAGCACCGCCAGAATGGCCGTTCGAATCTCTCTTCGGATGGCGAACACCGAGCCCGATCCGAAGAGCCTTGCGCACAAAGGAAGCATCGCCACGCTCGTCGCGATGACCGGCATCGCCATGAATCGGCTGACGCGATCGAAGATCGACCAGGCCGCGACCGACTCGGTCGGAAGCCGCGTCGACTTGAGGATTTCCAGAATGGTGATGGACTCCACCGACATCAGCACGTACCCGAGCCCGGCCGGCACCGCAATGACCAGGATCGCGCGGATCGGCTTGTCGAATACCCCCGGGCGATCCCAGCCACCGTGGTCGATGCGAAGGCTCTCGTGCCGGCGAGCGCGCATCAGGGCGTAGGCAAGACCGGCGATCCGCGCCATCACCGTCGCGAGAGCGATCCCCGAGATGCCCCAGTGGAACACCCAGACGAAGATCGAGTTCAAGACGACGTTGGTCGAGCCTGATATCAACCCGGCCATCATCGTGCTCTTGGTGTCTTGGTGCGCCTTGACCAGAGAATCGGGCAAGATCGACCAGAACGCGGTGACGGCGAACCCCGCCAAGAGCACGGGCGCGTAGGCACGAAACTGCTGCAACACCAGCGGCTCGCCTGCGGGCGCTATCAGATCGGCGCGAATCCACGCAAAGCCGGCCAGCGCCAGGAACAGCCCCATCAAGGTGAGGATGATGCGCCAGGTCACCCGCTTGAGCTGATCGATCTTGTCGCCCTGCTTCGCGCCCATCGCGGCCGCCAGCCTCGCCGTGAGGCCGTTCGAGCTGCCGACCCAGCACGCGATCATCATGAACTCATAAGGCTGCGTCAGCCCGATGGCCGCGACCGAGGCGTCCTTGATGCCTTCGGGGCCCGGGAGCCGCGCCGCGAAGACCATGTCGACCATGGTGAACGCCGCTCGCAGCCAGAACGAGACGACCAGTGGGGCGGCCATCCGGAGGATCTGTGGCTGGTAGGGCGCGTCGATCCCTGCCGGAATCGACGGCCTCGGCTCCGCCTTGTCTTCGTCCAGGGACGGCCGGCTCACGTGCGCACCGCCTCCGGCTCCGCTGCGGGATGCATCGTTCGACGGATCAGATCACAGACCGCATCGACCCAGGCCGGCTCGGCATTGAGCGACGGCACCAGACGCAGCTCCTCGCCGCCATGCTTACGGAAGTCTTCGCGCGCCCGCATGCCGATCTCCTCGAGCGTCTCGAGGCAGTCGGCCACGAAGGCCGGGCATATCACAGCCACTCGCTTCACGCCTTCCTTCGCCCACTCAGGGAGCACGAGATCGGTGAAGGGCTGGAGCCACGGCGTTCGGCCGAGCCGCGACTGGAAGCTGATGAAGACGCGATCGTCCTCGAGGCGAAGTCGCTGCTGCAGCGCCCGGGAGGTCGCTTCGCATTGAGCCCGATAGCAGAACCGGTTGACGTCTTCGATCACAACGCAGCAGTCGTTCTTCACCAAGCAATGTGCGCCGCTGGCATCGCATTTCTTGACGTGCCGCTCCGGCAAGCCGTGATAGCTGAGCAGCACCCGGTCCGGTTTCAGCTCGGCCAGCACCGGCTCGGCGACTTGGCCGAAGGCCTCGATGAAGCCGGGGTCGTCGTAGAAGGGAGGCACGGTCAGGAGGAACGGCGTGTTCCAGAGCTTGGCGGCCTCACGGTAGACGACCTCGAGCGTCGAGCCGGTCGAGCTCGAGGCGTATTGCGGATAGAGCGGGAACACGACGATCCGCTCGCAGCCCTTCTCGTGCAGCTCCCGCAAGGTGCTTCGCAGCGACGGGTTGCCGTAGCGCATGCCGAGCGCGATCTCGAGCTCCGGCAGCTTCCCCCGAACCGCGCCGAGGAGCTTCTTGCCCGCGACCAGCAATGGAGAGCCTTCGTCCGTCCAGATCTTCCCGTAGGCCAACGCGGACTTTGGCGAGCGGAAGGGCAGGATGACGAGCCCGAGAAGCGCCGCCCGCGCCGCCGCCGGGATATCGATGACTCGCGGATCCGAGAGGAACTCCCCGAGATAGCGCCGCACCTCCGCCGTTCGCGGAGCATCGGGAGTTCCCAAGTTGATCAGCAGGACACCGGTCTTCGACACGAAGGAGGCTCCAGATCAGTGTGGTCTCGGGCGGCCCGGAGAACCTTCGAGTGCCCCGCCGCCCCGGATGCGAGCGCGCATTATAGGTTCAGCCATCCGGAAACGCACGATGGGGATGGATCGAGGTGGGAGTCGATCACGATGACGATGTTCGATCCACGAATCGCGATGACGATGACAGGCTCGAGTCACGAAGTCCGAGTCACGATGACGAAGGTCGAGTCACGAGTCACGATGACGAAGGTCGAATCTCGATTCACGATGACGAATCTCGATTCACGATGACGAAGGTCGAGTCACGAAGTTCGAGTCACGATGACGAAAGTTTTCCGAGCGCATACCTTGACATCTCTTAGGGGCGTAGATATCCTCTCAACAATTATCCTTCTAAGCCAAAGCAGGCCGTTCGACAAACAAAGAAGCGCTTGGATTATGAACAAGCCTAAACGATCGGCGATTGCAACCACAGCTATCGCGCTGTTATGTGTTCTCCCCCATTTAGCTTCTGGCGACGAGACTTGCGGTACTTCGCCGCACACCTGCCCTGATCCGCCCGTTTGCGCGACAAACTCGTGCAGTGCGAATGCGGATCCCACTGTTAATGGAACTCCACCGTGTCTCGCGGCGGGAACGCTTAACCTCAATACGTACGTAGGTTGTTGCAAGGCGACCTTGTGCGTCAACCAGCAATTCCCGTGCGTTGTTGAGGTCACCTCGTCGAGCCTTGTCAAGAGTTCCGGGTGCGATATGATTGGGCCCTTCTTGCAGGTCAAGTCCGTGACGGCTGGAAACATCGCTCTGCCACCAGCTCAGGCTGTGAAGGATACTCCCACTGGGTGGTCAGGCCTCCCTACAGGAACAGGGACTTGCAAGCAGGAGGAGGTTGGCTGCAGCCACGGAGTCAATATCTCTGTGATTATCGGTTGCAAGTGCGGCGGTGCCGCGCAGTACACCTTTACAAGGTGGCGCGAGTGGCGAGTTGATTGCCGGCCTTGTCTCGCGATTCCGCCTGGCGGGCAATAGGGCGAGCGAGAGATTGCTATGCCCACAAAGAGGGAGGAAGCGTTGAGCGCATCTTGGATGGCCGTTGGTGCATTGGGGATGGCTGCCCTCGCGATCTCCGCATTCTTCGTTCTTGATTATCTCTTGGACGGAGAAGCTCGCTTTCCTGATTCTTCGAGTGCTGTCGATAGGGGCGAAGACACTGGGCTTGACGGGATACTAGGCGAACTCCCGAATCAGCCCGAGGTTGAGGTCCCGCCTCCGTTCCAGGATTCTGATCCGAATGTCAGGAATATTGAATTGGATCGCCTTGAAGCGCTCTTTCAAAAGCGTCACTATTGGGAGGGTACTCTTGAGGGGCCTTTTGATGATTTCCTGTATCCGCATTCTGACGATGTTGCCCTTTTCGAGTCGGATCAAAACTACAACCCGTATTCGATCGAGCTCTCCGAAGATGAGCGGTCGCAGCTTCGAGAGATTCTCTCGAACGCCAACGATGAACGAAGGCAGTTGATCTCCAAGATTACCTGGTTGTATATCGAGAACGCCAACGAAAAGGGGCTGTATGGTGGTTCTGAGGCATACGACCCGACCGCCCCTCACGTCAACGGTGCGCTTGTTCCAACAAGACCGGGGCAAAAAGTCTACGTCGGGACGTATCACGGGAAGAGTGGCGTTGTGCGAGTTGATCAAGGTGAGTTTGCCGAGATTACGTCGCTTCAATACGAAGCACATCTTCGAAAGGAAGAGCGAATCCTAGAGATTCTTCGCTTCTTTGATGACGCTGCAAGAAGTCGGTAGAGAGCGAGGTTGAAGAGATCCGATCGTCCGGTATCGGACTGACTGTGTTTGATCGCAATATGTGAGAAGGTCTGAGGCGGCGGCTCGAATCCACGTCGCGTCGGGTTCGCCTTTTACATACCTCTCACTTGCGCTCCATCCCCTGGTGCGGTGGATTGGCAGGACCTGCCCCGGATGCCACGGCGAGTGAAGAGCGGAGTCATCAATGTCGTTCATCCCAATCGGTTGGACCCTGGCCCTCTTGACGGGCACTGCTCTGGCGAGCGATCTGCCGCCTGAGGTCGAAGATCGTGTCGAGAAGACGTTGCACACCTCGGAGGCCTTGTGGGAGAGCCATCTCCCGAAGCTGCGCGAGGACATGGCAGCCTTTCCAAAGGAGATCATCGCTCACCTCGTCGGGCGCCTCGAGGATCCCACCCCCGTCTACGGCAGGCGGGACGAGAGCCAGATCTACAGCGTTTGCGGGAACGCGCTCTCATTGCTCGAATCGTTGACCGATCTGCGCCTCGACGCCGAGAGCCGCGATTGGATCGGCTTCTCGACGCACGATCATCGCGGCGCCCAGCCTTCGCCCGCGACCATCACTGGACCGTGGAAGGCGTTTCTCGAGATCCACCGGGATCGACCCGTGCGCGACTGGCTCTGGGGCCTCGAGTATGAGGAGCTCTCGCTCCTGATCGACACGCTGCGCATGCCTGCCGAAGACTGGACCGACGAGCGCATCGACTCCATCCGCCGCCTGGACCGGCGGGCCTTTCCGTACCTACTCGATCGCCTGCTCCTCGACGACGTGGCGCATGGCGACGCTCGATACTGCGATCAGGCGAACCTGCTCCTGGCGAGGCTCACGAGCCGTGAAGCCTTGGACCTCGCCAAGCACGAGCTGCTCCGGTACGACAAGGAGGACCTGATGAGAAAGGGGCGGCTCGCCGTGATCCTCAACCGCCAGTCGATGCAGACGGCGCACCGCCTCTGGATGACTCGGATCCTGACCGAGCGCTGATCGCGGAGCTCTGGAATCCAGATCGCCTGAAAGGCCCGCCCCCGACTTCTGAATCACCGGCTCACGCAGAACGAATCTCGGATCTCGGGGCAACGGTCCATGCGAAAGCTGCGCCTACTCGTCGTCATCCTCGGCATCGCTCTGGTCACCTGGCTGGGTCTCGAGATCCATGCCCGGATCACCTACGAGCCGGAGCCGTGGCTCGAGGATCTCGATCGTATCGAGGCGCATCTGGCGCAGACGTATGCCAACCTCGACTGGGCGAATCGCACGGGGCGCGTTCGGCCGGCGGTGCTGGATGCCGAGACGCGTGACGCGATTCGTGACGCGTCGACCGATGCGGAAGCCGGGCGGGCGCTGCAGGCGTTCATCGCCGCCTTTGGGGATCCCCACCTCCGGATCGAGACACCGTCGGTGATGCGCGACCTCGAGAGGTGGTGGCGCCGGGAAGGCGATGAGGTCGCGGTGTCGAGCACGCCTTCGGTCGCGTGCGACCGCCTCGGCTACGAGGACGATGCCCCCGGCTTCGGAGTCGACTTCGAGAGTGTGGATGGCTTTCATGCGCTCGCGGACGCGGGACCAGGCGACCCGTTTCCGGCCGGTGTCCTCGAGGTCGATGGACATCGCGTCGGTGTCCTGCGCATCGAGTCGTTCGGTGTGCACCCGTATCGGCCGCTGGCCGAAGACGCGTGGCGCTCGGTCGTCTCCGAAGAGAGCGCGTCGAGCCTCGAGTCGCGCCTCTTCCAGGCCGTCTGCGATTCCCTCCTCGCCCGCCTGCAGCGCCGTCTCGAGCAGCTCGAGGATGCGAAGATCGACGCGTTGGTCGTCGATATCAGTGGCAACGGCGGTGGAACGGACTGGGTCGACCCGGCCGCGCGGATGTTGACCGGCAGCTCCTTGAGCTCGCCGAGAATCGCGGAGATCCGCCACACAGAGACGAAGGAGCGCTTCGAGCGTTGGCGAGTGAAGTTGTTGGCCGAGGCCGAGGCGGCGAAGGGGACATCGCGAGAGGCTCGAGTCGCTCGAGCGATCCAGCGCGTGAGCCAGTGCCTTGGAAAGCTCGAGCCACCGGACCGAGCACCGATCTGGTCGGGTGCCGCCGTGGAGGATCTGCTGCTGGGCGAAGAGCTGTATACCTCGGGGGTCTTCCCGAGCGTTCCACTCGAGGAGCTCGAAGGGGCAGCCGACCCGAGCATTCTCTTCGGACCGGCCAGGTTCGACTACCGACCCGGTTGCTGGACGGGACCGCTCGCCGTCTTGATCGACAGTGCCACCGCATCGGCGTCCGAGCACTTCGCCGCGATGCTGCGGGACGGCGAGGCAGCGACGCTGATCGGCGAGCGCACGATGGGCGCGGGGTGCGGATACATCGATGGCGGTCATCCCCTCGACCTCGAACGCGGCTGGACCCTGCACGTCCCCAACGGCACACGCCAGCGGCGTGACGGCCGATACGAGCTCGAAGGCATCGAGCCGGACCTGAAGGTCACCGCGCCGCGCCGTGACATCGCGGGCGTGATGAAGGCGATTCGTCAATGGCTGAAGCGCTGAGCAGAGACTCTCGGCCCTCGTCCAGGAAGTGAACGGCTCGAGCTTTCCCGGTTCTTGCAAGGTCGGGATGGCAAGAATCGAGACGTCATTCATACCGATCGGACGTGCGACGCCGCGGCTACGAACCCGCCAAACGTCCCAAGCGTCTCGCCGATCATGACCTCGGTCGGATGCCTCGCACCGGCCAGCGCACGGGACCCTTAGTTGCAAGGACGCATAGCCCGGATATCTCACGAGCCATCTACTGCGGCGCCGAATCTACCCATGCCTGCTGCGTCAAGCTCCCTGCGTCGCCTCGACGACCTGCAGAGAGGTCGACTGCGGCGTGCTCGGTCGCTTTCCTTGCATCCATGGGCATCCTCGACGCCTCGCGGCGATGTCTCGTGAGATATCCGGGCTAGAGCCGTCCCGGCCGGCAACCCATGATCATCTCGGCGATCCATCGCGACTGCCTTCGGCCTCCCCGAGTGCTGTCCCGTCCCGGACACGTGATGGACACAGTCGAAGGAGGTAGACCGAATGTTCTCCCTGCCCGCCTTCTTGGCGCTCGCGCTCCTCGCCCCTTGGCCATTCGCGAGCGACGACGACCCGCAGGCGCCCGATCCGCCCCGGATCATCGCCTGGAACGACCTCGGGATGCACTGCATCGATCCCGACTTCTCGGTGTTCTCGATCCTGCCCCCGTACAACAACATCCACTCACAGCTCGTCTTGAACGGTCAGCTCCAACCGGGCAGCGGGTACACGGTGACCTACTCGGCGGTGCCCGACCCGACCGGCTCGATCAACCGCACTTCCATCGGCAAGACGAATTTCTGGGATCACGTCCAGCACCTGTTCGGGACCACGTTGCCAGTCGACGTGGGCTTGGCCGGCTTCGCGATGCCCGGTCCCGCGAACGTGCCGCAACCGATGAGCTTCGATCCGGCTTGGCGCTGGTTCTTTGCGGAAGGGCTGCCGTACACGCCGCTCGACGATGCGTTCCAGAAGAACCCTTACCCGCTTCTCGAGGTGATCGCGAAGAACCAATCGGGTCAGGTCATCGCCAGCACGATCACGACCGTCCCCAACTCCGAGGAGCTCGACTGCCGGCAGTGTCATGCCTCCGGCTCCAGCGCGTTCGCGCGTCCAAGCGGGGGCTGGGTCTTCGATCCCGACCCTCTGAAGGACGATCGCTTCAACATTCTCCGATTGCACGACGAGCTGCATCTCGGGGACCCGACGTACCAGGCGGCGCTAGCGACGGCCGGCTACAACCCGGCCGGCATGTTCGCCACGGTGAAGCAAGACGGCGTCGCGATCTTGTGCGATCGTTGCCACGCCTCGAACGCGCTGCCCGGGACCGGGATCTCGGGAATCAAGCCCCTCACCGAGGTCATGCACGGCTTCCATGCGAGTGTCGTGAACCCGCTGGGGCAGAGGCTCGACGACATCACCGATCGCAGCGCTTGCTACTCGTGTCACCCCGGGCTCGACACCCAGTGCCTGCGAGGCGCGATGGGGAAGGCGATCGGCGCGGACGGCGACTTCCAGATGCAATGCCAGAGCTGCCACGGGAACATGAGCACCGTTGGATTGCCCGGGCGTGATGGCTGGTTCGATGAGCCAACGTGTCAGAACTGCCACACCGGATCGGCCGTGCAGAACGCCGGTCAGATCCGCTTCACGTCCGTCTACGACTCGCCGGGTCATCGCCGCGACGCCGTCACGAACCTGTTCGCAACCGAACCGGACGTGCCGATTCTCGGTTCTTCCCTGTACCGGTTCTCGGAGGGGCATGGCGACCTGCAGTGCTCGGCCTGTCACGGGCCGCCCCATGCGATCTACCCGACCTCCGAGGTGAACGACAACCTCCAGAGCGAGCAGATCCAGGGGCACGTCGGAACGATCACCGAGTGCAGCTCGTGTCATGGTGATCGCGAAGATGACGAGCTCTTCGGTCCCCACGGAATGCATCCGGCCAGTCAGGACTGGGCGAGCGGCAAGCACGGTGACTTCGCCGAGCACAACTTGGCGCAGTGCCAGGCCTGCCACGGCATCGACTCGCGCGGGACCGAGCTCTCGTATGCGCAGGCGGATCGGACGTACTCGACCCGTTTCGGCACGAAGACCTTCTTCCGAGGCGCGCGCGTCGGTTGCTACCACTGTCACAACGGACCAACGAGCGAAAACGGCATCAACAACCTGCCTCCCGTCGTCGGTGACCTCTCGCTGTCGACGCCCAATGACGTGCCGCTCTCGATTCCGCTCTCGGGCACCGATCTGGACGGGGATACCTTGTCTCTTCGTATCGTCTCGCAACCCGAGACGCGGACCGGCACGGTCGCCTTCGACGGATCAACCGCGACATATCTGCCGCCGGCCGGCAGATCGGAAGAGCACACG
>JAVJTD010000554.1:0-4122 GCA_040219065.1 Planctomycetota bacterium
GGGCGCACAGAGCTCGTGATCGCTTCAGCGGGGCCTCGTGAGGGACGACGGGACCGGATCCCGCAGCGATGAGTAAGGGACGATCCGACGCGCCCGTCGGTCAGGGCGTCGGAACGTTCCCACGCCATCGCTGCGGGATCCGGTCCCGTCGTCCCTCACGAGGCCCCACTGAATCGGTCATGAGCTTTGTGCAGCGAGCGTGTTCCCAACCCCGCGACAGGGACCTGTTCGGGCTCCGATCGTTTCTCGCCTGCATGCTCCGAGCGCCGCGCCGGGGGCGCCGCTGATCTCAGCGGCCCTTCAGGGAGCGTCGCATCTGCTTGGCTTGGCGATTCTCGGGGTCTTGCTCGAGGATCCAGTCGAGCTCGCGGCGAGCGTCGTCGAAGCGCTCGAGGCGCAGGTAGACGCCGGCGATGGTGAGGTGGAGGGTGACGTCGCCGGGGTTGGCGTCGAGTGCGGCTCGGAGCGTCTCGAGCGCCTCGTCCTTGGCGCCGCTCATGAACTGCATCTGGGCAAGGCCCATCGCGAGCGTCGGCTCGTTCGGCGACGCCTCGAGGCCGGCGCGGAGCCACTGCTTCGCCTTGTCCGGCTCTCCGCGGTCGGCGCAGAGCTTGGCGACGGTGTTGTAGAGGAAGGGGTTGCCGGGGTTGAGCTGGATCGCGCGCTGGTACTCCTCGATCGCCTCGTCGACCTCCCCCGAAGCCTGCAGGTTGAAGGCGAGGATCTCGCGCACATGCGGGTTCTGGGGATCCTCTTCGAGCACCGACCTCGCCAGCTCGATCGCGCGATCGGCTCGACCGCCGGCGGTCCAGCGCTCGAGCTTGGAGAACGACTCCAAGAGGTGCGCGCGCTCTTTGGGTGAGGGCAAGGATGGATCGATCCACGGCGCGACCTCGCGGGGCCGCGAGGTGTAGCCGAGTGCGGCGAGTGCCTGGTAGTCGGGCTGGGTCGATTGATGACTCAGGGCATCGCGGGCGCTGATCTCGCGGATCTTCTCGAGCTGCCTCTGCAACGCCGCGACGCGCTCGGGATGCTGCTCACAGATATCCTGTTGCTCGCCGGGATCCGCTCGCACGTCGTAGAGCTCGGGGTCGGGTGACAGCAGGAAGCGGTGGGTGCCGGTGCGCAGCCCGATGATCTTGCTCCAGCCGTAGGAATACTCAGGCGCGAAGGTCTCGCAGTACGCGACGCGGTCGTCGCTCTTGCCGCTCCAGAGCGGGCGGACGGACTGGCCGCCGGCCGCTCGCAGTGGTGGCAATTCGAGGAGATCGAGGATCGTCGGCGCGATGTCCTGCGTCCTCACCAAGCTCTCGACGCGCTTTCCAGCCGGAAGCTTGCCTGGCATCCGCATCAGCCAGGGCACGTGCAGCGTCGCCGAGTACGCGAAGGTCCCGTGTGTCAGCTCCTGGTGTTGCCCCAGGCTCTCACCGTGATCGGCGGTGATCACGACGAGTGTGTTCTCTTCGAGGCCGAGTGCATCGAGCTCGTCCAGCAGGCGACCGACCTGCGCATCGGTGAAGCTCACCTCGGCGGCGTAAGGGCTGTCGGCGCCTTGGGTGTGCTTGGCCGGAGCTTCGTAAGGGAAGTGAGGATCGAAGTAGTGCGCCCACAGGAAGAAGGCCTTCCCGGAGTCGGCCGCTCTCTTCAACAGCGCGATCGTGCGATCGGTGACCTCGTTCGCGGGCCGCTCGACGATCTCGCCCGACATCGTGCCGCTGACCGCGAGGCGATCGTCGTACACCTCGAAGCCCTGGTCGATGCCGAAGCGGCGGATGAGCGGATAGGACCCGATCACGGCTCCGGTCCAATAGTCCTCGGCGCGGAGGCTCTCGGCGAGGGTCTGCGCGGAGGGAGGAACGACGAAGAGGCCGTTGTCGTGCACGCCGTGGAGATAGGGATCGAGGCCGGTCATCAAGGTGGTGTGCGAGGGCAGCGTCAAGGGAACCGGCGCTTGGGCATCGAGGAAGGTGACGCCTTCCTTGGCGAGCGCATCGAGGCTCGGTGTGCGCGCGGAAGCGTCGCCGTAGGTGCCGAGATGATCGGCGCGCAGGGTGTCGATGCTGATGAGCAAGACGGACGGACGGGAGTCGCTGCAGCCGGCCAGCAGCGTGAGCGCGGCGAGGAGCGCCGCGCCGATCGAGAGGCGAGGCGCGGTCACGCCTGAAGGTCCTCGGGACGGAACCCCGAGCGACGCATGGCCAGGGGGATGCGGCGGCCGGTGCCGAACGCTTTGGAGGTGACCTTCAATCCCGGTGCGGCTTGCTTACGCTTGTACTCGTTGCGATCGACCATCCCAACGATCCGATCGACGAGCGCCGGGTCGTGGCCCTCGGCGATGAGCTCGTCGCGACCGGCGCGCTCTTCCACGACACGTCGCAGCAGCGGGTCGAGGATCTCGTAGTCGGGCAAGGAGTCGGTGTCCTTCTGATCGGGACGCAGCTCGGCCGACGGCGGCTTGGTGATCGTCGACTCGGGGATCACTTCGCCAGAGCGGTTCAGGAACCGGCAGAGGTCGTAGACCATCGTCTTGGGAACGTCGGAGATGACCGCGAGGCCGCCGTTCATGTCGCCGTACAGCGTGCAGTAGCCGACCGCCATCTCGGACTTGTTGCCGGTAGAGAGCAGGAGGCAGCCACGCTTGTTGGAGATCGCCATGAGCAAGGAGCCGCGGATGCGCGCTTGGAGATTCTCCTCGGTGACGTCCGGGGCGAGGCCTTCGAACTCGGGCGCGAGCGCCTCGAGGAAGGAGGAGAAGATGCCCTCGATGGGGATCGTCTGCAGGCGGATGGCGAGGTTCTTCGCAAGGGCGACGCTGTCGTCGACGCTGCCGCTCGAGGAGTATCGCGATGGCATGGTCACGCCGAGGACGTTCTCGGGACCGAACGCGCGCGCCGCGATCGCGGCGGTGAGCGCCGAGTCGATGCCGCCCGAGAGACCGAGCACGGCGGTGCGGAAGCCGCACTTGTGCGCGTAGTCGCGGGTGCCGAGAACGAGCGCGCGAAACACCGAATCGAGCGTCTCGGGCAGCGGCGCGGGTGGCGATTCGGGAGCGGCGTCGACATCGATGACACGGATCTCCTCGGCGAACGAGGCGAGTGAGTGCGTCACCACGCCGTTCGCATCGCAGACGAAGGAGTTGCCGTCGAAGACCAGATCGTCGTTGCCGCCGATGAGGTTCACGTAGACGAACGGGAGCGAGTGCATCTTGGCATGCTTGCAGACCAGCCGGTGCCGAAGCGCGTCCTTCTCGACTTCGAACGGCGACGACGACAGGTTGATGGCGAGCTCGGCACCCTGCTTCTTCAGCTCGGCGACGGGGTCGACCTCGTACAGCGAGCGCGAGAGACCGTCGGTCCAGACGTCCTCACAGATGGTAATGCCGATCTTGCGGCCGCCGTACTCGACGACCAATGGAGTGCGACCGGTCTCGAAGTAGCGATCCTCGTCGAACACATCGTAGGTCGGCAGGAGCATCTTGCGGTGGACGCCGCGGATGCTGCCGTTCTCGATCCAGGCCGCCGAGTTGAAGAGCGGCTTGCCGCGCTCGGCCGGATTCGGCTCGGCGAAGCCCACTAGGGCCGGAACCGCACCGATCTCCTTCGTGACGGCGTCGAGGGCGCGGAGATTCGCTTCGATGAACTCACTGCTCTCGAGCAGGTCCTTGGGCGGGTAACCGGTGAGCGTGAGCTCGGGGAAGACGACCAGCTCGGCGCCGGCCCGGACCGCTTCGCGGTAGGCCGCGATCAGCTTCTTGGAATTGCGGACGAGATCGCCGACGGTGGTGTCGATCTGGGCGAGGCCGATCCTCATCGATGCGCCTTCGTGAGCTCGAGACGTCAACGCCCCGGTAGCGAGCCACTGCTCGCCAAGTGCCCATCCGGAGCGAGCCGAGGATTGTATCACGGGGCGCAGGGTGTGAGGGGGCTTGGGCCTCCTCGAACGTTCAACGGCTCAACGTCCGACACTCAACTTCCAAGACTCGAGCGGAGCGGCCTCTCGGCGAGCCAGGCTTTACAGAACGTTCAACGGCTCGACTTCCAACGCATAGGGTTCTAGCCGTCCTGGCTCCGCAGAAAGACGCTACCTCCCCGGTCTTGGCCACGCCGGAGCCAGGACGGCTAG
>JAVJTD010000033.1:0-5385 GCA_040219065.1 Planctomycetota bacterium
GCGCCAGGGACCTGTTCGGGCTCCGATCGATGCAGCATGCTTCGGCCTGCGCCGTCCGCCCAGTCCTACTCGCCCAGCTTCTCGGCGACGATGTCCCGCGCCTCGCAGAGGGGATCGAGCTTCAGGGCCCTCTCTCGTAGACGCTCCGCTTCAGCGGAGTTTCCACGCCCTGCCTCGCCGATCGCTTGGAACGACAGGAACAGCGCTTCCAAGTCCGAGCTGAACAAGAATGGAGGATACGCCAGTGCGACCTCGAGGGAGAGATCGTCGGAGCGCTCGAGCTCGCGCTTCAGGTAACGAAGAGCGGCGTCCAGATCTTCGAGCCCGGCCTCTGTCTTTCCCAGCATGATCCGCGTGGCGCCGAGCGTGCCGAGCGCATAGTACGAGCGTCGGGCCGGGTCTTCATCGGTGAGATAGGACTCGAATTGGGCAATCTGGGGCAGATCCTGCAGAAGGATCGCCAGCCAAGTCAGGTGCGTCATGATGCGGCGCACGTCGCTCGGATCCGGCGCGGTCGAGGCGAGATGGCGAAGGGAGGCCCAGTTCAAAGGCTGTGGTCCGCGGGCACCGAAGTACTTGTGTCGCAAGTAGGCGGCGACTTCCCCGGGCGGAAGCGGCCGAGTACTCGTCGGAGGGAAGTAGGGGTCCAGGAGCGCTCGCCCCTTATCGAACTCTCCTCGCTTGCCGGCGAGGAAGCTCCGGTAGTAGTCCGAGTTGTTGCTGCGACCCGAGAGCTCATCGGCGAGGTCGAGATGGTCTGAGACCTTCTCGTACTCATGGCGGCTGATGCGCTCCACGCCGGCATAGAGGTGGAAGATCCAGTTCGGGACCGGCACGTTCGCATAGACGACGACCTCGATCATCAAGAGCGCGACGGCGACCCTCACCCAGGTGCGCTTCTGCCCTTTCTCCTCCCACGGCGACCGCATGAGGAAGTAGGCGCCGAAGAAACCGCCGAGAAATCCACCGGCGTGGGCGTAGTTGTCGATGTTGTGCTGCATCAACCCGAAGAGGAAGCTGAAGGCGATGTAGAACAGCAGCAGGCGCCCGAGCGAGTACTGGAACACCTCGAGTACGTGTCGACCGCGGCGCATCTCCGAGCCGAGGATCATGCCGACGATCCCGAAGCCTGACGCCGACGCTCCCGCCGTCACCACGCCCACGGGATGCAGGATCTGCGACGCCGCGAACCCCAAGATTCCCGAGATCAGGTACAGCACCGTGTACCAACGCACCCCGAGGAGCTGCTCGGCCAACCGCCCCAAGAGCAGCAGGCCCAGCATGTTCATGAAGAAATGAGCAAACCCCACATGGACGAAGCCGGCGGTGAGGAGCCGCCAGTAGTCGCCCGCCCACAGGCGATCCGTTCGGACCGCCCCCGCTTCGAGCAGCGTTCCCGCATCCTGGCTCGCCATCGTCCGCACCAGGAAGAGCAGGTTGATCGCGAAGAACACCATCGTCGCCGGGTAGTTCGTCATCCGGTTCGAAGCCGGTCTGCGATTCATGCCGCATCTCCTCCCAAGGCGCGTAAGCGTTGCTGGGCCTGACGGGACCACACGCGGTCTTGGCCTTGCGTGAACTCGGGAGCATCCTCGGCGTGATCGATCGCTCGCCGGTACAGCTCCCGCGCCTCTCCCGATTCGCCCATCCGCTCCAGCAAGAGCCCGAGCCGCACGCAGCCTTCGGGCCGGCCGCCCGAGTACGTGAGGTACTCACGATACCGCTCGAGCGCATCCTCGGAGCGGCCCGCCTCCTCGAGAGCCCGGGCGAGCATCAGGATCGCCTCACCGAACGCGTGCGAGCGCTCCCGCTCCACGACGGTCTCGAGCTCCTGGACCGCGCTCTGGAACTGTCCTGTCTCGAAGTAGGCCAGGGCGAGCCGGTACCGCGCCGAGAGGAGATCGGGATCGAGCTCGAGCGCACGCTGCAGCATCAGGATCGAGTCGTCCCATTCGTACTGCTCCTGCCAGTACAGCCCGAGCCGGTAGAAGGCAGTCGCATTCGGGAAGTGCTCGATCTGGGTGAGCAGCTCCCGGTACATCGCTCGGTCGGCTCGAAGCTGCGCCGAGAAGCGCTTCCAGTGCTTCGAGACTTTCTGACCGAATGGCGGATAGACCAGAGCCAGCACCGGGATACCCGCCACCATCGCCCAGAACCCGTAGAAGAAGATCTGTTCGAGGACGTGTGCCAGCCCCGGCACCCATCCCGGCTCCAGCCACCAAGCGATCAGCAGCAAGGGATACGGGATCGCCAGCAAGAAGAGCAGGATCGCGAGTCGGTGGCTCTTCATCACGTTACCGGTGAGCGAACGTTTCCGCGGGCGCGTCAGCGGCGGCCACCAAGGTCAGGTACACGAAGCGAGCGATGCGGGCGAGCTGCTCGGGCCGCACCTTCTCGAGGCGGTCGGTCGGCCGGTGATAGTCGACGTGCATGCTCGTCGAGAGCCACAGGATCGGGATCCCCTGCTGCGCGAAGGGCGCGTGGTCGCTGCGATACGCGTCGTTGGTCCACGTCAGGTATCCGAGCGGTGCCTGGAACACGCCCAGCCGGCAAGAGGCCTTCGCCTGTGCCACCGCCTCACCGAATGGATTCGGCGTCGAGTGCACCACCGCCACCGACGGCAATGCGAGGACGTCTTCGAACAGGTACCGCCCCACCATGTCCATGTTGATCATGCCGACGATGGGACGATCACCGAGCGGTTTGCGCTGGGCGAAGGCGGTCGAGCCCGCCAGCGACCAGAACTGCGGCCGCGACGGGTCGTTGAAGTTCCCCTCCTCGCCGTTGAAGGCCACGAAGCAGATCGTCCGCTTCGGGCGGGGGCCGTACTTGGCCAGCGCGCTGGCCACGCCGAGCAGGACCGCCGTCCCCGACGCGTTGTCGTCCGCGCCCGGGTAGACGGCCTCGCCGATCCGACCGATGTGATCGAAATGCGCACCGACGAGCAGGACCTCACGGGCCAGGTCCTTGTCGCGTCCTTCGAGGATTCCCGCGACGTTCGCCATCGAGAATTTCTTACCGTCGAAGGCTGTCTTCTCGAAGACCTGACGGTAGCCGGTCTCCCCGTCGATCGGCTCGAGCCCCGACTTCTCGAACACGTCTGCGATGTAAGCCACCGCCTTCTCATTGCCCGGCTGACCGACACCGCGCCCCTCGAGCTCGGGCCCGGCGAGGTATTGGACGTGAGCGAAGAGCGGCTCGGGGGTCAAGACGGCGAGCCCCGGCGCGACGCCGGGGTCCTCGCAGAGCGAGCCGAAGAGAGTCAAGGCGAGGACGAGCCACGAGACCATGGAGTTCTCCCGAGAAACGAGACGGGGGCGTGGACGCCATTCATGGTGTCCACACCCCCTCGAATGTCCTGAGACGCCCAACGGGGCGCCCGCGTTGGAATCAGGCGTCCGTATCCTTGGTGTCGATGTCGAGCGGACCGTGCACGTGCTCGGTCGGCTTGCTCTCGCTCATGACCTTGGTGATACAGAAGATGACGAGGCCGATCACCAGCGTGAAGCTGATGGCCATCATCGCGATGCCAGAAGCGTTCATCTCTCGATCTCCTCAGCTCTCACTGTGATGACTTCAAAGCACCGCCGGGCTCGTGGCCCTGCTTCTTCCACAAACGACCCGCCGCGTTGGTGACCAGCACGAAGCCGATGAGGACCAGGATCAACAAGATCGAGGTCGTGCGCTGGGTGACGGCGCCCTCGGCCGCGCCCGCGGCTTTCTGACCGGCCACTCGAGCGGCATTCTGACCGACGGCGACATCCCAGCCCGAGACGGACTCGTCGGGAGTCAATGCAGCGAACAGCTCGGAATCGAGCCCGGCGACGAGGGACTCGAGGTCGGAATCGTTGTCTTCGGTGAACTCGTGATTCGCCAACCCGGCGACCAGACTCGATTGCCAGCTTTTGAGAGCGACCTCACTCGGCTTGCCGCTTCTGCCCTCGTCGACCAGTCCCTCGGCGCGCTTTCGATAGGTCTCCGCGAAGACGACCCTGGGGTCGATGTCCTGTTTCGCGCCCGTCATCTTCCGTGCACTCGCGGCGCGATTGCGAGAGAAGCGAACCGCTTCCTTCCGCACGGCCGACTCCAGATCGGAATCGGCTCCGAGGACGAGACCTACGAGCTCGGGCTGCTGCTCCGTGGCGAGTGCCTCCAGCTTGCTGGCGTCGTGGACATCGGCGAGCTTCTCGACCTCCGCGGACACAGAGCCCGACCAAGTCTTCAGGGCTTTTTCTTTTTCGGAGCCTTCTTCTGCCTTGTCGAGCCCCAAAGCGGCTTGGAACTGGCCCTGATAGTTGCTCGCCAGAGCCTCGGCACTCGCGGTACCCGGCGTCATCGCCGCGATTCGCTTGGGCAGCTCTTGGAAGCACCACAGCACGAACACCGCGATCAGGAAGGCCGGCGTCACGTACTTGATGACGAAGGAGAAGGCAGCCGGGATCCGAATCTCCGCGCCGCGGTTCGCTTCTTGGCGACCCTTCTCGGCACCGTAGATCCAGCCGAACAAGATCACCTGGCCAGACGCCAAAATGAAGATCAGGAACGTGCCGACCCAGAAGTCGACCGCATCGAGAGCCGCGGCGCCCTTGCTGAAGTAGATGATCAAGCCAGCGCCCACGATCGTCAGGCCGCCGAGCAGCGTCACGCTCTGCTTCCGGTTCAGGGCGAAGCCTTCTTCCAGGAACGCGATCGCCGGCTGAAGCATCGAGACCGAGCTGGTTACCGCCGCCAGGAAGAGCAGGCCGAACCAGATGGCGCCGAAGATCTGACCGGTACCACCGGGCATGAAGTCGAAGATGGCCGGCATCGTCGAGAAGCCGAGGCCGAACGTCCCTTGGCTCGCCGCATCTTGTCCGAGGAAGATGAAGGCGGCCGGCACGCAGATCATGCCGCCCAGGATCACTTCACAGAATTCGTTCATCGACGTCGCGGTCAGTCCCGAGAGAACGACATCGTCGTCCTTCTTCAGATAGCTGGCGTACGTCAGGATGATGCCGAAGCCGACGCTCAGCGAGAAGAAGATCTGGCCAGCAGCCGCCAGCCACACACTGGCGTTGCCGAGCTGCTTCCAGTCCGGGTTCCACATGAACCCGAGCCCATCGCTGACCGTGCGGGTGGCTCCGTCCGCATCGGTGTACGGCTCGAGGGTGAGAACGCGAACGAGCATCGCGATCGCGAAGAGGATGAGCAGCGGCATCGCGACCTTGCAGAAGACCTCGATGCCCTTGCTGATGCCGCGGTAAATCAGCACGAAGTTCACCACGAAGCAGATCAGCGCGAACCAGAGGATCGGCGTGTTGCCGGTGAACACGGCCCCGTTCTCGCCGGCACCGATCAGGTTCCCCCAGTAGTCACCGGCCGCGGCCGCGTTCTGATCGAACGTCA
>JAVJTD010000007.1:0-5209 GCA_040219065.1 Planctomycetota bacterium
GTCTGGGTGAACGGGTGACGAGGCGGCAACTTCCCGTTTCACTCACCCAAGCACCCAAGTATCCAAGCACCCAAGCATTCAAGTACCCAAGCACCCAAGCACCCAAGCACCCAAGCACCCAAGCACCCAAGCACCCAAGCACCACAGCACCACAGCACCACAGCACCACAGCACCACAGCACCACAGCACCACAGCACCCAAGCACCCAAGCACCACAGCACCACAGCACCCAAGCACCCAAGCACCGACCGGCCCGTGCATCCCCTCGCCCGATCCGTTAGCCTGCTTCCTTTTCGTCCCGAGTCCGAGCGAGCGGAATGAGCCTCAACAGCGCACAGATCTTCATCGAGACGGACGACTTCGAGCAGCTCACCTCCGAGCTGAGCCTCTACCTGAGCGAGTGGTTCGAAGAGCGCTTCCGACAGTTGACCCGGCGTGACGACCCCTCACGCCATTTCCTCGACAAGGATCGTCGTCGCGGCGTGATCGCGCTCCCGCCGACCGGCGGCTGGAGCGTGCTCGTCGAAAAGCGATCGGAGCGCGCCGACGCCGAGCTCGCTCGCCATCTCAGCCAACGACTGGGTACGCGGGTGGTCTGGTTCGAGCTCCAGGGCAGGCGCTTGCGCTTTCGTCATCAGATCATCGACTCGGGGCGCCCGTTCGACCTCGAGGCCGAGCCGCCGCGAGTGTGGTCACCGCTCAAGTCCGAGCTCTTCCCGATGGTGGCCTATCCCGACATCGAGCCGATCGCCTATCGCATTCTCAAGGACCTCGGGCTGCCCGACGAGACCCTCTTCCTCGTCAGCGACGATATCACCATCGCCCCCGGCGGTCCCGGCTCGGCGATGTACAGCTTGATGCTGCACGCCGAGGACGGCCCGAGGATCGAGAGCCTCCGCTTCGAGCCGAGCTGGTCCTGGGGCATCGCCCACGAAGAGCCGGTGCGCGAGGACTTCCACGGCATGCACCAAGACGGCCTGCGCACCGTGACACTCGAGACCCGGCTGCTACGCGGTGTTCCCGACGAAGCCGCCGCGATGAATCTCGTCTCGATCGAGCGCCACGCCCGGCAACGCCTCGAGCGTTACCTCTACCGCAATGGCGTCGACCTGGGACGCCACGTCATCGATTTCCGCTACCGCAGCGAGGATCACGACACGACGTTGCTCGAAGCGCTGGTGAAGCAAGCGAGGCTCGAGCTCGACCGTTGAGCCGCGCCCGAGCCGTTCGCTCAACCTGGTTGGGTCACCAGCTATACCCCAAGGCGGCGAAGACGCGAAGGTCGTTGCGCTTGATGTCCTTGGGCGGAGTGTTGTCGTAACGATCCTCGGCACCGACCTCGAGGTAGAGGTTCTGGTCGAGTGCGACGCGGAGCTCGATGATCGCGCGCATGAGGTAGTCGTTGAACGGGTCCTCGACGTTGGGGAGCCACTCGGCGAAGTGCCGCAGCTCGACGGTCTCGTTGATCTTCCAATTGAGCGACTCGGCGACTCGTGCCGAGACGTACTCGTCGTCGGCGCTCTTGATGGTCGGATCGGCCAGTCGCTCGAGCCAATTCGGCTCCTGGAAGTCGTCATCGGTGTACGTCAGTCCGAGCTCACCCGCGAAGTCGAGGTTTTCTTCGTCGATGAACTTGTAGCCGCCACCCAAGCCGAGCTGGGTCCTGAGATTCAATTGACGAAAGCTGTCAGAGAGCCAATCCGCCGAGAGGTAGCCGTAGGCTCGCTCGGTGAACTTGTAATCGGCCCGGGCGCCCCACGAGTAGTTCTCGGCATTGCGCTCGCCATCCGATCGCTGGAAAAAGCTCTGGAAATAGGCCGAGAGGACGGTCTTGTCGGTCTCTCGCTGCACGCGCGCCGATGTGCCGAATGTCGCGGTATTGGAGTTGCCTTGCGTCGTGGCGAAGTCCAACCGGACGTTGCCGCTCCAGGGCGACTCCTCCTCGGACTCGCCGGTCGAGATCTTGAATCCGTCTCGGCTGAGGCTCTCCTCGTCACCGGCGCTGGTGATGATCCGCGCGTCCGCGGCGGCGGGCATGGAGACGCGGCCCATCACCTTGCGACCGTCGGGCATCTCGACCTCGACCAGTCCGTCGGTCTGGAAGGACATGACCTGATCCCACGGAATCTCGACGTCCGCATCGAGCACATCCGAGTGGATCTTCAGGGTGTCACCATCGAGCGAGACGACCCGTCCCGAGAGCTTGTCACCGTTGCGCAGGGTGACCTCGTCGGCAAAGCCGTGCACCGCCAGCAGCACGCTGGCGAGCGCCACGAGCCATGCCCTTCGTCTGAGTCCGTTTTTCATGGTCTCCTCACGTTCCCTGTGTGATGCCTCGACGGTCGGCCGCTCGCTTCGGCGGGCAGCGACGATTCGGCAGGGTGGTCTGTTCGACCAGAAACGTCATGACGGATGCGCATGGAATCGCTTGGAACCCGCGTCGAGGCGGGAGGTCGTCGCCGGGGCCGTCCTCCCATTCGGGCGGACGAGAATACGAGACCACGGGCGGAGGTGTCTAGCTTGCTTTGTTCATCGACTCACTCCCCCATCTTGGCGCTTCCCTGGTGAGGAACGATCACGCGACGCAGAGGAAGTCACCGGTCTCGAAGAATCCGGCCGCTTCGAGACGAGCGCGAATCTCCGCCCGCGCGCCTCGCGATCCGACCGCCGCCAGGATCGGATGGCCGCGAAAGCCCGGCAAGCTGTCCGGCGAGCAGACCGGCGCTCCCCTGAGCTCTCGCCCGATCTTCAGAGGATCGATGTCGATGAAGGCCCGGATCGAGAGCCCTTCGCGAATCAGGTGCTTGGCGAGCCGGCGCCCCTTCATGCCCGCCCCCCAGATCACGAGTGGGAGCTGCTCGCTCAGAGGGCCCCTCGCGAGATGGTGCGCCTTGCAGCGGAGGAAGTTCTCGACCGAGTAGCGCGCATCGGTGCGGGAGTGCCGGCTAGGGTGGTCGCGCCAGAGGTGCAAGAGGTGAGGCACCTTGGCGAACCGCGCGCCCGAGCGCCACATCCTCAGCCAGAGGTCGTAGTCCTCCGCCCAGCCCGCATCTCGATATCCTCCGGCCCGCTCGAGCGCCCCGCGTCGCATCATCACGGTCGGGTGCGCGATCGGGCTCTCGATGAAGATCTCGCGGGCGATGTCCTCGTGATGCACGAGCGCGTTCAGCCACTCCTCGTAGATGCGATATCCTTCGCGAACATCCCGCGCGGGCACGCTCGTCACCAAGCAGCTCACCAGGTCGATGTCGGAGTGCTCGGCGAGGTGACGCCACTGCAGCTCGAACCGCCGGCGCAGCGCCACGTCGTCGGCGTCCATGCGGGCGATGATCGGCGCCCGGCACGCCGAGAAGCCCGTCTCCAGCGCGGCGACGATCCCCTTCGCTGGCCCATCGACGACGCGCAACCGATCGTCTCGCCGCGCGTACGAGTCGAGCACCCTTCGGCTGGCGTCGTCGGAGCCGTCGTCCACCGCCACGATCTCGAAGCGTGAGAACGTCTGCCGCAAGAGGCTCCGCAGACAAGACGGCAACGTCGCCTCGGCATTCTTGACCGGCAAGAGGACCGACAGCGGCGGCGTCACGAGCCGGCCTCCGGTCTCCTCGGGCAAGGGGCGAATGCTCCTTGGCAAGGCGGCCCCGTGCAGAACGCCATCCTGGCCTCTTCCCCCAGACGGATCCACGCCGAGGAGAGCGTGCCGTAGCCTTCCCCATGCTTGCAGATCGCGTAGTCTGTCTCGTCCCACGAACGATGATCGCGCAGCCGTGCAAAGATGGCATCTTCCAAGGCGAAAGGTCCTCGGGACCGAGCTTCCTCGATGTCCTCCCGGACGGGTGCCAAGAGCGCCGGGTCGAGGTCGTGCCGATTCGTCAGCACGTGGACACCGGGCCCTGGCTTGCGCCTCTCGTCCGAGCCCGCGCCGTGCCGGTGCACCGAGACTGCCTCGGCATCGGCGATCAGCAGGTTGAAAGGAGAGAAGCGATGCTCTTGGAGAAGGCTGCCCAGCCTG
This sequence comes from Planctomycetota bacterium, assembly GCA_040219065.1. Classification (GTDB taxonomy): domain Bacteria; phylum Planctomycetota; class OFTM77; order OFTM77; family OFTM77; genus OFTM77. Next base: position 4,011 of record JAVJTD010000007.1, read on the forward strand.
GCCTCGGCAGCCGCGTGGCTCTCGGTTCCGAGGAGCTCACGGACCAGGATCCCGCGGGAGAGCCCGGCGGACAGAGCCGCTTCATCGCGATTGGTCAATGCGACGCAGAGACCCCGAGCATTGAGCCCTAGCCAGGTGCCCCCCGCTTCGAGATCGAGTGGGCACAGGATCGGCACGGCGCCCGGTCGCCAGGCCGGAGGCTCCCACGGCCGGCGGCGCAGCTCGTCCCGATTGGCGCCCAACCGCAGGGGGACCGAAGTACCGGGTTGCCAATCGAAGATCACGACGCACATCACTGCCCACAGTCGATCGCACTCGTTTCGCCAACACCTGCCCGCTGTTTCCCGGACGGCGCGGGCGCTAGACTCTAGCATTCTCGTCCCGAGTTCAAAGGGGTACGAGACACCATCCTCCCGGCACCTGCGACCTGGTCGCCAGAGACCGGCCAAGGAGCGACGCCCGATGACGACTCAAGACGTTTCAGCTCGGATCCCCGAGGCTCCCCTCCAAGACTACAACGCGTGGCACATGGCGCTGGCCCAGCTCGATGCCGTCGCCCAGCGCGTCCACCTCGATCCCGACATCCACGCTATCCTGGCCAGGCCTCGGCGAGAGCTTACGGTCGCCTGCCCGATCCGAAGGGACCGCGGCGGCATCGAGGTGTTCACCGGCTTTCGCGTGCAGCACAGCATGGGACTCGGTCCGACGAAGGGCGGCATCCGCTACCACCCCGGCGTCACCCTCGACGAGGTGCGCGCGCTGGCGATGTGGATGACCTGGAAATGCTCCGTGATGGGCCTCCCTTATGGCGGCGCCAAGGGCGGAGTGATCTGCAACCCCAAAGAGATGTCATTGCACGAGGTGGAGTCTCTCACCCGCCGCTTCGCCTCGGAGCTCGTCGCGGTGATCGGACCCAACGTCGACATCCCCGCTCCCGACGTCAATACGAATGCTCAGACGATGGCCTGGATCATGGACACCATCTCCATGACGAAAGGTCACGCGATGCCAGCCGTCGTGACCGGTAAGCCGATCGAGATCGGTGGCTCCCTCGGACGTCGCGAGGCGACCGCTCGCGGATGCGTGTTCGCCATCGAGAACGTCGCTCGCAGGATCGGCCTGAGCCTGGATGGCAGCCGGTGCGTGATCCAAGGCTTCGGGAACGCCGGCTCGGTGGCGCACCAGCTCATCGAGGAGCT
>JAVJTD010000020.1:0-3842 GCA_040219065.1 Planctomycetota bacterium
GGCGGGGGCGCCGCTGATCTGAAACTAGTCACGTTGTCGTTCGGACCGCCGGCTTCAGCCGGTCTCCGTGTCCTCCATCCAAGCGCCTCGGAGAGGGCCCAAACCTCACATCCGAAGCTCCGTGGCTCGATGCTGCGGGGGACGGAGTGTCGGCTTCACGACGCGCGAACCAACCAGAGCCCGCGCGACCGAAACGGGGAGCGGTCACCGAGCTGGGAGCCGCTTCCTCGACGGCGCTGACGATCGAGCCAGGAGGCGCCGAGCAAGGGGCCGCTCGGAGTGCGCTGTCGTCGCACGGCCGCCCCGGCCCAAGCTCGCTCGGGAAAGCCCTCGCAGACAGACTCGGTCACCGGCTCGCTTCGACTTGGGCACTTCATCGTGCGCGTTTCACCCCCTGTATGCTCCGGGCGCCGCGCCCGGGGGCGCGGCTGACTTGGAACCACTGGGAGCGCGGGCGTCCCGCCCGCTTGGATCGCGGAACGGGCTCGCTGCTCCAGTAGGTTCACGTCGTGCCCCCGGCCCAAGCTCGCTCGGGAAAGCCCTCGCAGACAAACCCGATCACCGGCTCGCTCGGCTTGGGCACTCCAGAACTCTCGAGCTCGTAAGGCAACGGTACACTCACCACCGACCGTGGCTCACGTGCGGCGGAAGATCACGGAGAGGTTGTTCTTCGGGGTGTCGATGTGGGCGACCAGCTCGAGGCCTTGCTTCTCGCCGACTTCGCCGACGTCTTCCAGCTTCCTCAAGCCCCACGATGCATCTCGGGACTTGAGGTCGGCGTCGAACTCGAGGTTGCTCGGCTCGGTCTCTCGCCCTTCGACCAGGTACGGACCGTAGAGGAACAAGAGACCTCCCTTTCCCAGGACGCGCGCTGCGCCTCGAAAGAGGCCGCGGGTCGCTTTCCAGGGAGCGATGTGGATCATGTTGATGCACACGACGACGTCGGCGCTCTTCACGGGCCACTCGTTGGAGGTGACGTCCAAGAGGAGCGGGGTCCGCACGTTCTTCAGCTCGGCTTCGGCGACGTAGTGCGCGATGCTGGTGATGTTTTCGGGCTCGACGTCGGTCGGCTGCCAGGTCAGTTCGGGCGTGCGCTCGGCGTAGTGGACCACGTGCTGCCCTGTGCCCGAGGCGATCTCCAAGACCAGTCCGCTCTCGGGGAGGAGCGGGCCGAGATTCTCCCAGATGGACTCGCAGTTCCGCTCGGCGGACTCGGCGAACTTCTTCATCGTGCTAGCGCCTCATTTCCGAAGGGTGATCTCTCGACCGGGCGGCTCGTTCCACTGGAGCTCACCGGCTCCGAACGCTTCGCTCCGAATGACGTATGTCTCGATCTCGGCTGGAACGATCATTTGAAGCTTCCCATCTCCGTCCGTCTCGATCCAGTCCCCGCCGCCAGAATGGGCATCGACGCGCAACTTGGTGTTCACGATCGGCTGACCACTCTCGGTCAGGACTCTCACCTCGAGCCGGCGGATCTTCCCGCGCAGGTCCCAGCCCTGAAGTCGCTCGTCGGTCGCCTTCTCTCCCGCCACGATCTCGACGCCCTCCATTCGGTCGATCAGCCAGTCGCCGTCCTGGGTCTTCACCTCGAGCGTCGCGATCCCGGGCTTCGCGCCTGGCAATCCGAAGTAGCCGAACGGGCCCACCTCGCGGTCGCGCTGCACGCCGCCGCAGCGGATCTCCACATGAAGCGCGAAAACGGGGATGTCCTCGTCCAGCCGCAAGCGACCCTCGAGACGCCCCAGGCTCTTCTCCTGCTCCTTCTTGTCGTGCATCACCAGAACCACATCCGTCGAGCCCGGGACGATGTCCTCGCTCGAGCCGAAGTGATCGGGTAGACGGTGGCCTCGAATCCGGATCACGTCCCACTCACCCGGATCCCGCATCTCGAAGTAGCCATTGGCGTCGGCCGAGACTCTCGTATCGTTCGTCCACCTCCTCTCATCGGGGGGGCCGTAGGGATGCTGAAGAGTGACGTAGACGCTGCCGAGCGGGGTCCCGTCGACCAGCACCGTTCGGCCGGCGACGAGGATCGGGATCGCCTCCATCTGCACGTCACCCAGGTCGTGAGTCGACCCGGCGCTCAGCACGACCGGAATGTCTCGCCGCGCCCAACGGCCGTTCGCCACGTAGTCGCCCCCAGGAGACTCTTTCTCGAGGAAGCGCAGATGGCGCGAGCGGTTCTGGTCCGAGCCGACGACGACCTGGAACCGGAATCGCCCGTCTGCGTCGGTCGTCATCGTGAGCCAGCCTGGCCGCTTCGGCCCCGAGGCGGCAGACCTCGGTGTCTCGGGCTCCGACCAGTCTTCGACGACCAGGTAATGACTCGGAATCGGCCGCCGATTCTCGTCGACCACTCGTCCCGTGACCCAAGGGCTGGGGATCGAGAGCTGCACTGTCACGCGCTGGGTCTCTCCGGCTGTCGTCGGACCCAGGAAGATCTCTCCTTTCGCCCCCGAGCTGCCATCGGACACGCCGGCGCTCACTTGGAATTCCAGGCCCAGCCCGACTCGCTCGTAGGTCGCCACACCCGCCTCGAGCTGGCGGATGTGATCGTGCAGCCGGTCGAAGCGCGTGTCGGTGGTCGCAGCGGCCGGGTCTCGCCAGAAGAGCGCCACCGATCCTGCAGCCGTGACCGGCCGGCTTTCGTGGTCGAGGACCTCGATCTCGAGCGTCGCGGTCGAGGGCAGAACGAGTCGAATCACCTGCCTTCCCCCCGAAAAGCTCACCGGGATACGCGGCACGTCCGCAAGAGCCAGGTCGACCGTCACCAAGTACTCGGTCGCGATGCCAAGCGACTGGTAGTGGCCGAGTCGCTCGACCAGCTTCTCCAAAGGCAGATCAGCGAAGCCTTCGTCATTCGTCGTCGCCGTGGCCATACTCTGATCGGAGCTCCCGGCTCGGAGGCTCTTCTCGGCGAGCTCGACCGGGACGCCCGCCTGGGGACGGTTCGACTCGTCGACGACGAGCACCCTCAAGTCCTCGAGCCACCGCCGGGCAGAGTCGGGGACGACGAGCTCGACCAGCTCGTCCAGGCTCGCGGCACTCTCGATCTCGACACCGACGCGAGGGTCGAGAGGCAAGCCACAGGCGATCTCGACGCGAAGCTCCTCATTCGATCGACTAGGGAGCTCCGTCTCGCGGCGCCAGGCCTCTCTCGCGATCACGGCGATCCCGTCCTCACCGGTGAGCCCCTGGCGTATCGAGCGCCGCATCCTCGGATTCTCTCGCATGGACACGTCGATGCAGACCGGGACATCCTTCAGAGCACTCCCCGACTCGGTGCGGACGAGGACTCGAATCGCGTCGCTCGGGTCCGTGTCTTGAATGGACGGCTCGCCCTCGACCACCTCCTCGGATACTCGCTCCGGCAAGACCACGCCGGATTCCCCGACCGCCGCCACGTCACTCCCGGGCTCCTCGGCCGCCGGCGTCTTCTCAGTGGGCCTGGCCGCCGGCTCCCGATTCAGGAGCCAAAGCGCAAGGATCGCCAGCCCGAGCAAGGGCACGATCAGAAACAGTGAGCGTCGGTTCATGGGGCATCTCTCGCGTCGCAGTGCACGGTGCGCCCATTAAAAGCTCTCACCGCACCGGAAGCACCTCTTGATCGGTTCGGCAATCGCACCGCCGGCTTCGGAGCGCCGGCTTCGGACGTCCCCTTCGGACCGCCGGCTTCAGCCGGTCTCCGTGTCCTCTCTCCAAGCGTCTCGAAGAGGACCCGACCTCACATCCGAAACTCCGTGGCCACGCTCGACCCCGGCCCAAGCTCGCACGTTGAAAGCGCTCAAAGGCAGACTCCACCACCGGCTCGCTTCGGCCTGGGCACTCCAATGCACCGA
>JAVJTD010000071.1:0-19422 GCA_040219065.1 Planctomycetota bacterium
AGTCGAGCGAGTCAAAGACCGAGTCTGTCGGCGAGGGCTCTGCGCAAGCGAGCTTGGGCCGGGGCCGCCGTTGCGACGACAGCGCATTCCGAATTCTCGCTTGCTCGGCACCTCTCCGCTCGATCAGTGGCACCGTCGAGGAAGCGGCTCCCAGCTCAGCAGCCGCTTCCCGTATCGGTCGCGCGGGCTCTGTTCGGAACCGTGTTTCAAGTCAGCATGTGGATCATCGCACTGCTCCTGGCGAGCCCGCTCGCGGCCCAGCCTGAAGGGCGAGAATCCCGGGTGGTGGATCGCATCTTTCGAAGGGTCAACGGCAAGGTCATCACGCTGTCCGAGATCCAGGAGCGTGCGGCGGTCCAGGCGGCCGGCCGTCAGCAGGACATCGAGCAAGTCGTCCAACAAGTCATCGTCGACAAGCTGCAGCTACAGGATGCGGACAAGCAAGGAATCCAGGTCTCGCAGGAGCACATCGACTGGTACATCGACAACCAGGTTCGCCAGAAGCACGGCGGAGACGCGACCAAGCTGTTGCAAGCTCTGTCGGCCAACGGTGTGAGCCTGCTGGACTTTCGTGAGCGCTCGGAAGAGGACATCCAGAGGGAGCTCTACTTCCGGAAACAAGGGGTTCGGCCCGCGCAGAACGTGGGACTGATCCGGCCGCGATCGCGCTTCGACTTCGACGTCACCGTGACCGAGCTGCGCCGCTACTTTCGCGACCATGCCGGCGAGCTCTCGGAGCCGACCCAGGTCCGCTGGACGGCCATCATCCTTCCGATCGCATCGTTCGAGTCGTTGGATGAAGCCCGCTCCGTGATCTGGGGGCTGCGGAACCAGCTCCGGCAATTCGGCCTCGTGGCGCTCCGCAGCCGAATCGAAGCCGAGCTCGGCAAGGGCACCGTTCTCGAGTTCCCCATGCAGCCAGTGAAGGAGCTCCTCCCCGAGGAACTGAAGAAGCTGGCGGTGGAGCTCCCCAATGGAGAGTGGAGCGAGCCGATCGAGACGGAAGACGAGATCCAGATCTACTTCCCGACCGAGCGGATCGCCGGGCGACCGATGACGTTCGCCGAGGCGCAACCGATGATCCGTACTCTGCTCACGACTCAGAAGCAGAATCAGGTGCAGGCACAAGTCAGGAACGAGCTCTTGGACGAGGCGAGCGTGCAGGCGCCGGACGAGTTTCGTCGCCCGGCCACCAGCAGGCGTTAAAGCCATCTGGAATAGCGATTTAAAGCCCTCGCCCCGACATGAGCTGAGCACCGAAATCAGCGTTGCCCGCCCGGGGTCTCTCGCATAGAATGCGGGCGCTTCTGGCGGGGGCAGGGATGCCCGCGATCCGTCGGAAGAATACTGGAGAAAAATGGGACAGCCCTTGAACCGCCCGGGTGCCGCTTCGTTCGTAAGCCGGTGCCTGACTGGACCCTGCCCGGTCCCAGGCGGTTTCGAAGGGGGCGGTGACGCCCCGCCTTCATGGGCTTCACGTGTCGCGCCCCGAGTCGGCGCGACCGGTGCAAGAGAGGCGACCCATGTCTGACGTTTACCAGCATCACAGCGTTGTCGACACCCACTTCCGCCAAGAGTCGTTCAACGACGTCATGGCGGCTCAGCTCAAGCGATCTCCCTGGTTCTTGATCTCGCTGGCGATCCACGCCGTCCTGATCCTCGCCCTCTACAACATGGAGTGGATGAGCAAGGACATGGTCGAGGACAAGGGCATCCAGGCCGAGTTCGAAGATGTCCCCGACGAGCTCATCGAGCCCGAGGAGGAGATCGAAGAAGAGGAGGAGATCGAAGAGGTCGAGCAGATCATCGAAGAGCCGACCATCATGGAAGAGGACGTCGAGACGGAGAGCGAAGAGCAGTTCGACGACAATCCCGTCGACACTCCGTTCGACAGTAACAACGTCAACGACGTGATCGGCGTCGGTGGCGGTGCCGGTGGCGGCGGCTTCGGCGGCAAGTTCGGTGGGCGTCGCGGCCGCAAGGGCGGTGCGAGCAAGACCGAGCGCGCCGTCGACCTCGGCCTCGAGTGGCTCGCCAATCACCAGAGCCCCGACGGCCGCTGGGATGCCGACGGCTTCATGGACATGTGCACCTCGGGTACCTGCGACGGCCCGGGCAACCCGCTCAACGACAACGGCTTGACGGGTCTCGCGCTCCTCGCCTTCCTCGGTGCGAACAACACCACCACGGTCGGCGCCTACAAGAAGAACGTCCGCAACGGCATCCAGTACCTCAAGCGCGTGCAGGACCAGGACGAGGGCATCTTCGGCGCCAAGACCGGTCAGCACTACATGTACAACCACGCCATCGCCTCCCTGGCGATGACGGAAGCCTACCTCCTCTCGGGTCGCAACCCGCTCCTCAAAGAGCCCGCCCAACTCGGCCTGAACTTCATCCACCGCGCCCGCAACCCCTACAAGGCCTGGCGTTACGAGTCGCCCCCCAACGGCGAGAACGACACCTCGGTCACGGGCTGGATGGTCATGGTGCTCGAGTCCGCGCGGGAAGCCGGCCTCGAGGTCGACATGGGCGCCTTCGATGGCTCGCTCGCCTGGTTCGACGAGATGACCAACACCCAGACCGGCCGTACCGGTTACATCACCAAGGGCGGCTACTCGGCGCGCGAGACCGGCATGGAGGTCGAGTTCCCCTGGGACAAGACCGAGGCCATGACCGCCGTAGCGCTCCTCGCCCGCATCTTCATCGGCCAGGACGACAAGCACCCCGCCGTCAGCTCCGGCGCCGAGCTCCTGCTCGCGCTGCCTCCCAAGTGGAGCCCGGAGACCGGTGAGGCCGACATGTATTACTGGTATTACGGCGCCTACGTGATGTTCCAGCTCGGTGGCAAGTACTGGAACACCTGGAACAAGGCGATGCAAGACGCGATCTTGCCGCACCAGCACATCGAAGAGGGTCCTTGCCTCCGCGGCTCGTGGGATCCGATCGGACCGTGGGGCGAGGCTGGTGGCCGCGTCTACTCCACGGCGCTGATGGTGCTCTGTCTCGAAGTGTATTACCGCTACGGCAAGGTCATCGGCTCCCGTAATGACAAAGGCGAGAAGTAAGAGTCCCTAAGGACTCACTTCGGCCTCGACTCGGGGGTGATCGCCTCTACCCCAGCGAGGCCACGAAAGCCGGACGTCCGCAAGGACGCCCGGCTTTTTTCGTGCCCGTGTAGCGAAACCCGGGCATTGCCCCGGGCTGACGAATGGCTGCCCTTTCCGGGCGAGGAAGGCCGAGCCCCCGGAGCGCCGAGCTGAGCCGTTCGCGCCGCTTCGTCGCCGACAGGACGAACTCCGAAGCGAGGTGAGCCTCTCGCCGCCGTCTCGCTTCGATCGAGGCTCTTCAAGTCGCCAGACGGACTCGATCTCGGCCCTGGCGATGAGCGTGGACCGGTCGCGGCGCTCGCGGCCACTCCCTCTCGCTTTTTCGAGGGAACGTCCCGTTCTGACTCCAATTGGTGCGCTGCCGGCCCAAGCTCGCTCGTCAAGAGTCCTCGAGGAGCGGAATAGGACTTCTTTGGTCAGTGCCCTGCCTTGCCTCTCACTGAACCTCACTCTCCATCCGCTCGTTGATGAGGTCCGTGCCGAATCGAATTGTATCGATGCGGCTGAACTGGCGGCGATCCATTTGGGTCACCGCTTTGTGTGGGGTTCTGAGTCGCGGCCATTTGAATAGGCGGCGACGCATTCAGAGAGGCAAACCCGATGACCCACATTCCCAAACAGAGCGCGGTCGAGGCGCATTTTCGCCAGGAGTCGTTCCACGACGTCATGGCCGCCCAGCTCAAGCGCTCGCCGTGGTTTCTCGTCTCATTGGCCATTCACGCCGTACTGATCCTCGCGCTCTACAACATGGAGTGGAGCAAGAGCGAGCTGGTCGATGACCTCGGCATACAAGCACAGTTCGAGGATACCCCCGACGAGCTCATCGAGCCCGAGGAGGAGCTCGAAAAGGAGGAGGACATCGAGCCGGTCGATCAGATCATCGAAGAGCCGACCATCATCGAGGAAGACTTCGAAGCCGAGAGCGAAGAGGAATTCGACGACAATCCCATCGATACGCCCTTCGACAGCGCCAACGTCAACGACGTGATCGGAGTCGGCGGGGGCGCGGGTGGCGGCGGTCTCACCGGGAAGATCGGTGGACGGCGAGGCAAAAGGGGCGATGACAAGACCGACAAGGCCGTGGACGCCGGGCTCGAGTGGCTGGCTCGTCATCAAAGCCCCGAAGGCAAGTGGGACTCCGACGGCTTCATGGACTTCTGCAGCGTGCCCTGTGACGGTCCGGGTGACCCGCTCAATGACGTCGGGCTGACGGGCCTGGCGCTCCTGGCGTTCCTCGGCGCGAACAACACGACACAAGCCGGGCACTACAAGAAGAACGTCCGAAACGGCATTCGCTATCTCGAGAGGATGCAGGACGAGGACAGCGGCCTCTTCGGGGCCAAGTCTGGCCAGCACTACATGTACAACCACGCTTTGGCCGCGTTGGCCATGACAGAGTCGTACCTGCTCTCGGGACGCAGCTACGTCCAAAAGCGCCCGGCCCAGCTCGGCGTGAACTTCATCCTCAACGCGCGCAATCCCTACAAGGCTTGGCGTTACGAGTCGCCTCCCAATGGCAAGAACGACACCTCCGTCACGGGCTGGATGGTGATGGTGCTCGAGTCCGCGCGCGAGGCCGGCCTCGAGATCGACATGGGCGCCTTCGACGGCGCGTTGGCCTGGTTCGACGAGATGACCGATCCCCAAACGGGTCGCACCGGGTACATCACCAGAGGCAGCTACTCCGCCCGAGAGGAAGGCATGGAAGCCGACTTCCCTCGGGAGAAGTCCGAAGCGATGACAGCCGTCGCGCTCCTGGCCCGGATCTTCATCGGCCAGAAGGAGGACCACCCGGCCGTGAATTCCGGCATCGAGCTCCTGCAGGCGCTGCCGCCTCGTTGGAGCCCCGAAACCGGTGAGGCGGACATGTATTATTGGTATTACGCCTCCTACGTCATGTTCCAGCTCGGCGGTCGCAAGTGGGAACACTGGAACGAGAAGATGAAGGCCACGATCCTCCCCAATCAGCATCTCGAGGAGGGATGCCTGCAGGGATCCTGGGATCCGGTCGGCCCCTGGGGCGAGGCCGGCGGACGCGTCTATTCGACGGCCCTGATGGTGCTTTGCCTCGAGGTCTATTACCGCTACGGCAAGGTCATCGGCTCCCGCGGCAAGTAATAGAGGCGGCGGCCTCGGTAGCCCGAGACGACGCCTCCGTCTCGGGCTTCGGGGCCCCGATCGAGGATCGCAGCTTCGCTCCGAGTGGAGTGGGCGCCGGGAATCTGGCCTTCGAGTTCAATCTGAACCTCCCTCCTGCTTCTGCGTTGGGCGGGTGGATTGCTCGAGTCTGCTTCGATGTGCCAATCGAGGGCTCGAGAAGACGCACCCAACCAGGAGGCCAGGCCATGCTCGCGCGTCCCCGCGTCTCTCGTCGTATTCTCGGACTTCTCTGCTTGGGGCTCCTGACGACACCGGTCTTTGCGCAAGACGATGACCCACGTGCCGAGGCGACACAGCTCCTGCGCGAGGTACTTCACGCGCGCCAAGCCGCGCTCGGCACCGACCATCCGCAGGTCGTCGAGACCGAGAAGCAGCTCGCCGACGCCCTCCTGAAAGGCGGCCGCCTCCAAGAGGCCCTACCGCTTCTGCGTCACGTGACCCAGGCTACCGAAAAGCAGCTCGGTCCGGCACACGAGAAGACGCTCGCAGCCAAGGAAGCGCTCGCGCTCGCTCTTCTGCAATCGAGCCTCCCCTCTGGAGTCCAGGAGAGCGCAGAATTGCCGCGTCGCTCGGAGGAGCTCGAGCCCACTCCCGTCGAGGAAGCGGAGAGAGCGCGGCCTGGCGGGATCTATCGCAATCGATTCGGGCGACGGGGTGGCAGCTCTCGAACGGAGGCTGCCGTCGACCTCGGCTTGAAGTGGCTCGCCGAGCACCAGAGTCCCGACGGACGATGGGACTCGGACGGATTCACCGACCTCTGTCAGGTCGATTGCGGCGGCCTGGGAGACCCTCTCAACGACATCGGCCTGACCGGGTTGGCCTTGCTGTCCTTTCTGGGCACCGGGAACTCGACCACGACCGGGCCCTATAAGGCCAATGTCCGCAACGCCGTGACCTACTTGAAGAGGATCCAAGACCGGGACACCGGCTTCTTCGGAGACAAAGTCGGTCAGCGCTTCCTCTACAACCATGCGCTGGCTTCTTTGGCGATGGTCGAGGCGTATCACCTCTCGGGACGCCATCCTCTGCTCGAGAAGACGGCGCAAGGGGCGGTGAACTACATCCTGCGCTCGAGGAATCCCTACAAGGCGTGGCGCTACGATTCGCCTCCCAATGGAGAGAACGACACCGCCGTCACCGGCTGGATGGTGCTCGTCCTGATCCAGGCAAAGGAGGCCGGGCTGGCGATCGACAAGAGCGCACTCGATGGCGCCTTGATGTGGCTCGACGAGATGACGAATCCCGAGACCGGCCGGACGGGATACATCACGAAGGGTGGCTACTCGGCCCGGGATACAGGCACTGAAGACGACTTCCCCTTCGACAAGACCGAGGCCATGACCGCCGAGGCGCTCTTGGCCCGCATCTTCATGGGACAGTCCAGCCGCCACCCGGCAATGCGCTCCGGCGCTCACCTCCTCCGCGCCCTGCCGCCTCGCTGGAGGCCCGAGGCCGGCGAGGTCGACATGTATTACTGGTTCTTCGGAACCCAGACGATGTTCCAGCTTGGCGGCCGCGATTGGAGAGACTGGAACCAGGCCCTGAGCGAGGCCGTGCTGCCGAACCAGCACACTGAGGAAACTTGTCAGAAGGGGTCCTGGGACCCGGTCGGCCCCTGGGGCAAAGAAGGCGGGCGCGTGTACTCCACGGCGCTGATGGTGCTCAGCCTGGAGACGCCCTACCGATACGACATGATCCTCTCGAAGCGCTGAGCTCTGAAGACCCCAGCCGCTCCAATGAGCGCTGGAGCCCGGATCGACGGCGATCGCCCCTCGGCGACCGGACGTGATATGCTCCGGAAACGACACCGGCCCAATCGGGCGGTACGAGCTTGGAGACAGGCTCCAATCCAGGGAGGATACCAATGAGACCACTCATTCGCGCTGCCGGGATCGTAATCCTCGGTATGCTCGCATTGACCAACGCCGCTTTTTCGCAGCCGAATGACGCGGGCGACGAAGCCATCGAGCTGCTGCGTCAGGTTCATCAGGCTACTCGGGAGAACTACGGCCCGGACCACCCCAAGACCTTCGAGTCGACGAGGCAGCTCGCCAAGGTCCTCGCCGCCAGCCGGCGCGCCGACGAGGCGGCGGCTCTCCTGCGGGACACCGTCGCGCTCAGCGAGAAGCGCTGGGGCGCCCGCCATCCCGAGACCGTCGAGCTCAAGACGGCCCTCGCCCACCTGCTGCTGATGAGCAGTGCGGACATCGCGAAGAAAGTCGAGCTGGCCGAGCCGATCGACCCCAGGACTCTGGGCCGCGAAGGAAGTCGTCGCCGCGTGGCATCCGCCATCCGGAGCGGCCTCGCCTGGCTCGAGCGCCATCAAGCCGATGACGGCCGCTGGGACGCCGACGCCAAAGGGCAAACGGACTTCCCCGATGGTGGCGGCGCACTCAATGATATCGGCGTCACCGGGCTGAGTCTGCTCGCTCTGATGGGTGACGAGAGCTCGTCGAGGGAAGGCGGCCACGAGAAGGCGATCAATCGGGGATTGGCCTACCTGATCCGGGTGCAGGACGACGACGGCCTCATCGGTGGTCGAGTCGGCCAGCACTACATGTACAACCACGGAATCGCGAGCCTCGCCTTGTGCGAAGCACTGCTCTCGGGCCACGAGGACATCCGACCTGCTTGCCAACGCGCGGTGAACTTCATTCACAAGTCACGCAATCCGTACGCGGCCTGGCGCTACGACTCACCGCCTTCGGGTGACAACGACACCTCGGTCACGGGTTGGATGCTGCGGACCCTCGCCACGGCCAAGAAGGCCAAGCTCGATGTCGACGAAGCAGCCATCGACGGCGGACTGTCCTGGATCGAGCAGGCCACCGACCCCGAGACCGGCCGGACTGGCTACAACTCGCGCGGCGGGGTCTCTGCCCGCGAGACCGGAATGATGGACGAGTTCCCCCCGGATGCCGTCGAGGCGATGACCGCTGTCGGCCTCAACAGCCGAATGCTCTTCGACCGGAAGAAGAACAAAGAGGTCATCGCCAAGGGAGCCAAGCTACTGATGAAGTCCTTGCCCTCCTGGAACGAGAAGGCCGGCACCTGCGACATGACGTACTGGCACTTCGGCACGCTCGCCTCCCGCCACCTCGGCACCGATCTCTGGCGGAGGTGGTCGAGCTCGCTCCTGGATGCCGTCCTGCCCCACCAACGCGAAGGCGGAGAAGCCGTCGCCGGATCCTGGGACCCCGTCGGACCTTGGGGCGCGAGCGGCGGCCGGGTCTACTCGACCGCGACGATGGTGCTCAGCCTCCAAGAGACGCAAGAGCGGTGAAGGTTTGAAGGGAGGGTCGCGTCGGAGCGGCGCGACCCTCGAGAACGTCGGAGCGCCCAATTCGAGCGAGCCAAGACGCCGAGTCCGTCAGTGAGAGCTGCTACGAGCGACCTTGGGCCGGGCCGCACCGTGCCGGCAAGCGTAATCCGACTGGCTCCTTGCTCGGCACCCTTTGGCTCGATCGCCTGCGACGTCGAGGAGGCGGCTCCTAGCTCAACAGCCGCTTCCCGTTTCGGTCGCGCGGGCTCTGGTTTGGCCCGCATGTTTCACGTTAGCCGTGCCCCCGGGCGCGGCGCCCGGAGCATACAGGTGGTGAAACCGGGCCCGCAGGCCATGGAGTGCCCAAGCCGAGCGAGCCACAGACCGAGTCTGTCGACGAGGGCTCTGCGCAAGCGAGCTTGGGCCGGGGCGGCCGTGCGACGACAGCGCACTCCGAATGGCCCCTTGCTCTGCGCCTCCTGGCTCGATCGTCAGCGCCGTCGAGGAAGCAGCTCCCCGCTCAGCAGCCGCTCCCCGTATCGGTCGCGCGGGCTCTGTTTTGGGTCGCGCGGGATCTAGTTTCAAGTCAGCAACGCCCCCGCCGGCGCCGGAGCATACAAGTCGAGAAACTGGGCCCGAGGGCGATGGAGTGCCCAAGCCAGGCGAGCTGGTGCCCCTGTCTGTCGGTCAGGGTGAAGCGTACACGAATGCATTGGAGTGCCCAAGTCGAGCGAGTCAAAGACCGAGTCTCTGGGTGAGGACTCTCGCAAGCGAGCTTGGGCCGGGCACACCCTTGCGACGAGACAGCGTACTCCGAGCGGCTCCTTGCTCGGCCCCTTCTGGCTCGATCGTCTGCGATGTCGAGAATGCGGCTTCCAGTTCAGCAGCCGTTTCCCGTTTCGGCCGCGCGGCCTCTGGTTCCAGACAAGGCGTCCCCGGCGAGCTCCGTGGCACGATGTCGCCGGGTGCAATCGGACCGCCGGCTCCGGTCCAAGCTCGCTCGTCAGAGCGCCGTTGGGTACATTCCCATTCTCTACCGAGCGCAGTTCGCGAGTGACATTGGGAATCAGGCGAGACCTCCGATGAAAGATCGTGGAAAGCTCAGTGGAAGAGTGGCTCTCATCACCGGAGCGGCCTCGGGAATCGGGCGCGCGGTCGCGAGTGTCTTCGCGGGCGAAGGAGCGCAGGTCATCCTCGCCGATCTCGACTCGCCGGGTGCCGAGAAGGCGGTCGCCGAGTTGAAGGCACTCGGAGCGGACGCATGGGCTACCGCCTTGGACGTGACGTCGGAGGCGAGCTGGATGTCGGTCATCGACCGGGTCCTCGAAGCTTGCGAGAAGCTGGACATCTTGGTGGGCTCGGCGGGAATCGCCGATGAAGCTTCCATCACCGAGCTCTCCCTCGAGCAATGGCGCCGTGTCCATTCCGTCAACCTCGACGGTGCCTTTATCGGGCTGAAGACGACCCTGCCCGTGATGCGGCGAGCGGGAAGAGGGGTCGTCATCCATGTCGCTTCCCTCTCGGGTCTGAAGCCCGCCCCCGGTGCCGCGGCCTACTGCAGCAGCAAGGCAGCCCTGATCCGACTCACGGAGGTCGCCGCTGCCGAATGCCGTGACTCGCGCATCCGGATCAACGCCGTCGCTCCCGGCGGCGTGAAGACGCCCATGTGGCAAAAGACTCCGATGTGGCCCGAGATCTCCCAATCGGCGGAGTGGACCGCGGGACCGGAGGCTCCGCCGGCGGGCCGCTTCGCCGAGCCCGAGGAGATCGCCCGCGCCGTCCTCTTCCTCTCGAGCGACGACGCCTCCTACATCAACGGCACGGCCCTGACCCTCGACGGCGGCGCGCCCTGACCACGACCCTCGAGATGGGATATCCGTTCCCGGCACAAATGGCCCACTTTGGGATATCCGTTCCCGGCACAAATGGCCCACTTTGATCAAGTGGGACATTTGTGCCGGGAACAGGATGCTCATTTCTCGCGAAAGTGGGACATCTGTGCCGGGAACAGAATGCTCACTTTCCCTCGGGTAGGCTGAGCTCGATGTGGGTGGGGCCGTCGACCTCGACCTCGACCGGGAGGGTCCGGGTGTCGCCGCGGATGCCGGTGGCCCAGTATCGGGCAGCGGGGACGCGCTCGAAGAGATGCAAACCCGTCTCATCGGTGTGGGCGCCGGGTGGATCGCTGGCGAGGGGGAGCTCGGCGATTCGCACGATCTCGACCCTCACGTTCGCTGCCGGCGATCCGTCTGCTTCGATGACTCGCACCTCGAGGCTACCGAAGCCCTTCAAGCGGACCAAGAGCTCATGCTCCTCCTCCAGAGTGAACGGATCGATGACGTGCGCTCCGTGCTCTGTCGACTGCACGAGCAGCGAGTAGCGGTCGCCTGAGACCAGGCCCTCGATCGCGAACCGACCTTCCTCGTCTCGAAACGCCTCTGGAGACGTCGCGAACGTCCAACGTCCCGGACTGCGCTCTCGGGCCAACAAAACCTCAAATGAAGTAATTGGCAATCCCGTCGCGGCAGCCACGACCCGGCCCTCGAGCACACTCCCTCGCAATGCTTCCTCGGTGACCACCACCACCAACGGGCCGTCCCCGACCCGGATGCCCCGTCGCACGAGCTTGCGCTCACGCTCCTCGGCGTTCGGCCAGATCTCGACACGGTAGCTTTGCTCGGGATGCAGCCCTTCGAGGACGAACCGGCCATCGGCGTTGGCCGTCCCTCGCTGCGGAGGAAAAAAGCCGCGACTGTCCGGTCCGGTGGACGCGACTCGCTCGGGTGTCGCGACGATCACAGCCACGATCCCCTCCCCCTCGGGACTCGACACACGCCCGAAGATCGAGCCCGTGCTCGCGAGCTTCAAGTCGACGTCTCTCTCAGGCTCCTCGCCCGTGACCGAGATGCGGATCGGTACGCTTCGGCCGTGATCACTCCCGATGCCGATGAGGACCAGCTCTCCGGGCTCGGCCAGCAGCAGCTCGAACCGGCCGCGGTCATCGCTCAGGACCGACCCACAAACGTCGGGGAACGAACCGCCGTCGTCGCCCGATGGCCAGGCGAACACCCGGCCATCGGGAAACGGATGGTCGAACGGATCGAGGAGCGTCCCGTGCACTCGGTAGCGACCAGGGAACTGGAGGTTCACCTCGCAGGAGCCACCGGGCTCTGGAGCAATCTCGAGGATTGGCGAATACTGATCGCCGTCCACGGCTCGCAAGGCGTACTCGGGACCCGACTCCACATCGAGCTGAAACCTCCCGTCGGCATCCGTGAAGACGGGCTCATTCGAGCCGAGCACGAACCGACTGACTTTCACGCCGCGAATCGAGAGCTCTACCTCCACGCCGCGCGCGGGAGCTCCATCGGCCCTCGTCACCGATCCCGAGATGCCAGCCTTGGCGAGGAGCTCCAGGCGAGCCTCCTCGGGGCCATTGCGCTTCAACAGATGGACACCCGACGTGCCCCATTGGGGATGCTCGGCTCGAACGACCGTCCGGTCTACCGCGATCTCGAAGGCCCCAAGACCCGCCCCATCGCTCCAGCCGATCTCGTCTGGCGGCTCGTGCTCGTGGGCCCGGCTCGTCGTCCAGCATTCCACGCGCGCACCCGAGACCGGCCGGCCCTCGGCGTCAAACACCAGCACCCGGGCGGTCCAGGTGCTCGAGCTCGGGTCCTGCGAGGAAGGCGGCTCCTTCGAGATCAGCTCCTCCTCGAGGTCGGGCCCGGTCAAGACCGGCAGCTCCGGATCGTCTGGTGCCTCCGGCTCGAGTGAAGCCCCGGCCTCTGACTCGCGAGCAACCGGTATCTCCAGAGCGCGTTCCCCTCCTGACCGAGAATCCAGCATCCACCACAGCGCTCCGACGAGCACGACCGTGGCGACGACTCCGAGCGACTTTGCCATCGACATGATTCCGGCTCCGATTCCCAAGGCTCCCGCCCCACTCGCCCGGGAGATCGGGACCAGCGGACGCGACACGGTTCCGAGCGCGAGCGGGGCGAGCAGCGCTCGCCAGGAGCCGCTCGACTCTCCCTCGTCGAGGCGGTGCCGAAGGCGCGCGAGCGTCCTCTGGACACGTGTCCGCACCGTCGAAGGGTTCAGTCCCGTTCGCTCACCGATCTCCTCGGAGGAGAGCCCTTCGGTGAATCGGAGCAACAGCACGAGTCGGTCGGTCTCGGGCAAGCTCGCGACCTCGTCGATGATTCGCCTCTGCAGTGCGAGCCGCTCGAAGAGCTCCCTCGCCGACGGCACCGGCTCGGGTCGCGCTCCACGCTCCTCGCGCTTCCGGCGTCGCGCCTCGTCGCGATGCACCCGCCGGGCGAGGTTGCTGACGACCGCCGCGAGCCAGGCGCGCAAGCGGCCCACTTCCAAAGGTGGCCTTCGCAAGGCCGCGATCCAGGTCTCCTGGACGACGTCCTCGACCTGGTCCTCGCGGGAGAGCAATCCCCGGGCGAGCTGGCGGATGAAGCTCTCTTGCTCGAGGAGCGCGGTGACGAGCTCTACGTGGGATTCCGACATGCTGGCTCTCGAAAGGGACGAACGGTCCTGACAGAAGACGGAGTTCCCGCTGGGACGATCTTGTCTCAGCCGTCGTGGATTTTCCTCCGGCAGTGGCCGACTCGAGCGGCCATACCCTTGCCGACTCAAAGAGGCATTCGTCGTGACGATCGTTCGTCCGACAAGTACTTGCGTCAGCGAAGACAGGTCAGTAGGGTTCTCGGGGTCCGTACTCGGCGCTTTCCCCGAGCGATCAAACGGTGCGGTCACCGCCACGCATGCCGCCCCCCGATCCTCGGCCCGCGCTCAGCGCGAGCGGACGGTCGGTCGCCCCAGATCTCTTCGCCGTTTCATCCTGAGCTCACTCGCTGCCAAAGCCCAAGAACGTTCGGATGTCTCCAGCTCGCACCGCGTGGTGTGACCGAGGGACGCTCCAGCCCGCAAAGCGAAACGATGTCGCAATCGCTCGTCTTCTTGAAGCGTTTTGTTCGTCGACCGAAGACAGTCTGCGCCGTGCTCCCGAGCTCGCGTTATCTCGCGCGCGCGATGGTAGAAGGTCTCACACCCGGCCCAGGTGATCTGGTCCTCGAGTATGGACCCGGTCTCGGAGCGTTCACGGGCGAGCTCGATCGGCTCCTCTCTCGAGGGGCAGACTATCTGGGCATCGAGCTAGACCCCGAGTTCCATCGTCGGATCGGCCAGCGGTTTCCCGAAAGGCGCTTTGCACTCGGCGCGGCTCAGGATGTCGATCGGCTGCTGGAGAGCGCCTCGCTCGCCGAGCCCAGCACGATCATCTCGGGACTGCCGCTCGGTGCGATGTCGGCTCCCCTCCAGGATCAGATCCTCTCGAAGACTAGCCGGATCATGCGGCCCGGCGGCATCTTTCGCACCTTCAGCTACGTGCACATCTATCCGACGCCAGGCGGCACTCGTCTGCGGGACTTGATGAAGAGGCACTTCGACGACTTCGAGATCACCAAAGCGGTCTTCCGCAACGTCCCGCCGGCTCTCGTCCTATCGGGGCGGGCACGCGGCGACCGCTGAGGCTCACTCCTCGGCGGTGCGCGCCGAGCGCAGATCCGACGCCGAACGTCCTCCGGACCGAGGGCCCGAGTCGTCGCCGAGCAGCTCGAGCCGGAACTCGACGAACCGCTGCACGGTGCTGGGCGTGATCCAACCGACGAGTCGGCCTTCGGACATCACGAACAACTCCTGCAGACCGGTCGCCTGACTGCGCCGGAGCATCTCCTGCACCGACTGACCCGGTCCGATCGTCATGCTGGGATCGATGCGATGGATGATCGCGGAGACTGGCTGCTCCGAGTCTCCCTGGGCCATCGCTTTTCGCAAGGTCTCGAGACGCAAGACGCCGAGCGGCTCGTCGCCGAAGACGACAGGGAAGCTGCGATGCTGGTAGCGGACGAAGTATTCCTGCAGCGCTTCCCGGAGCGTCGCGTGATGGGGAACCGTGACGGGCTCCCGGACCATGAGGTCGGAGACCTTCTGCCCTTCGATGGCCTTCGACATCATCAGAGAGCGCAGGCTCGTCATCGCGGCGCCGCGCAGGAACATCCCGATGAAGATCAGCCAGATACCGCCGAAGATGTCCCGCTGGAAGAAGCGCAGACCGCCCCAGACCATCATGGCGATGCCGATCGTCGCACCCCACTTCGCCGCACGCCGCGTGGCGGCGATCTGGCTTCCCGAATGTCGCCAGAAGAGACCGCGCGCGATGCGTCCTCCGTCGAGCGGGAGACCGGGGAGGAGGTTGAAGATGCCCAGCGCGAGGTTGACGATGGCGAGCTGGGCGAAGAGCACCGAGAGCAGGCCCAGCCCCCAAGCGATGTACGCCATTTGGCCGCAGCCGAAGAAGAGCGCCGCGAGGAAGAAGCTGGCCAGCGGTCCGACGGCGGCGATCTTGATCTCGCTCTTCCAGCTATTCGGCTCCCGCGTCAGGTGCGCCATGCCACCGAACAAGAAGAGCGTGATCTTCTTCACTTCCTCTCCGAGCCGATTGGCGACGATCGAGTGAGCGAGCTCATGGAAGAGGACCGAGGCGAAGAAGAGCAGGCCGAAGATCGCTCCGGCGACCCAGTAGGCGACGGGGAGCCGATCGGGCACCTCTGCGGGGAAGATTCCCTTCGCCGCGGATACCGAGACCAAGAGGAAGATGATGATCCAAGAAGGATCGATCGAGATCTGGATACCCGCGATCCGAAAGAGGTCGAACCCTCTGCTTCCCGGTGCTGGTGTCATGTCCGATCTCCTCGCATCATCAGGTCTGTGACGGGATCTCTGTGCTCCCGCGCTGGCCTGAGGGATAGCGCCGGATCCTCCTGGGCGCCATTCACTCGCCGCCGCCTTCCGCCTTGGCTCGCCGCTCTCGCCTTTGCGCTTCGACCATGGACCGCACATCGGCCAGAAGCTTCTTTGCGTCGTAGACGATGCCGTCCTTGACGGTCCACAGGATGCCGCGCGTTCTCCCGAGCTCGCCCGTCTTTGGATCGAGCCGCGGGCTGCCGGTCGCGTAGAGCACCTTGAGATTGGCGAGGGGGTTCTCCCGAACGACGATCAGATCGGCCAAGAGGCCCTTTTGCACGACGCCGAAATCGATCGGCTTGCCCTTCGGCTCGTGCAGGGTGAGCGCACCGTTGTAGGTCGCGGCCTGGATGACCTCGAGGGGATGCAGGCCCGCCTCCTGGAGGAGCTCGAGCTCCTCGATGTAGCCGAAGCCCCAGGTCTTGTAGATGAAGCCCGAGTCGGAGCCGGTGGTGATGCGGCCGCCGAGCTTCTTGTAATCGTTCACCAGGCGGAACCAGACCTGATAGAAATTGCGCCAGGCGACCTCGTCCTCGGTGGTCCAGTCGAAGAAGAACGAGCCGTGAGAGCCCTCGCTCGGCTGGAAGAAGTCCCACAGAGACGGCAGGGTGTACTCCTCGTGCCACTCGGCGGTGCGGGCGCGCATGAGATCCCGGCCGGCCGAGTAGATGTTGAACGTCGGATCGAAGACGGTGCCCAGCTCGAGCTGCTCCTCGAGATAGTCCTCCCACTCCTTGCTGCCGGGCGGATGGATGAGGTTCCACAGCCGCGCGACCTGCCCGAAGCGGTGCTGCTCGTTGGCGTGATTGTGATCGACCGGCCAGGGCTGGATGACATGGTCCTTCAACAGCGCCTCGAAGTGACCATAGTAATGCGTCACGGTATCGAGCCCGAGACGTGCGGCGTGGAGAGCGTTCATCTGGGCGACGCCCCCTTGATCGAGATGCGCGGTCGAGCCGAGCCCAAAGCGCGCCCCATCGCCCAGCAGCACCTCCATGATCTCGGGCCGGAAACCGAAGAGCTTCATCCCGTCGATGCCGCGCGCCGGCGCCCGCTCGACCCAGGCACGCGCCTCCTCGGGTGTCTCCAGCCCGGACGGCACCTGGTAGTTGAAGATGCGCGGCGCCACGATCTCACCTGCGGCGCTTCTTCTCTTCTCTTCGACCACCCAGTCATTGGGGCCGAGCGGTACGCCGCGGACCGTGGTCACGCCGTGCGCGAGCCAGAGCTTGTAGCAATACTCGACGTTCGGTGCTTTCTGCGTGCCGCCGGTGTGCGCGTGCATGTCGACGAAGCCGGGCAGGACGTACATGCCGTCCGCTTCGAGCACATGGTCCGCTTCAGGCGCCTGCTCTCGGCTGGAGCGGATCGCGGCGATGCGGTTCCCCTCGATGACGATGTCGACCGGTCCACGCGGCGGCGCGCCGCTGCCGTCCACCAGGATGACGCCGCGAATGACGAGGCGATCGAAGGGACCCTGGCCCTCGCCCTCTCGCCGGTCGGGAGCGTGCGCAGGCTGCGCCATGGCGATCGAGCAAGAGGCGAAGAGGCTGAGAAGGAACGAGAAGATCGCGCGCTGTCGCATGACACTCCCTTTCGAGTCGGCGCCGAGCGGGAAGAGACCGAGCCCGCAGTGTCGCGCGGCGAGCGCCGTGCGGCAATGCCGAAGACCACTCATGCCGAGCTCGTGATGAAATACCCGAGGCCTCCCCCGGTAAGATGGGCCGTTCGTTCCACCCGAAACTCATCTGGAGAGCGTCCATGCCCCGCCGTCCCGCTACGACGATCTGGTCTTGCCTCTGGCTCCCGCTCCTGTCGATCGCGATACCGAGCCGAGCCTTCCCCCAAGACGACCCTCTCCTCGAAGGCGTCTACGTCATGAAGCTCGGCTCTGAGGAGGTCGGGCGAGAGAAGGTGCGGGTCACGGAGACCGGTTGGTCCTGTCAATCGACCTACGACATCCTGGGAGTTCAGAAGGGAGCGTTCGAAGCCTCGAACGACGAGAAGGATGGCGTCCAACACTTCTCGCTTCAGACCGTCCAGAACGACCAAGAGATCACGATGGACCTGACCCGGGAGCAAGGGCGCCTGAAGGGCAAGGTCGTCGTCGGCGAGAACTCGGTCGAGATCGATTATGCCTTCGAGGGTCCAGGACTCGTCTACAGCGACCTCTTGTGGAGCTTCTACATCGACCTGGGTCGGCACTTCGTCCGCGAGCTCGGCGAGGAGCGCCTCCGCGCGGGACACGTCGTGAACGGGTTGCTGCCCAACCCTCAGGGCATGAAGATCCCGATCGAGCTCAAGGAGCTCGGCCCCTTGCCCCAGGTCGTCAACGGCGAGCTGATGAGCCTCCTCAGCTTCCGGGTCAACCTCGCCAGCCGCGTCGATGTGGTGATCGTGTGCCGCGAGGACGGCATTCCCCTTCGGTTCGCGATCCCCAGCCAGAACATCAGCGGCTCGCTCGAGGGCTTCGAGTCCGTCGTCTTGCCCAGCAGCAACGGCCGAAGCGTCCTCGACAAAGGGCCCTGGCGTCAGAAGCTCTCGCCGGCCGACCACGAGGTCGTCGTCGAGAAGCAGGTCATGATCCCGATGCGCGACGGCGTGAAGCTCGCCTGCGACATCTACCGACCCAAGGGCGATGGCGAGTACCCGGCGATTCTGGTGCGTACGCCGTACAGCCGAGCGACCGAAGGGCTCACGAAGGGAGATCGCTACGCCGCCCGCGGCTACGCGGTGATCGTGCAAGACGTGAGGGGACGCTTCGACAGCGAAGGCGAGTGGTACCCGCTGATCCACGAGGTGGACGATGGCTCGGACACGATCGACTGGATCGCCGAGCAGGACTGGTGCACGGGCCAAGTCGGGATGATCGGCGCCAGCTACGTCGGCTGGGTACAGTGGTACGCGGCCAAGAGCGGCAATCCCCACCTCAAGGCGATCATCCCGCAGGTCTCGCCGCCCGATCCCGACCAGAACTTCCCCTACGAGGGCGGGGCCTTCATGCTCGGCGGCGGCTGGTGGGCCAAGGTCCTCGAGCACATGGAGGCCGTCGGAGGCGCGGCGCTTCCCGACCTCGACTTCTCCAAGATCCTGCGGACGCTTCCTCTGGGCGATCTCGACAAGGAGCTCGGTGTCACTCACCCCTTCCTCGACGATTGGATCGCCCGCTCGCCCGTCGACCCGTACTGGGACGCCGTGCGATACCAAGGAAGCTATGAAGGGATGAACGTCGCCGTGCTGAACCTGTCGGGCTGGTTCGACGGCGATCAGCCGGGCGCTCCCCAAAATTTCCTCGGGATGCGCGAGAGTGGGCCCGAGGCGATGCGCCCGCATCAGTACCTGCTCCTGGGCCCTTGGGGACACGCATTCAATATCCAGCAGAAGATGGGAGAGGTCGACTTCGGCGAAGAGGCGATCATCGATCTCGACGCGATCGTCATCCGATTCTTCGATCGCTATCTCAAGGGCATCGAGAACGGCATCGACCAGGCACCCAAGGTCATGACCTTCACCATGGGTGCCAACAAGTGGTATCGCGGCGAGGAGTGGCCGCCGAAGGGCACCGTGCCGACCAAGCTCTATTTGACCAGCTCGGGGAAGGCTCAGAAGAAGGAGGATGGCGGCACGTTGACCCTCGAGCCGACCCATAGTGGCGTCGACGCATTCCTTTACGACCCGAAGAACCCGCGCTTCGTCGACGCGGACTTCAATGACGTCACCAGCTCGGCGGCGACGGCGGACGTCTCGAAAATGGAGGATCGCGCCGACTACCTCGATTACATCTCGGCGCCCTTGGCCGCGCCGGTCGAGATCACCGGTCCGGTCACGGCGATTCTGTCCGTCTCGACCGACGCCAAGGACACCGACTTCACCGTCGAGGTCAATGTCATCGAAAAGGGTGGCGCCGAGCGTGGGCTCTCGGCCGGCATCCAAAGGCTACGTTATCGCAATGGAAAGGACGAGCCCGTCGAACCGGGAACCGTCGTCACCATCGAAGTCGACTGCTGGGCGACCTCGAAGCGCCTCGAGGCCGGCGACCGGCTCCACGTCGTCATTGGCTCCTGCTTCCTGCCG
>JAVJTD010000081.1:0-15312 GCA_040219065.1 Planctomycetota bacterium
AGTCACCCAGTCACCCAGGCACCCAGTCACCCAGGCACCCAGGCACCTTCAACCCAGCAGCCGGTCGCCCTCCCTGAGCACCTTCGCATGCTCGGTCCCCGCGAGCTGCTTGCGCTCTTCCTTCGTCACCAGCAGGCTCAAGACCGGCGCCAGGGACCTTGCGGTCACATAGTGAGGGGCTCTCACGCGGATCTCTTCGCGGGGCTCGATGCCGCCGAAGCCGACGAAAACTTCGACATCGGGCGCTGCCTCGAGGTCGTTGAAGCCGTCGCCGATCAAGGCCGCTCCCTCGGCCACGCCGCCGGTGATCTCGCGAATGACGCGCGCCTTGCCTCGCTCTTGGACGAGCGGCTGGTCCTTGTCGAAGCTCTCGTACGCGCCGTCCTCGGAGAACGAGACCTGCACGCCAAAGACATCGTCTTCGCTCAGCCCGAGCGCGTCGCCCAGCCGGAACAGCGATTCCCGAATCCCACCCGAGATCATCACCACGCGCTTGCCGAGATACAGGAAAGCCGCGACGACCTCTTTCGCATGCGGCGTCATCGCCTCGACGTAGCGGTGGGCCAGCCCTTCGATCTTCTGGCGAGAGGGTCGAAGCAGATCCAGGCGCCGCTCGAGGCTCTCGAGAAAGGTGATCTCACCTTTCATCCCGAGCGCCGTGATGCGTGCAACCTCGTCGGCGAGTCGGCTAGCGATCTCGTCGACCCCTTCGAGCGCGGCGAGGGTGGAGTCGCAGTCGAAGGCGATCAGGGAGAGAGGAGTCTCGACGATCGACTTCGCCGTCATCAGAAGACGACCTGCTCGGCGGAGAGGATGTGAGGCAGCTCCCTCAGCTTCTCGAGCAGCGCGGGCGTCAGCGTGCCGTCGATGTTGATCACCGCCAAAGCGGCTTCGCTGCGATCCTCTTGCAGGCCGAGCTGGAGCCTGGAGATGTTGATGTCGTTCTGACCGAGCAAGGTGCCGATCGCGCCGATCACGCCAGGCCGGTCGGCGTTGCGGGTCACGAGCGTCGTGCCTTCGGGCAGCGCGTCGAGGAGATAGTCGTCGATGCGCACCAGCCGCGGCTGGCGCCGTCCGAGCAAAGTGCCTGCGACGCGACTGATGCCGCGGTCAGTCTCGAGGCTCACGGTGACCAAGGTATTGAAGTCGGGATCGGCGTCCATCTTCACCTCGGCGATGCGCAAGCCTCGCTCGCCGGCCAGTAGCCTCGCGTTGACCGCGTTGACGCGCTCCCCGAGCTGCGGCGCCAGGAGCCCCTTCAGCACCGCCTGTGTCAAAGGAGCCGTCTCGAGCTGAGCCACTTCGCCGGCGAACTCGATCGTGCACTGCCGGATCGTCGTCCGGGTCGTCTGTCCGCAGAACGCCCCCAGCCGCTCGCACAGTGACAAGTAAGGCCGCAGCCGCTCCAGCTCGCCGGCGCTCACCGACGGCACGTTCACCGCGTTGAGGATCGTCCCGTCGAGCAGGATGTTCTTGATCTGCTCGGCGATGGCGACGGCGACCTTCTCCTGCGCTTCCTCGGTGGACGCACCGAGATGTGGCGTCGCTACGACGTTGTCGAGCTTTAGAAGAGGATGATCGCCCGGCGGCTCCTTGACGAACACGTCGATCGCCGCACCGGCCAGCTTGCCGCTCTCGAGCGCCTGTTGCAGCGCGACCTCGTCGATGATGCCGCCGCGAGCGACGTTGATGATGCGTGCGCCGTCCTTCATCTTCTGAATCGCGTCGGCATTGATCAGCCCGCGCGTCTTGTCGTTGAGCGGCGTGTGCACCGTGAGGAAGTCGGACAGACGCAAGACCTCGTCGAGGTCGACTAGCCGGAGCTCCTCCGAGCCGATCCGAGCGGTCTCGACGTAAGGGTCGTAGCCGACGATGCGCATGCCGAGGCCGCGGGCGCGCTCGGCGACCATCGAGCCGATCCGCCCGAGGCCGACCACGCCGAGCGTCTTCCCGAACACCTCCGAGCCGAGGAACCTGCTGCGCTCCCACAGCCCCGCTCGTAGCGACGCATCGGCGGCCGGGATCTTCCTGGCGAGCGCCATCATGAGGGAGAGAGTCAGCTCGGCGGTCGTGATCGCGTTGCTGTCGGGCGTGTTCATCACCACGATCCCCAACCGGCTCGCCGCCTCGACATCGATATTGTCGACACCGATACCGGCTCGCCCGACAACCCGAAGCCTCTGGCCGGCTTCGAGCATCTCGGCGGTGATCTTCACGCCCGAGCGCACGACGATGGCGTCCCAATCACCGACCTGCGCGAGGATCTCCTCGGGACGGAGCCCGACGCGCTCGAGCACCTCGAAGCTCGGCTCGGCCCGCAAGATCTCCAACCCGGGCTGCCCGATCTTGTCCAATACCGCGATCTTCATCGTCTACGAAGCCCTCTTTGGAATCGAGATGAGCGCGACAGTCTACCCGTTGAGGGGAAAGGGTGCCCTTGTTGTTTGGTGCCTTGGTTCCTTGGTGTCTTGGTGTCTTGGTGTCTTGGTGCCTTGGTGCCTTGGTGTCTTGGTGTCTTGGTGTCTTGGTGTCAGCACCCAAGGACCCAAGCACCCGGAAGGAGGTGCCTTGGTGCCTTGGTGCCTTGGTGCCTTGGTGTCAGCACCCAAGCACCTGAGCACCCGAGCACCCGGAAGGAGGTGCCTTGGTGCCTTGGTGCCTTGGTGTCAGCACCCAAGCACCTGAGCACCTGAGCACCTGAGCACCTGAGCACCTGAGCACCTGAGCACCTGAGCACCTGAGCACCTGAGCACCTGAGCACCTGAGCACCTGAGCACCTGAGCACCTGAGCACCTGAGCACCCGAGCACCCAAGCACTTCCCCGGAACTCTGGCTCCTCGCCGAGGTATCTGGTACTTTCGGGCAGGATCGTGTCCTCCACGATCAGCAGAATGGAACACCGCAGGGAGAAGAGACCCTCCATGCCCGCGGGCCGTAAGCTTCTGGGCCAACTCCTGGTCGAGAGCGGCGTCATCAACGAGAAGCAGCTTCAAGAAGCCCTCGGGCTTCAGAGGAGTCGCAAGTCTCTGAAGATCGGCGACGCGCTCGTCAAGCTCGGTTACTGCACCTCGACCGAGGTCGCCAAGGCCCTCTCGAAACAGCATCAGATCCCCTTCGTCGACTTGTCCAAAGGCCGTGTGCCCGAGGCGGTCACTCGCCTCGCCGCCGCGGAGCTGGCGTGGCAGTATCGCTTCTTGCCGGTCAAGGTGCTGCAGGGGCAGCTCGTCGTCTGCGTCGGGGACCCCGTCGACGTCTACTCGAAGGAGAACCTCGAGTTCGTCCTGGGCCGCGAGGTGAAGTGCGCCCTGGCCGCGCCCGACGTCTTGACCGAGGCGATCGAGCGCGCCTACGGCCCGAATCCGGCCGCCGGCAAGAAGGGCGGCAAGGAGTCCGACGACGAGCTCCTGGGTGACGTCGCGCCCGACGACGAGGAAGCGCCGATCATTCGCCTGGTGACGCGGATGTTCAAGGACGCGATGGATCAGCGCGCGAGCGATATCCACATCGAGCCGATGGAGAAGCGGTTGCGCATCCGCTTCCGCACCGATGGTGTGCTCAAGGAGATCGCCAGCGAGCCGGCACATCTCCACGGTCCTCTCAGCTCGCGCATCAAGATCATGGCGAACCTCGACATCGCCGAGAAGCGCAAGCCACAGGACGGCCGCATCAACGTGCAGCTCGGCAAGCGCGCACTCGACATTCGCTGCTCGGTGTTGCCGTCGAACCACGGCGAGACGATCGTGATGCGCCTCCTGGACAAGGAGGGCGGCTTGGTCTCTCTGGCGAAGCTCGGCTTCACGAGCGCCGACGAGGAGCACTTCAACAAGATCATCCGCCGGCCCAACGGCATCGTCCTGGTGACCGGTCCGACGGGCTCGGGTAAGACGACGACTCTCTACGCCGCGCTCCAGACGCTCAACCGGCCGGACGTCAAGATCATCACTGCCGAGGACCCCGTCGAGTACCACCTCGCCGGGATCAACCAGGTGCAGGTGCGCGCGCAGATCGGGCTGACCTTCGCCCGGATCCTGCGCGCGATGTTGCGTCAGGCGCCGAACATCATCCTGGTCGGTGAGATTCGTGACCGCGAGACCGCCGAGATCGCGATCCAGGCGGCGCTCACGGGTCACCTCGTCTTCTCGACGCTGCACACCAACGACGCGCCGTCGGCCTTGGTGCGTCTGATCGACATGGGCGTCAAGCCGTTCCTGGTGGCGACGTCGGTGCAGGCGATCCTGGCCCAGCGCCTCGTGCGCCGGCTTTGCTCCAAGTGCCGGGTCGCCTACCGGCCGCAGCCGAGCGAGCTGCGGGCCGTCGGTCTCGATCCGGCCGACTTCGGGGATCGCGAGATCTATCGCGCCGGACGTTGCCCCGAGTGCAACTACTCCGGCTTCCGCGGGCGGCAGGGTGTCTTCGAGCAGCTCGAGCTCGACGACGATCTCCGCGACATGACCTTCCGCCGCGAGCCGTCGCCGCGCATTCGGGAGACGGCGGTCAGCTCGGGCAAGCTCTCGACCCTCAAGGACGACGGCTTGCGCAAGGTCTTCGAAGGAATCACCACTCTCGACGAGGTCCTGCGGATCATCCACCGCGAAGATCTCGTCGCAGCCGACGAGTAGCTTTCCGGACGAACATGCCGATGAACCTGATTCGACCGCTTCTCGACACCGTCATCCAGCAAGGTGCCTCCGATCTCCATCTCTCGGTGGGTCGGGCGCCTTGCCTCCGGCTCCACGGACAGATGCAGTCGCTCGAGGCCGAGACCTTGACCGAGACCAGCGTCGAGCAGCTCGTGCGCGAGATCACACCCGACCGGAACTGGCGAGAGCTCGAGGAGGTCGGCACGACGGACTTCGGCCTCGCCTTCGAGGACAAGGCGCGCTTCCGCGTCAGCGTCTTCAAGCAGAAGGGCGCCTACCAGGCCGCCCTGCGCCTCATCCCGAACGATCTGCTCTCCTTCGACCAGATCGGATTGCCCGACTCGATCAAGCCTTTGCTCAGCAAGACGCGCGGGCTGATCCTCGTCACCGGGCCGACGGGCTCGGGCAAGACGACGACGCTGGCGAGCATGATCGACTACGTCAACGAGACTTTGCGTCGGCACATCGTGACGGTCGAGGATCCGATCGAGTACTACCACACGCACAAGAAGTCTTTGGTCACCCAGCGCGAGGTCGGCAACGACACGACGACGTTCGCCGAAGCGCTGCGCCGCGTCTTGCGCCAGGATCCCGACGTGATCCTTCTCGGCGAGATGCGTGACCTCGAGACGATCCACGCGGCGATCTCGGCGGCCGAGACCGGCCACCTCGTCTTCGGCACGCTGCACACCACCGGCTCGGCGCGTACGATGGACCGCATCATCGACGCATTCCCGCCGGATCAGCAGGAGCAGGTCCGGGCGCAGCTCGCGGTTTCGATCATCGCGGTCATCTCTCAGGTGCTCCTGCCCCGAAAGGACGGACAGGGTCGCTGCGCCGCCTTCGAGACGATGCTCATGACGCCGGCTATCGAGAACCACATCCGGAAGAACGAGACCTTCAAGATCTTCTCGGTGATCCAGACGAACCGGCGCCTGGGCATGGTGCTGCTCGACGACTCACTGCACGATCTCTACAAGGCCGGCAAGATCTCGGCCGAGGTCGCGCTCGAGGTCGCGCAGCATCCGCGCGACATGGCCGAGAAGCTGGGGTTGTGACCTGATGGCGCGGAAGCTCCTCGGCCAGATCCTGAAAGAGCGCAAGATCGTCCAAGAGGGACAGGTCCAGCAAGCGCTCGCCAAGCAGAGATCCCAAGGCGGCCTGATCGGCCAGATCCTGATCGAGCTCGGTCACATCGACGGGAACCAGCTCGCGATTGCGCTCGGCATCCAAGCCGGCATGGAGGTCGTCGACCTCGACGAGGAGCCGCCGCAGAAGGACGCCTTGGGCAAGGTCGATCCGAGCCTCGCCGCGCTCTTCCGCATGATTCCGCACCGCCTCGAGGGCAACACCTTGATCGTGGTGGTCGCCGATCCTTCCAACACGAGCGTGCTCGACGACATCCGCTTCAACACCAACCTCGAGGTCGAGGCGGCGATCGCTTCGCCCGAGGCGATCGACCGCGTCCTCAAGCAGGTCTACGGCAACGTCGAGGAGTCGATGAAGAAGGGCATGGCGTCCATGAAGGACGCCCTGCCCGCGCCGACCGACGGTCCGCTCGACCTCGAGGACAAGGAGAGCATGGCCCGCGCCGCGCCGGTGGTGCGGCTGCTCAACTACATCTTCTTCCAGGCGATCCGCGATCAGGCCAGTGACATCCACCTCGAGCCGTTCGAGGACGACTTTCGCGTGCGCTATCGCGTGGACGGCGTCCTCTACGATCTCGAAGCGCCACCGCAGCACCTCGCCGTCGCGCTCATCTCGCGCGTCAAGGTCATGAGCAACCTCGACATCGCCGAGACCCGTGTGCCGCAGGATGGGCGCATCGAGCTCATGATCGGCGGTCGGCCGGTGGACATCCGCGTCTCGACGCTGCCGACGATGTTCGGCGAGTCGTGCGTGATGCGTATCCTCGACCGCAGCGTCGTGTCCCTCGATATCGGTCAGATCGGCCTCGACGATCAGGAGATGAGCACGGTCCTCAAGCTCGTCGACAAGCCCAACGGCATCATCCTCGTCACCGGCCCGACGGGCTCGGGTAAGACGACGACGCTCTACTCGGCGCTCAACCACGCCAATGACGTCGGCGTGAAGATCATCACCGTCGAGGACCCGATCGAGTATGACATCGACGGCATCGTCCAGATCCAGATCCAGGAGGAGATCGGGGTTACCTACGCCAAGGTGCTCCGGACGATCCTGCGCCAGGATCCCGACAAGATCCTCGTCGGTGAGATTCGAGACGCCGAGACCGCGCAGATCGCGATCGAGGCTTCCCTGACGGGTCACGTCGTGTTCTCGACCCTGCACACCAACGACGCGCCGGCGGCGATCACCCGGCTGCTCGACATCGGCATCGATCCCTTCTTGATCACCGCGACCTTGGAGGCGATCGTCGCCCAGAGGCTCGTGCGTCGGATCTGCCTGGAGTGCAAGACGCCCTACAAGCCGACGGCCGAGATCTTGGACAAGCTCGACCTGACCCTCGAGGACGTCGGGAATCGGACCTTCTACTACGGCAAGGGCTGCGAGACCTGTAACTTCTCGGGGTACAAGGGGCGACGGGGACTCTTCGAGATCATGGTGTTGAACGAGGCCCTCAAGCAGCTCATCCTCGATGGGTCGTCGACGGACCAGCTCCGCCGGGCGGCCCAGGAGGGCGGCATGAGAACGCTGCGAGAGAGCGGGCGCCTCGCGGTCTTCGATGGCTCGACGACCATCGAAGAGGTCATCAAGGAGACGCAGCACTAGGTGGCGCGGAGCGCCGCTCCAGGAGACTCAGGCGATGGCGACCAAGATTCAACGCAAAGTACCGGTTCGGCGACCGAGTGGCCCTTCCGCGGCAGGCGGAGAGGGGGGCAGCTCGGGCGGCGGCGGTCTGTCCTTTCTCGGGCGCAGGCGCGTCAGCCCGAAGCTGCTCACGCAGTTCACCGTGCAGCTCTCGGTGCTCCAGGACGCCGGCCTGCCGATCGTCCGCTGCTTGAAGATCCTCGGCGGTCAGATGCGTCCCGGCGTCTTCCGCAATATCGTCGATCAGATCGTCGAAGACGTCGAAGGCGGTAACTCGCTCTCCGAGTCGATGGCGAAGCATCCCTCGGTGTTCGATCGACTCTACGTCAACATGATCCGCGCCGGCGAAGCCGGTGGTGTGCTCAACACCATCCTCGACCGCTTGGCGGACTTCGCCGAGAAGGCCGAGCGCATCAAGGGCAAGGTCAAGAGCGCCTTGATCTACCCGATCGTGGTCTCGCTCGTCGCGGCCGTGGTGTTGTCGTTGATCATGATCATCGTGGTCCCGAAGTTCCAAGAGATCTTCGAGTCGTTCAACACCGACATGCCCGCCGTCACCCAGGCCCTCATCGACGTCAGCGACGCGTTCGTGAACTACTGGTATCTCATCTTCGGTGTGCCGTTCCTCGTGTTCGCTCTGTTCCGACTCTCGTTGCGCTCGCCGAAGGTCCGCTTCGCCTACGATCGGTTCATGCTCAAGGTGCCGATCTTCGGCGACATCAACTCGCGCACGATCGTCGCGCGCTTTTCACGCACCTTCGGCACGCTCATCTCGAGTGGCGTGCCCCATCTCGAGGGCTTGAACATCGTCAAGGGCTCCATCGACAACGCCGTGCTCGAGCGCTCCGTGGACAAGATCTACGAGAGCATCCGAGAAGGTGAGAGCATGGCCAAGCCGATGGGGGAGAGCGGTCTCTTCGACGACCTGGTCGTCAACATGGTCGATGTCGGTGAGGAGACCGGTGAGCTCGACAAGATGCTCATGAAGGTCGCCGACAACTACGAAGAGATCGTCGAGAACAAGGTCAACAACCTCTTCAAGGTGCTCGAGCCCATCATCTTGGTGGGCCTCGCCGTCGTGGTCGGCTTCATCATCTTCGCGCTGTTCATGCCGATGATGTCGCTGCTCGAGCAAATCGGCTGATGAGAGAGCCCGCCGTGGGGCGGGTGCGCCGCCGGACACGTTGACCGATGTCCCTGCGCGCGCGCCTGCTCCTCGTCATCTTCAGCGTCAACATCGTCCTCTTCGTCGTGCTCGTCGCCTTGACGTTCCAGGACTTCGAGCACCTGAGGAAGGAGGTCCGCCGGCAGTGGGACGAGCGCAGTGACGCCCTCGTCCGCGGCCAGCCCGAGATCTTCCTGACGATCGGCTCCTTCGAGCGGCAGAAGCGCTTCGAGCCCGGGTCCTTCCTCGACAAGCGTTGGCCGAGGGAGTTCATTCGCGATCTCGCGATCATCGTCGGCAAGCCCATCGTCACCACCGTCGATCGTCGCTTGATCTACGCGACCATCTGGAACCCGCTCGGAGCGACGCGGCGCAAGCCCGACTTCGACTACGAGAAGATGATCGCCATCGCCGACAAGGCGTTCGACGAAGGCAAGCCTCAGAGGGTCGGCAACTACGAGGACGATTGGGTCGTGCCTTTCGTCGCCTCCGACACCGATGAGCGTTTGGGCGTGATCTACATCGCCCAAAAGCTCCCCGAGCTCGAGGCCCCTGACAGCGTCCTCTCGCCGGGTCTCATCACCTGGGTCATCCTCGGGGCGACGTTCATCCTGGGCTTCTTGGCCTACTGGACGGTGTCCCGCATCGTGATCCGGCCCGTCGAGCGCCTCACTCGCGCGACGCGTCAGATGGCCCGCGGCGAGCTGAGCGAGCCGATCCAGCCGACCGGCTCCTCCGACGAGATCGCGGACATGGTCGACACCTTCAACGTGATGGTCGCCGAGATCCAAGACTACAGGACAAGGCTCGAGGAGCGCATCGCCGAGGCGACCCAGAAGATCCAGAAGACCGAGGCGAACCTGGCGATCGCCCAGCGTCTCGCCGCCACCGGCACCCTCGCCGCCGGCATCGCTCACGAGATCAACAACCCCCTGGGAGGCATGCTCAACGCCGCCGTTCGCGTCCGGGACCGGGAGGATCTCTCCGAGCGCGGCCGCGACTACGTCAACCTGATCATCGACGGGCTGGGCCGCATCGAGCAGACTGTCGGCCAAGTCCTCAGGTTCGCGCCCCGGCCAGCTTCGCCCGAGAGGGTCTCGTTGCGGACCGTGGTGCAGAGGGCGCTCGACTTTCTCGCGCATCGTGTGGAGAAGAGCGGGGTGGTGATCGAATGTGACTATCCCCAAGGCGACGATCTCGCGGTCTTCGGAGAGCCGCGCGAGCTCGGACAGTCCCTTCTGAACATCCTGATCAACGCCGTGGATGCGAGTCAGCCAGGCCGCGTCATTCGAATCGTCGGTCAAGGCACCGCGCGCGAGGTGAGCGTCGTCGTCGAGGACGAGGGCGAGGGGATGACCGAAGAGCAGCTCCAGAACGCCTTCGATCTCTTCTACACCACCAAGGACGTCGGCAAGGGTACCGGTCTGGGGCTCTCGATCGCCCACAACATCGTGCAGAGTCACGGCGGCCGCATCGAGATCCAGAGCGAGCGCGGACGCGGCACGCGGGTGGAGATCGTGTTGCCGCGTGACGCGGGGCGGTGAGCATGGAGATCCCTGCCTTGACAGTCGGCG
Source organism: Planctomycetota bacterium (assembly GCA_040219065.1). Lineage (GTDB taxonomy): Bacteria > Planctomycetota > OFTM77 > OFTM77 > OFTM77 > OFTM77. Next base: position 10,170 of record JAVJTD010000081.1, read on the forward strand.
CCCTCTCGGGGATGGCGGCTCTGATCGGGCTGTCGGCGTTCTTCTCCAGCTCGGAGACGGCGCTGTTTTCCCTCGACCGCGCCACCCTCCGCGAGCTGCGAGAGCGAGGCACGAGGCGAGCGCGCGGTGTCCTGCGCCTCCTCGAGCATCCCCGCGATCTCTTGCTCGGGATCCTGTTCGCCAACCTGTCGGTCAACACCGCCTACTTCGCCCTCGCCGAGATGGCGGTCTCACCGCTCGGCACGACCGGAGCCGCCATGCTGCGACTCGCGGCGATCGCGGGGCTGATCGTGGCCGGTGAGGTCGTGCCCAAGAGCTTGGCCGTCGCTCATCCGAGGTTCCTCGCCCGCTGGGCGTCGTTGCCGCTCGAAGCCTACCTGCGCGTCGTGCTGCCGATCTTGGGACCCCTGCGATGGATCGTCTCGATCTTGCTCCGACGCTGGTCGAAGTGGGTGCCCTCGGATCCTTTCATCACGACCGAGGAGCTCGAGTCGCTCGTCACCGAGTCTCACGAGGCAGGCGTCATCGACAGCCGTGAGCACGAGCTGCTGCAAGTCGTCGTCAAGGCGGGACAGATCAAGGTGCGCCAGGTGATGATGCCGCGCGTCGAGCTGCGCGCATGGGACGTCGACGGCTCAACCGAAGAGCTGAAGGCCGCGCTCGCGGAGTGGAAGGTGGCGCGGGTCTTCCTCTACGAGAATGAGCCCGATCAGATCGTGGGCTTCCTCCGGGCGCGCGACGTGATGCTGGGCGAGCCCGTGCCGCTACGGGGGCTGTGCCAGTCGGTCTCCTTCTGCTCGGAGAACGCGACCCTCGATCAGGCGCTTGGACAGATCGTCGAGGAAGGGCGCAGCGTCGCGATCGCGCTCGACGAGTACGGAGGCACGGCCGGCATGATCACGATGACCGGCGTGCTCGAGCGGATCTACGGAGAGTTCGGAGGTCCGGCGCCCGGCAAGGACTCCGAGGTGAAGAAGCTCGGTGAGGATCGCTGGGAGATCGACGGGCGCCTGGCCGTGATCGAGTGGGCCACGGTCTGTCAAAGGGCGTTCCCCGAAGCGGCCGTCGACACCGTGGGCGGCTTCGTGACCCAGCTCCTCGACCGGATCCCCGAAGCGGGCGACCAGATCGACCACGACGGCCTGCGATACACGGTGCTCGACATCGATCAGCGCCGCGTCGGCAGACTCTTGGTGGAGCCTTCGTCATGATGGCAGGCCTGCTCATTGCCGCGATCTTCGGAACGCTCTTCTCGGCGCTGTTCTCCGGCCTCGAGACCGGCCTCTATCAGATCAACCGCATCCGGCTGCGCCTGCGCGCCGAGCGGGAGCAGGACCGCTCCGCGCGCGTCCTGCTCGACCTGCTCTCACAGCCCGAGGCTCTGCTGGCGACGGTGCTCCTGGGCAACAACGTCGCTAACTATCTCACGACCGCCGCGGTGAGCTCGCTGCTCGCTCCGTTCGGCGAAGTGGGGACCGTCGTCTTGACGACCCTGGTCGTGACGCCGCTCTTGTTCATCCTCGGCGAGGTCACGCCGAAGAACATCTTCCGGCGGAGCCCGGACCTGTTCTGTTACCCGATGGCGAGACCGGTGTACTGGCTGAGATGGGCGCTTTGGCCGGCTGTCGCCGCCTTGCGATCGATCGGGCGCAGCGCCGGCGCGTTCTTCCACACGCCGGCGAAGGAGGAGTCGAAGGTCCTCACGCGCTCGTCCCTGGCGTACCTTCTGAGCGAGAGCGAAGAGACCGGGACATTGAGCGGCGCCCAAGGCCGGCTCGCCGAGAACATCGTCATCCGTCACCGGTTTCGCGTGAGGGACTTGATGACTCCGATCGCCGAGGTCGAGTCCGTCGATGAGGACGTCACGATGGAGGAGCTGCTCTCACGCGCTGACAACCGGACTCCCGACCTGATCATCGTCTCCCGGCGCCGACCGACGAACGTGGTCGGGGCCTTTTGGCTGAACGACCTGATCTTCACCGACCAGGCGCGTCGCACCGAGAACCTGAGCCAGTTCAGCCAGGCTGCCGCCCGCGTCCCCGAGCACTGGCCGATCGATCAAGTGCTCTGGTTCCTCCAAGCTCGCCGCGCCCTCATCGGAGTCGTCGTCGACCGCGCCGACGAGATCGAGGGCGTGGTCACGTTACCGATGCTGGTCGAGCGCTTCTGCGAGGACCTGGCCTCGAGGCAATGACCATGGGGGGATTGAACACGGGGGACACGGGGGATTGAACACGGAGGACACGGGGGACACGGAGGGGTTCTTAGACCTCTCGGTGGATGCCTAGGCCCTGTTGTTTCGGTGACGAGATTCGTTCGGGGGCGACAGGATTACCAATCCCTCCGTGCTCCCCGTGTTCTCCGTGTAGAGAACCCCGTGCTCCCCGTGTTCAATCCCCTCCGTGCTCTCCGTGTAATCCTCCAGCGCACGAGGACTTCCGAAGACCTGCTCACCCCAGAAAACCGTTGATTTCAGAGGACGTCCTGCGTAGCATCGGCGCCGGAACGACGCAGAATGGAACGAGAACCGAGAGTCCCGAGGAGTCCGCTGATGCCGACTGGTTTCCTGCGAGGCGACCAGCTCAAGAGCCTGGCACTGCTGGTGCTTTTCACGGCGTTGGTCGTCAGCGTGACGCTGCATCTCGCACCGGTCGAGGCGAGCCCTCAGCAAGCGGATGCCAATCGGGACTTGATCGCGGTGACCGGTCAATACGGCCAGGGCACTTCGGTTCTCTACGTCGTCGACACCAAGCGGCGCCAGCTCGCCGTGTACGAGGCGAAGGGTGGGACGCAGAGCAAGCTGTCCTTCGTCGCAGCGCGGCGGATCGATCTCGACTTGCAGCTCGTGGGTTACAACGACGAGAGCAAGGACGAGGTCAAGTACTGGGCCTTGAAGAAGTACCTGGAGAGCAAGGACGCCTCACCGAGTGAAGAGTCCAAGGGCGTTGAGCTCGAGAGCGATTCACGAGTGAGGTAGGTGCCCGCCTTGTCGGCGGTGCCCCCTGGCGCGTACGGAGAAGCCATCCATGTCCGAGGAATTCTACTCTTTCGACCGAGCGCTTCGTGAGCTTCAGATGGATGAAGAGGAGCTCAAGAAGCTGATCTCCGAAGGCGAGATTCGCGCCTTCCGTGACGATGACCGGATGAAGTTCCGCCGCGAGGACGTCGAAGGGCTCCGCGGAAAGGGCGACCAGCGCCCCGACGTGATCGAGGAGCTCGAGACGGTCGTCGAGGAAGACTCGATCCCGACCCTCGAGATGGACTCGGGCGATGCGGTCTCCGAAGAGCTCATCTTCGATGAGAGCGACGACTCGGGCGAGGCCGGCATGGCGACCGAGCAGATCCCCGACGCCTCGATCTTCGAGGAAGAAGAAGAGATCGTCGAGGTCCCGTCCGGTCGCGAGCGCCGCACCCGGCGCTCCAAGACCACGGTCGTCTCGACCGACACCGGCTCGGGCGACATGCTGGCGCGGCCCCGCTCCCGGTCGCGCAAGCCGGAGATCGAGGAGAACACCGAAGGGCCCGCGATGCTCGTCTTGATGATCGCGTGCACTGTGGTCCTCTTCCTCGGTTGCTTCGTCGCTTACGGTGCGACGACCAGCCGTCCGACAGGACCGTCCGAGTTCGTCATGAACTTCGTGATGGATACGTTCGTCAACTAGTCTCGACGCGTCTGGGCGGACGGGCCCGGTCGACTCCCGGGCCCGCGGCGGACCGTCGTCCCTGGGGAGGGATCGATCGTGCCGGTTGTGACCTGTCTACCGGAACCGACCCGGATCCTCGGCGAGAGCCTCTCGCCGTTGCCGGGTCGTTTCACATGGTTGCGCCCTCCTCTCGTTTCCAGTGTCCGCCGACCGGGACCTCACGGTCCCTTCCGCGATCGCGTGGCCCGCGGCGCGGGGATTCAGGTCGACTCGATCTCAACGAGGAGGAGATTGCCATGAAGACCCTCCGTGCAATCGGCGCCGGCGCCTTCGCCGTCGCATTGCTCGCCACCGGAGGCTGCGTCAGCGAATCGGCTTACAAGCAGCTCGAGAATCAGAACCGTCAGCTCAACGAGGTCATCAGCGGATTGCGCACCCGCAACCGCTCCCTCGAAGACCAGAACCAGAAGCTCGCCGCGAGCACCGACCGCCTCAAGGGCCAGGCCCAAGGCTACAAGGAGCTCGCCGAGACCGCCGAAGAGGGACTGCTCAGCCTCGAGGCGAAGTTTGCTCAGCTCAGAGAGCGCAACGACCAGGACTTCCCTGACGGTGAGGTCGAGGTGTACCGCTCCCCGGAGGGCACCGGCTACCGCATCCAGGAGGCCGTGCTCTTCGACTCGGGCAGTGACGTCTTGAAGCCCGCTGGTCAAGACGTCCTGCGTCGCCTCGGCACGAGCCTTCGCGAGCAGACCGGGCGCATCCGCGTCTCGGGTCACACCGACAACGATCCCGTCGTCAAGACCCGCGACAAGTGGCCGCTCGGCAACCTCCAGCTCTCGACCGCTCGCGCTCTGCGCGTCGCCGACTTCCTGATCAAGGAAGCCGGACTCCCCGCCGGCCGCGTCCACGTCGCCGGCTGGGGCGAGCACGATCCGCAGGTCCAAAATACTTCGCCCGAGAACAAGCGCCGCAATCGCCGCGTCGAGCTCGTCGTCCTGGACTGAACCTGAGACAGAGTCGCCTCACCGATCGCCGCGGCAGCCTCTCCCAGGCTGCCGCTTTTCATTGGTTCATATGGCGAGTGCTGCATGTCAATCGAGCCAACGGGCTCGAATCGATTGCTGCGATGCCTGCGACGGCGAGCCATGGTCCTCTATCGGGAATTGATGATTGACCGAGAACATCGGCAGCACGTCTGTGGCTTGACCCTGACTTCGGCCGCTGTCGTCTTCGACCCGGCACTCGGCACGATCTCGTCGGTGAGTTGTCCGATGGCGTTTCAGGTCCAGTAGAGTCACCTCTCGCGCTGACCTGAGTGCACGTTGCTGTCAGGTGGTTCCTGCTGGCAAGAGAACATTGGCGCCCCCGCCGGCGGACCGGCGGAGCATACAGTAGTGAAACGATCGGAGCCCGAACAGGTCCCTGGCGCGTGGTTGGGAACACGCTCGCTGACCGATTCAGTGGGGCCTCGTGAGGGACGACGGGACCGGATCCCGCAG
>JAVJTD010000082.1:0-13498 GCA_040219065.1 Planctomycetota bacterium
GAACGAACCTCGCCGAGACTCTACCGGCAAGGACCCTCAACGGACTCGGCGAGGACCGATCGCTCCGCTCACGGCTCTCACCCCACTGCCCGCCGAGGCCCTTCTGGCCTCCAAAGCGCTTGGACAGAGGACCGGCTGAAGCCGGCGCTCCGAATGCCGGCGCTCCGAATGCTCCCCTTGCTCGGCGCCTTCTGGCTCGACCGCCGGCACCGTCGAGGAAGCGGCTTCTAGCTCGGTGACCGCTCCCCGTTTCGGTCGCGCGGGCTCTGGTTTCGGTCGCGCGGGCTCTGGTTTCGGTCGCGCGGGCTCTGGCTCAGTCGGCTCCGGGGATCTGTCTGAGGAGTCCGGCCAGGCCCTCGAGGACTCCGGCGAGCTGGCGAGCGGTCTCCGGCTTCGCCTCCAGCCTTACCTGGCCATCGGCGGTTTGACTCACGCGAACGCCATCGAAGAGCTGCCTCACGTCGAGTCCGTCGGGCGCGGCAGGAGGCTGAGCGGGAGCGCTGGCCGAGCGAGTCGCGGTTGCCGAGGGAACACCGTTGGCCGGTATCGTGTCGGAGTCGTCGGATCCGTCCGTCACCGCCGTTGCGTCGAGGTCGGCCTCGTCATCGGTGGCCTCGTCCCCTTTGCGTGGCACGTAGTCGTCGAGCTGACTGAGCCTCTGAGTGAAGCCGGCTTGGTGATCGAACGTCACTTCGTCGGAGGTGCCTTCGAAGAGCGCTTCGAAGAGGCGGCGCTTCTCGCCGACCAGCTCCTGGATACGCGGCTCGAGACCGCCTTCGCTGACGAGCTGGAAGGTCTGCACCGGGCGCTTCTGCCCCATGCGATACACTCGCCCGATCCTTTGCTCGAGCACGGCGGGGTTCCAAGGCAATTCGAGGTTGATGCAATCGCTGGCAGCGCGCTGGAGATTGAGCCCGACACCGCCCGCGTTGGTCGCGAAGAGGACGCGCACGCTCGGATCGTCGTGGAAGGTGACCATCGCACGCTCGCGTTGCGGACCCTTCTGAGCGCCGGTGAAGAAGACCGCTGAGGCGCCGATGTCTTGCAGCAGGTCGCGGATGCTCCACTCGGCCAGCTTCACCATGCGCTGCCAATCGCTGAAGATGACGAGCTTGCGCGTCGGCTCGGAGAGGAGCTGCCGGACCATCTCCCGAAGCTCGATCAGCTTGGGGCTGTCCAACCGTGCCAAGCGCGCCTCGGTGGGTGGCAGATCCCGGATCTCGGGCCAGACGTCCACGAACTCGTAGAGCGCCATGCCGTTGCCGATGCGCCGCTGAGCGGCGAGGAGCGTCATCAGCCGGAGGTGCTCCGGCGGCAAGAGTGGTCGCTTCTGCGCGAGGCACAGCAGCCGCCGGATCGGAGTGCAAAGGGCTTCGTACTCTTCATGTTGGCGCCCGGTGAAATCGACGGTGATCGTCGTGTCGGTGCGCTCAGGGAGTTGGTCGAGGACTTCGGTGCGCACGCGCCTCAAGAAGTGTGGAGCCATCCGCTCCCGAATGGCCTGCAACCCTTGCAAGCTCCGCAATTGCCGCTCGTCGCTCCGAGCCGGACGCACTTGCTCCAATCGCCACTTGGGCTCGAAGGCCGTCGGCTCGATCCAATCGAACAAGGAGGCGAGCTCCTCCAGCCGGTTCTCGAGTGGCGTTCCGGTGAGGACGAGTCGGTAAGGCGGGCGGAAGGCCTTCACGACCTGGGCCGTCTTGGTCTCCCAGTTCTTGATGCGCTGCGCTTCGTCGAGCACCATCGCCTCGGGCTCGAAGGCGCGCACGACGTCCTCGTCTCGAAGGAGCTGCTCGTAGTTGGTGATCAAGAAGCCGCGCTCGGTCCGCTCATAGATCGCGGCCCGCTCGGCCGGAAATCCATCGATGATCTCGGCCGGCACATCGGTAAAGCGCCGCCACTCCCGAAGCCACTGCGACTTCAAGCTCGCAGGCACGACGATCAAACCCTTGCGCACGCGGCGGGTCTTCCACAGGACGTGGCAAGCGGCGATCGCTTGAGCCGTCTTTCCGAGTCCCATGTCGTCGCCCAGCAGCAGGTGACCGGTTCGGAAGAAGGCCGCAAGCCCTTCCCGTTGATACGGGAACAGGCGTTGCCCCAGGCTCTTGAGCGCCGTGTCGACGCCGCCGGGTGTGACGCGACACGAGCGCAGCCGCGCGAGCGATTCCTTCTCACGCTCGAGCAATGCCTCGATCGCAGGGTCCGGCTCCCCCTCGCTCAGGCCTTCATTCAATCGCATCAAGTCGTTGACGAGTCGAAGCCGCTGATCCGGATCTTCCGCGAAGGTCTCCGCGAGTCGGTTCCGCGCATCGAAGCGTCGCCGCATGAGCCCCCGCAGCGCGCGAGTCGCACGCTCATCGGCCACCTCGGGCGCCAGGGTCAGGCGCTCCATCCAATCACCGCTCCCGGCTTCGGGACGCACGGGATCCCACCTCAGGGCCGGCACCGCCTCGCCCTGCTTCTCGATCGCGCGCTCGAGCAGGCGCGGCTTCTGTTCGACCTCGTTCCAGATCGCGAGGAGGTGCTTGCAGACGGCGAGGGAGCTGCGCTGGTAATCGAGGCAGCTACACGTTCCTTCGAAGGGCTTCACGGCCCGCACACGGGATCGGTAGGGGCGGGCGCCTTGTCCTTTGCGGCGAGTGAGGTAGTCACCGAGCAGCTCGCCACGGGGCGGCCTCTTCGCGATGCGCAGCTCCTCTCGCCGCGCCGATCGAGCCCTTCGGAGCAAGGCCTCCATGCCTGACTCCAGGAGCTCGAAGCTCGCATCGGGAAAGAGCCGCAGCAGGTGGTCGCCGAGTAGGCGAGGGTCGAATCCATGGGACACTCGAGCGGCTCTCTCGGTCAGGACCTTGCGGGCCTCTCGGCGCTCCCCTTCGGTCTCCCGCTCGAGCTGATGCTGGAGCTCGGACATGACATCGCCCTCCCAGAGTGTTCGCGGCTTCTCGTGCTCGAAGAAGGCATCAGGATGCCAGCCGAGCAGCACGCTGTCACGAGCTAGGAGGGCGGAACTGAAGTCGCGATCAGGGCGTCATCGACCTCCGCGAAGCGCCCGGCGGATCATCTCCCTCTCTTCCTCGTCGAAGCCTTCGAGACGAGCGCGGGGTAGATCGATCGCTTCACCGCGAATTCGCTTCGTCGCGATCTCGAGGATCAGGCGCTCCAGACGCTCTTCGGGCTCGAGCCGTGCCGCGTAGCGCTCAAAGACCGCGGGGATCTGGCCGGTGCCCTGCAACGTGGATCCGATCGCCTGGACGATCTCATTAATGGGCAAGCCGAATGAGCCCCATCTCTCGAGCCTCCCGATCAGAATCGGCGCCGCTTCTCGCGCGAGGCTCCCCAGCTCCCCGAGGGCTGCGACCGTCTCACCGACATCACAGCATTCGGGATGTCGGCACAGGAACTCGATGCGGGCCCGAATCGCGCGTGCTTCCCGTGCTCCTGATCGGTTGATGCCGGCGATGGCGAAGGCGTCCAGCCGGCAGTCCTTGATGCCATGTTCGATCAAGAGCAGCCAGGGCTCCAGAAAGCGATCCCCGGCCAGATCGGCGATCGTGCGGGCGAGCAACTCAGCGTCGACATCCAGGATCTCGCATCGATCGGTGTGCTCGGGATTCCCGAACACATGCTCGAAGAGGCTCTCAGCGACGGCGACCGACCGACTTCGTAGCTCGGCCTGTTGGCACTGGATCTCCTGGCGGTAGACCTGGATCGCCTGCAGGACGAACGCGTCGGGCTCGGGTCGCCGCATGGTCTGCTCCTCTTCGTCCTCTGTGATCACCGGCGGAATGAAGAGAACGTGCCAGAGCCTGGGCAGGATCTCCTTCGCCGGAGGATGCAAACGCTCGACTGCCCATGCGAACCCGTCGCTCAGGCCGTCCTCGAACGGTCCTTGCTCCAAGAGCCGAATCAGCGCCCGGCGCCCTTTCGCGGGTCGGTCGATCAAGATCGGATAGACATCGAAACCGAGCTTCGAGGACTCGTATCGCGTCGCCAGATCGACGAGCTCCTCGACATCCAAGGGAATGTCCGGCCGCAAGGTGATCCCCTCGAGCATCGCGCAAAGGAGATCGACCCGCTCGGCATCCTGGAAGCGATCCCATACGGTCGTGTCTCCATCGGGAACGAGCACCATCCAGCTTCGAATGGCGGATCTCCTCACCTCGATGTGAGCAGCTTCGTCCTCAGCCAGGGATTGCAGGATCTCGATCGCGGCCGGATCACCCAGTCGACCGAGAACGCCGCACGTCACCCAATTGAGGGTGAGGGGGTCCGGGAATTCGCCCTTCGGATCGTTTCGGGGGAGACCTTCGACGAGCGCGATCAGAACGGGAGCCGCAGCGCGTGCCTGGGATCCCAGCTCACCGAGCAGCGACACGATCGGGATCGCCCGCTTCTCGGTCGCGACTCTCAACCTTTCGAGGAGAATCTGAACGAGGTCCGCGTCCACGTGCTCGAAGCTTTCGAGCGCTTCGCAGGCACTCTCGACGACATGAGGCTCGGTGCAACTCCGCACGATCTCGGCCAGCATCTCGGCGGCCCGCTCCTCCTCGGTGAGCGAGGACAGCACGCTCACCAGGCGCGAGCCGACCTTCCATTCGCTCGCCCGCGACATCAAGGTCTCGAGCGCCGGGATGGCGTTCGCGCCCAGACGCTGAAGCCGGTTCACGGCCAGTCCCGGCGTGCAGTAGCTGACCTCGTCGGGCAAGACCGAGGCGAGCGCGAAGGCGGCCTCCTCGGAAGACGCTCCGGTGTGAAACATGCGCAGCGCGCAGTCCAATCGGATTCGAAGATCCGAGCTGGTCAATCCCAATTGCAATAGAGGCACCGCGGCCGGGCCGATGCGCTCCGCCACGTCGAGCGCGAGGGAGCGATCTCTTGACGGTCCATTCAACAGCCAATCGGTCAGTGCCGACTCGGCCTCGAAGGGCAGGGCACCACCCGAAGCATGAAAGAGCCCTTCGATCGACCGCGCCCGCTCCTCGAGATCCGGCGACTCGGCACCCTGCAGCAGCCGCAGCCGCAATCGCGGATCGGCGTCCGGGCGACCCATGCGCTCGAGGGCTTCGTGGCGAGCGTCGTCGTCTCCGGTATGACTGATCTCGATGAGCGACTCGACGACTGCGTCCGAAAGCACGCCCGGCGCATTGGCGAGGGCGAGGACAGCCCGCTCGCGAACGGCATGATCCGAATCAGTGAGTGCGGATTCGAGAAGTGGCCCCAGCGAGGGCTCCTCGGCGATCCGGTTCCCGAGCGCCGTCGCGCACCGTGCGCGCACGCCAGGATCGGAGTCCTGGAGGCCCGCGCTCAGCACCGATGACGCGTTGGGAAAGCGGTGCCCGGCCCCGTCGATCCATTGTGCGGCGAACGCGCGGACACCCGAGTCACCGGCGACCAGAGCCGCTTCAAAGGCACGTACGGCTTCGGGAGATACCGGCGCGGCGAGGTCACTCGGCATCGCGTTCCAGAGCAAGTACTCGCCGAGGTGCTCCCGCCCCCCGGCATCGAGGCGAGCGTAGCCATCGAGCAATGCCGAGTACTCCGACTCCGGGAAGTTCGAGAGCAGGTAGGCAGCTTCAAAAGAAGCCTCGTCTCGCCGAAGCATCCCGAACAGCACCTCCCGGAAAGGCACCATGCGCTCGGGCCGCACCTCGTCGAGGTACGCTTCGGCAGCCTCGGCAACCTCCTCGTCATCCGAAGTGAGCTCCCGGAGCCAACGTTCGATGTCGTCGTGGGTTTGCAGGGGGCACGCGATCAACAGCAAAAGGGGCACGATCATCGGACGCTCCCGATCCCAGAGCTGCCTTGCCGTTGGCGGATGCGGAGCTTGTCGATAACCTCGATCAGTGCATTCTGCGTGGAGGAGTCGAGGCGCTGGACCTCGAGCGGCACACGAATCGGCACGCCTGCAATGCAGTCCTCGGTGATCTGCAACCGAATCTGATCCTCGAGAGGGACGACTTCGCTTGGCGCTCGTCGGATGCGGTCCAGTAACTCAGGCCGCTCTCGCGTTCCCTCGAGAATCGTGTCCAAGATGCCGAGGCCGGTCCAGATGTCGAGATCCTCGTTCGCGATGAGGGCGGACACGCATGGGGCAGCATCCCTGACCTCGGTTCCCAGCGGAATCAGTGCCTTTTCCAGTTCGCAGCTATCGAGTACCCGAACGCCGTCACGAAGTACTGCCAGGACTCGATTGGCCACAATCTCTCTGCGAACTCCGGCTTCGAGGAGCACGGGCACGAGGGAGAGATTCTGTGCCAATAAATCGAGGAGCCGGCCTTCAACGACCTCATTACCCAAAGCCGCCGCAGCGAGTACCTCGGCATTGCCCCAGCCCCAGGGCTCGTCGTCTTCGAAGAAGAAAACCTGTTCCTTTGGAGAAACCTCGATCAGATCGATCAGTGACCAAGCCTCATTCCGGCACCGCTCTCGGATCTCCACCGGGAGGCCCTCGATCTCGCTCCGGAAGCCAACCAGGCATGCCAGGACATTCTTATCGGGCAGAAGCGCTGGCTCGCCCTGGGCGGGATCGCCATCGACCCACAGTCGGTCGAGGAGGACCGGTAGAATCGATTGGACTGGCGGCCGAATCGTCCGAATCGCTTCGGCGAGGGATGAGTCGGACGGCATCCACCACCAATCGTCGACCTCCAGGCGTTCAGACGCAGGCAGGGTCTTCAAGAGCTCCAGTAGGAGTTCTTGGCCCAACGAGGGTCGTGATGCCATGAAGTCGAGCGACGCCTGCGAGAACGGCTTCCGGTTGACTAGACTCGAAGCGAGGGAGGGGTTCAACGGAAAGTCAGGCCGGACTGTCAGGCCTCGCAGCACTGCCTGGATCCAGTCGCCCTCGCTCAGCTCAGCGGAGTCTCCTGCCACGACGTCAGCGATCATCGTGAGTAGGTCTGCGCTGTTCGGATCCGGCTCCAGAGCGATCCAGCATTCGAGTGCCCGGGAGCGAACCTCGGAAGGAAGCGTCTGCAGGAAGACCAGGTGCCTTGCGAAAGACGCCGACTCGGAGTGTCCAGCTACCTGCAGGATGGATAGAGCCAGGCCAGCCTGAATCCGACTCGCCTCTGAGAGGGACTGAGCCGAAACTCTTTGGAGGAGCCACTCCATGGTTTCCGCAATCTGCTCGCTGGCCTGGTGCTCCTGGCTGCTCAAGGCATCTAGCAATTCGACCGTCTCCCAATCGTCCTCAGTGTTTTCGAGACTATCGAGAAGGAACAGCGCCGTGGGCCGAGGCGTTGGCTCGCTCCGCTGGAGGATTTCGGCAGCAGTTTCCCGAACGCTTGCCCTTCCCGACGTTCGAATGACCTCTTCGAGCAAGGCGACTGCGGTCGGGTCGATCTCAACGCCAGATATGACGGAGAGGACATTGCGGTCGATCGGCTCCTCGTCGATGCGAGCGAGTAATGGCTTCAAGAATGGAAGGACTCCTGGCCCCAACTCACAAAGAACACTGACAGCCCTTGGAGGTCGGCTGCACCAGGTCGAAACGTGCGGCAAAAACGGCACGAGGGCGCGAGCGGACTCCTCCACCGAGGCACCACATCCGGACAGGACCATGGCACACGAGTAACCCACAGAGAGCTCCGGGCTCTCCAGCCCGAGTCGCAACGCCGGGAGCGCCGCGGCGCCGAGTCTTTTCGCAGTCTGGACTCCGGTGGCCCTCGTCTGCTCATCGGGAGAACATACAAGGTCGATCAGCATCTCGTTGAGGTCGAAGGGAAGCGGCTCTGGACGACCTTCCGCATTCCAGAGGGATTCGATGGCCACTCCGCGAAGGGAGAGTTGCCCTGCCCGGCAGAGATCCAGCATCTCCTGACGCACCTGAGAGGATGCGCTGACTCTTCCGAGTAACAAGAGTGCCTCAGCCGAGCCCGAGCGTCCCATCTCGACCAGGATCGACTCGTGCCGCTGCGACAATGGGCCCGGTCGTTTGGCCAGCGCCAACGCGGCTGCCTCAACGACCGCGGGGTCCGGGTCGTCGAGTGCGGCCTCCAGCTGACGCTCTCCGACGAGCTCACCACCGGCTCGGCGGTCGCCGAGGATCTCGGCACAAAGCGCTCGGAGGGTGGGATCCGGATCCGCCATCGCCCCGGTCAAGGCCTCGAGGTCGCCTTGAAATCTCTGGCCGGCCGCACGGATCAGCTCCGCGGCCATCATTCGCTTCGAAGAGCTGACACTGCGTAGCGCGGAGCTCAATGCCGCCTGCGCAGCCTGATCCAGCGGCGGCGCGAGAGGCTTGTGAATATCGGTGATCCATGAGTCGAGGAGGTCTTCGCGTGCCTCATCGTCGAGCGAGGCAGCGCGTTCGAGCAGCCAACCAGTCTCGCTCTCTGGCAAGCATGTCAGAATGCTCGCCGGGATCCAGGAGCTGTACTCGGTCTCACTCTCGTAAGACCTTCGATACGTCTCGAAGAGGGCCTGACGATAGGGCCTCAAGACTCTCGGTCGGAGCGATTCCAGCTCCCAAATGGCCGAGTCCTGGACCTCTTCGTCAATCGATCTGAGGTCCGCGACCCAGCGCTCGATATCGTCGTGGGTTTGAAGGGGGAGGGGAGCTGTCGCGAGGAGCATGAGGCAGGTCGGCAGGATCATGGTGCGCTCCGGATTGCAGGGGAAGGGCTGCCAGGGGCTCGGCAGCTCTTGGCAATCTGCGTGCCGGGACGAGTTCTGGCGTCATGATCTGTACCGGGTGGCGGTTTACGAGCGATGTGCGCTTCACCAATCACCGTTCGGCCTCACCGCACGGTAACGGACAGAGTGCTTGAGGAAACGACTCGCTGCGTCTGGGGCTCCGCTTCGAGAACCGGCGCTCCGCCCCGGGCTAATCCAGGGCCGCCACTCTGCGGCTCGCGTGTCATGGGGCTTGGCCCACAAGACGGCGCCAGGATCACACGAGTACACGGACACGCGGTCACACAGGCACGCGGACACCTGATTACACGAGCACCAGATCGCACGGGCTCACGGACACCTCATTCCACGGGCACGCGATCACGCGGTCACTTGCTCGAACGACTCTGCTGAAGCCGAGTCCGCGCCTCGTCGAACGCTTCTTCGAAGCGCTTCAGGTGCCGCAACGCTCGAACGGGTCGACACGACAGACACAGCGTCGGCTGCCTCTTTCCCGTCAGCATCACGCGGCGGCCGCTGCACGATTCGCAGGGCTCGTGTAGGTGGACCCAGGGCTCGAACCAGTTGCATTCGACCCGCGGCAGCTTGCCGCCGAGGTCCGCAAACTGTCGCCAGTGGTATTCCCGAGCAAGGTTCAGGTGCTCGAGCCTCGAGAGCCTGGACAACGGTGAGAGTGAGCCATCTCGGGACGAGAGGTTCAGGAGGTCCAGCCGCTGCAGTCGCTCGAGTCGTCCGATGGGCTCCAGTGAGTCCACAGTGGTTCGCCGCGACACGGTGCCGGACACGGCGAGGACACGGAGCTTCGGTTGCGCACCGAGGGCATCGAGTCGATCGATGAGCGGGGCGTGCAGGCGGAGCTGGGTCAAGGCGGGAAGCTCGGCCAGCCAATCCAGCGAGCGCAGCCGCGTCGCGCCCGTGATGCTGAGGACTCTGAGGTGCCGAAGCTTTGCCAGAGGAGAGAGGTCGGTCGCGCGCACGTTGTCGAGGAGGAGATGCTCGAGGCGACTCAGACGGTCGATGCCCTCGAGGGAAGTGCCTGTCCACAGGCACCAGAGCCGACGAACGGAGCGACGCTCGGTCAGCGAGTCGATCGCCCGGCCATTGCGGAGACAAACGTGATCTTCGTCGCCCAAGAGCCCATCGCCGCTCTCGACCGCCTCCCCGTACTCGAGGTGACTCGGATAGATCGCGGTCTCGACCGCCATGTGGCTCCCGTCCTCAACGCCCTAGGTGGCGAGAGGATAACAGCTTTGCGGCTTACGGCCACGGGCGGACTGTCTGGGGCGCCTGAGTCCGCGATGAACAGGTCCATCGATGGGCGTGTTCACGAGCGAGCTCGGGCTTCCTCGAAAGTCCAACGGCTCCGCTTCGACTTTGAGCTCTGAAGTTCTCGGCCACTGTGCGGCCCGAGGCGGGCGGGACGCCCGCGTTCCCGGTGGTTTGCCTTCTGGTCGACCTTTGCTAGTCTCGGTGGTGCCGCGAGACGCGGTCCTGCCGGAGTGGCTCGGAGCTCCTCATGAGAATCTTCCTCGTAGCCCTCGGGCTGCTCCTCGCCTTCACCTCCACGGCCATCGGCCAAATCGTCTACGTCGACCAGTCCAATCCGAACTGCCCCGGAAGTGGCACCCAGTCGGATCCGTTCTGCTCGATCCAGGCCGGCATCCAGGCGGCTGCCGACCTCGACACCGTTCTCGTGGCGCCCGGTACCTATGTCGAGAACCTCGACCTGCTCGGCAAGCGCATCACGTTGACCAGCTCTGGCGGAGCCGCCTCGACGGTCATCGATGGCAATGGCCTCGGCCCCGTCATCACGATGCAGACCGGCGAAGGTCCTTTGACGGTGATCGACGGATTCACGATCACGGGGGGTGACGGCCGGAACGGCGGCGGCGTGCTCTGCACGAATGCCGTCTCACCCGTCATCGCCAACAACACGATCTCGGGCAACACCGGTGTCCTGGGCGCTGGCGTGGTCGCGATCTACGGTGCCTCGCCCCTGATCGTGCAGAACACGATTCAAGGGAACTCCTGCCTCGCCAACGGCGCGGGCATCTACGTGCGCTTCGCGTATCCGATCATCCAGGGCAATACGATCTCGGGCAATCTGGCCTCCAAGGGTGGCGGGATGTCGGTGCACTACAGCACGATCTCGGTGAAGGACAACCTCTTCGATTCGAACGTCGCTCTGGGAAGCGGCGGAGGGCTCGAGAGCTACTTCGCCTCCACCTTGGTCGAAGGCAACCGGTTCACCGGCAACACGAGCAGCTTCGATGGCGGTGGGATGATCGCGTACGGGGTCAGCAGTCCGCAGATCATTGGAAACGAGTTCACCGGCAACTCGGCGAGCAGCGGAGGGGCGCTGCTCCATCGCGGCGCGGACGGTCGCGTCGTCGGCAACACCATCAGCGGCAACTCGGCCGTGTTCGATGGGGGAGGCGTCCACTGCAAGAGCGCGTCGCCGCGCCTCGAGGACAATGTCATCCAGGGCAACACCGCGCTCTACGGCGGAGGGCTCTTCAGCTACAGCTCGTCTGCACCGATCGTCGTGAACACGCTGATCACGGGCAACACGGCCAAGCGCCGCGGCGGCGGCATCGCCGCTCGAAACGCCACGGCGACGCTCGTGAACGATACGATCGCCGGCAACACCACGATGTTCGGGGGTGGAGCCATCGACCTCGACTACGGCTCGAGCTTCACGATGCAGAACACGATCGCCTGGGGCAACGGCACCTCCGAGATCGGGCTGCAGAACGCGTCCTCGCTCACGGCCACCTTCTCGGTCGTGCAAGGCGGCTACCCCGGAACGGGCAACATCGCCCTCGATCCTCTCTTCGTCGATGCGGCAGGCTCCGACTTCCGTCTCG
Organism: Planctomycetota bacterium; assembly: GCA_040219065.1. GTDB lineage: Bacteria > Planctomycetota > OFTM77 > OFTM77 > OFTM77 > OFTM77. Next base: position 11,505 of record JAVJTD010000082.1, read on the forward strand.
ACTGTGCATCGCCCGCCATCGATGCAGCCGATCAGAACCCGCTCGTTCCACTGCCGACGCTCGACGCGTCCGGGCTCGATCCACGCTTCCTGGGCGCTCTGGACATCGGTGCCGATGAAGCCGGCCTGATCTGGGCACTGCAAGGCGTCCCGCAGGTCGGGGGCCCGCCGATCTCCTTCGCGGCTCGGGCGAGCGCGAATCAGACCGGCGACCTCGCCGAGGTGTACCTCAGCCTGGGTGACGGCTCAGGCGGTGGACTGCTCGTGCCCGGGAGTGGCGGCCGGCGACTCGGCCTGTCGCCCGGTCCCTCGTTCTCGCTGTGGCTGTCCCTTCCGCCCATCGTCCGGCAAGTGACGCTGGCGGGCTGCTCTCCGACATCGACGGCGCCGTTGGGAATCCCCTCGAGCGTCCCGATCGGGCTCGAGCTGTTCTTCGCAGGCGTGAGCTGGGACCTTCCGAGCGGTCAGGTGGTCTCGATCGCCGAGACGTCGTCCTTCTTGACTCAATGATCTCCCTGAGGAGCCGCCGGCCGATCCGTGCGGCTCCTCACAGCTCTCGCCGCTCGTAGATCCGAGCCGAGATTCGGTAGGACGCGGCGAGGAGGAGCAAGACGAGAAGCGTGACCGCGGCGCCGAAGACGACCGGGTCCAAGGCGGCCTGGATCTCACCGATCCAGCCGAAGGCGCTTTGGAAGAGGTCCTTCAAGCGCACCTGGCTGTCGAGGCGCCGCCAGACCATGAGCACCAAGAAGCCGAGCACCTGCATCACGACCAGGAAGACCATGATTCCGACCAAGCCGAACCGGATCGTGAACGGGAGGATCAGGCTGAGGCCGATCCCCGTCGCCAAGGCGCCGTTCCCGAGCACCGCTAGTGGGCTGGCCCCTTCGGAAAGGATCCTCGCCGAGGGCAACAGCGTGATTCCGGTCGCCAGGGCGATTCCACCGACACCGCTGATCAGAGCGATGAGATAGCGACCCAGCACGACGGTGCGCCTGGGTATCGGCAAGCTGCAGATGAGGAGGGCGGTCTTGAACTTGTCCTCGCGCGCCACGATGGCGAGGCTGCCGAAGCTGAACATGAGCGCCCCGACGATCGCGTACTCGCCGACCGGCACGTCGTCGTTGTGCGCCACGAAGAAGAGCATGGCCGCGAAGATCAGCCAGTTCACCAGCAGCGCCTTGTCGTTGAGCAAGAGATCGAAGCGCATCGCCTCACGCAGCATGGCTCTCGCCTCCCATGAGCACCATGATGTCCTCCAGCGAGGCGCGCTCGACGATGGCGCCCTGGCCCACGGACTCCCGCGCGGCCGCGGCGTCACAGGTCAGGAGCTCCACGCCATACGTGCCCCGGCGAAGCCCTCGGCGCAGCTCGGAGGGCACCGCCTCGACGATCTCGTCGCCTCCCTTGACGATCCCCCACGTCTCGATCAGCTCGTCCTGAGGCAGGCAGAAGACGAGACGGCCCTTCTGGATGAACGCGACGTAGTCGGCGATCCGCTCGAGATCGGTGACGATGTGCGTCGAGAAGATCACCGAGCGCCGCTCGTCCTGCAGCACGTCCGCCAGACGATCCAGGAGGTCACGTCGGAATACCGGGTCGAGGCCGGAGGTGGGCTCGTCCAGGATCAGGAGCTCGGCGCCGTGCGAGAGCGCGAGCGCCAGCGCGAACTTCGTCTTCATGCCGTGGCTGAGCGTCTTGTACTTCTTCCGGCTAGGCAGCGCGAAGTCCTCGAGCAGCCGCTCGAAGAGCGCGTCGTTCCAGTCCGGGTAGAAGGGCGCAACCGCTCGCCGATAGCGATCGAGCGTCCCGTCGCCGAAGAAGCAGGTCTCGTCGAACACGAAACCGATCTTCCGCTTCATGGCGATCTCGTCCTCGATGTTGTCGAGACCGAGCACTCGAATCGTGCCGGCGTCTCTCGAGACGAGATTCAGGATGAGCTTCAAGAGCGTGGTCTTGCCCGCTCCGTTGGGCCCGATCAACCCGAGCACGTAG
>JAVJTD010000084.1:0-48531 GCA_040219065.1 Planctomycetota bacterium
ACCCGTTATCCGGAGGGGTACCCGTTAACCGGAGGGTTACTCTTTAACCGGAGGGGTACCCGTTAACCGGAGGGGTACCTGTTAACCGGAGGGGTACCCGTTAACCGCAGGGGTACCCGTTAACCGGAGGGGTACCCGCTAACGGGAGGGGTGCTCGGTAATGGAGGGTACTCAGTAATGGAGTGTACTCAGTAGCTGGCGGTGTGCTCGGTGACACGAGGGCGGAGTCGGCAGTCTCTCCGCCTCAAGAACCGCGCTTGGTTGCTCGAAGACGCGACGACGTGACTGGCCTTGCGAACCACTGCTAGCCTATGTACCGGCGCATTGTCACGGACCGTCATCGGCACTTGGCTCTCCTCAGGTAAAGGCTTCTCGAAAGGAGCCACACCTGACTCTAAACAGGAGGCCAAGAAATGGCCCGACGATGCCTTGATGTTAGTTTAGAGACGATAATAAACCTCCATAACGCGGCCGGATACATGAGGCGACGCTTCCACGAGAAGAAGCGACCACATCTGGCGACCGTCTACCGTTGGACGACCCGAGGACTTCAGGGCATCGTCCTCGAATCCGTTCAGATCGGCGGCAAGAGATACACGAGCCTGGAGGCCATCCAGAGGTTCATCGAGCGGCTCTCTTCAAGTGAGAAGGGAGAGCGATCATGAGCAAGAAGGAGAGATACCTGAGCCCTGAGCATCAAAAGATGCTTCTTGAGGAATCAGCGATCGACCCAGTGGTCGCAGAGGAGCGCGGCTACTTCACCGCCACGAAGAAGAGCCAGCTCGAGGAGCTTGGGTTTCAGCCAAGGCAAGCGAGGGTGCCGGCCCTCGTCTGTCCTCTTCGCGGTGTGTCAGGCGAGATTGGGAACTACTGCAGTCGACCCGAGAAACCACGGATACAGAATGGTAAGCCGGCGAAGTATGAGTTTCCTGCTGGAAGCCGAATGATCCTGGATGTTCCAGCGAGGGTCCGCGAGCAGCTCGGTAATCCCCGAGAGCCTCTCTTCATCACTGAGGGCGCTAAAAAAGCCGACTCCGGGGTCACGAATGGACTCTGTTGTATCAGTCTCATCGGGGTTTGGAACTGGCGAGGCAGAAACGAAGACGGTGGCTTGACAGCACTTGCCGACTGGGAATCGATCGCTCTGAATGACCGAGTCGTGTACCTCACCTTCGATTCCGACGTGATGACGAAGCCTGAGGTGCACCTGGCTCTCAAGAGGTTGCGGAGCTTCCTCAAGAAGAGAGGAGCCAAGATCAAGGTCGTCTATCTGCCAGCTGGAGAGAACGGCGCCAAGGTGGGCCTAGATGACTTCTTCGCCTCCGGAGGTAGAGTCGAAGAGCTGATGAAGTTGGCGACCAACCGGCTCAAGCCCTGCCCGAACGGCCGATCTTTGCGGAGCCAGTATACCCGTCGGAAGTCTGGGATGTACCTCAGGCTGCAAGACGGAAAGCTGCAGCGTCTCTCCAACTTCACAGCCGAGATCGTGGAAGACACGTTGATGACCGATGGTGTCGAAAGAACCCGACGATTGCGCGTTCGGGCAAAGATGGAGGGCAAGGCTCCGGTCGAATGCACGCTGACCACCGACGAGTTTTCCCGGCTGGACTGGCCTCTGGAGTTCCTCGGCGCGAAAGCCATCATCAGTCCCGGACGAGCGTCAAGAGAGCACCTGGCAGCCGCGATTCAAGAGACCTCCAACCCAGAGGAGAAACTTGCATATGGGCATACCGGCTGGGCCGAGCATAAAGGCCAGCCAGTTTACCTTCACCGGGGAGGCGCTCTTGGACCGGATGGACCGGTTCCGGAGATAGGAGAGGTCGTTCTGCCAGAGTGTATGCGCTCTTTTCTTCTGCCCGACCCACCCAAAGGCAAGACGTTGCAAGACGCAGTGCGTTCGAGCCTAAAACTGCTAGAGCTCGGGCCTCTGAAGATCATGGTACCGCTCCTCGCCTCGGTCTACGCAGCGATCCTCGGGAAGACTGGTCTGACGATCTTCATCTACGGAGCAACAGGGCTCTTCAAGAGTCAGATTGCGGCCGTGAGCCAGCAGCACTACGGACCGGGTTTCGAGGCAGAGTACCTTCCGGCTGGCTGGTCCTCGACAGCGAATGCGATCGAAGAGTTGGCCTTTATCGCGAAGGACGCAATCCTGGTCATCGACGACTTCGTTGCCGGCGATCAGAGCGGCATGGACAAGATCCATGTTATCGCCGAGAGGGTGATTCGAAACGGGGCCAACGGGAGCGCTCGGCAGCGTCTGACCTCTGACGCCAGATTGCGCGCTCCCAGGCCACCGCGGTGTCTGCCTCTTGTGACAGGGGAAGATCTACCTCGAGGTCAATCGCTACGGGCTCGTACGGTCTTCATTAATGTTAGTGCTGGTGACATCCAACCGGAGCAGCTCAGTATAGCTCAAAAGAATGGTCGCGAGGGTCTTTATGCCAAAGCAGCCGCCGCCTTCATTCAGTGGGTCGCGAAGAACAAGCGTCAAGTCGATGAGCAGGTTCTTGGCCGGCAGGAAAAGCTGAGGGAAGAGTTCAATAATCTCGGGCATCGCCGCACCGCGAAGAACCTCGCAACCCTAGGGAGCGCTTTCCGAGTATTTCTTGAGTTTGCCATAGCTGAACGAGCGGTCAGCGATGACTCAGCTCGAAAGGTGTGGAAAGCAGCCAAGAAAGCTCTCCTGCAAGTCGGATCCGCACAGTCTCGGATCCAGGAGGGGTCCGACCCAGCAAGGCTCTTTTTGAAGCTCCTGTACGAGGCGCTGTCCTCAGGTCGCGCCCATGTCATCAGCTGCTCCGCGCGCGGTCCAGCCCCTTCGACCGATGGTTGGGGGTGGGTTGTTAGCCAGGTAGGCGAAGGGCCTCGGGGTCGTGGTGACGAGATTGGATCACTCGACGAATCGAAAGAAGAACTCTACCTGTCCTGGGAACCTGCGTTGGCGGTTGTTCGAGGCCTTGCAAAGGAATGCGGTGAGGCTCTTGCAGTGTCGAGTGAGACCCTCTTGCGCCGCCTCTCTGAAGCAGGGTTCATTCTCTCTGAGAAAGATCGGGAGGGCCTCCGATTCACGCTGCGCAGGACCATCTTCGACAAGCGGCGTCGAGTGGTCGTCGTTCCCATCCGGTCACTACGACCGGACTGGAAACCTCGGCGGGAGGACTGAGGAGGCGCTCATCCAGCGCGAACTAACCGAGGAGCTGACTATGGGGAGGCTCCTCCCCCTGATGGAGCCGATCCGAGTCGTCGGTGGAGGGGGAGGAGTCTTCCTCGTTGAGGCGACGCGTGTCGATGAGCAGGCCCAGCGGAGAACACTCCGGATGCAAGGGCCGCCTGTTGGACAGCTGGTTCCGCGCAAAAAACGCTCGCGCGGATCAGCCCTCCCCTCTCCAGGACCGGTCCGTCCGGTCCCGAACAGTTGTCAGCGAGGCTGAGTGAACGCAAGACCGTGGGTGACCACCTGATGGAATGTCCTCTGTGAGATCGTCTGGAATGGGACTTCAAGGGACCGGTGGGAGGTCAGCGTTCCCCGCGACTGTCTGCGCTCCCGACGGCTTACCCTTTGCCCGACGAGCTTCCATTGTGCAGACACCTCCCCGACTGGGCCTTGCTCGTGACGACGGTCGGCCCGCTGTTCACGTCGGCGACCGCCGACCCGAGCCTCCAGTACCCGGGACGATCTAAGTCCGAGAGCCTAAGAGCCGCTCTGGAACTCCGCCGAAGGGAGAGCAAAGGTAGCCCATGTAGGGGGGCGAGGTTCTGGGCTTGATGTGAGACCTCGCTCGTGGCCGCGTCGACGCGTTCCTGCCCAGCACACGAAGCGCGGCCGTCCAACGCAGGGCTTCCTGGTGCGTGACGCCAAGGTCGCCACATGAGCTGCCGGTCCACGATGATTGGGTCGAGGAAAGCTCTGTGACCAAGGACGTTCCGCATGGAAGCTGTCCTGGGAATGTCCGCACGATGGACTGCTGGCCAGCTTTTTGAGGTGATGGCCGGCCTGCTACGGAAGCACGGCCTGCCACGGGTCACGAGTCAGAGCCACAGGAGCACAACCGATGATTGACCTCGCCAACGATCGAATCCTGAGTATCCCCGACGCCTCTCGCTACCTCCGCAAGAGACTACGAGAGAAGAAGCGCCCCCACACAGCCACGGTCTATCGCTGGACCCACCAAGGGCTGAACGGAGTCCTCCTCGAGTCCGTCCAGATTGGATCCAAGCGCTACACCAGCGTCGAAGCCCTCCAGCGTTTCACGCGCGAGCTGAGCGGAGTCTCATAGTTTCGGAGGCGGCTGCCCCGTGCGGCAACGGTTCAGCTTGCGCTGGTGCTTCCAATCGGACCTCCTCTGCGGCATATTACGTGCTCTTGGAGAGCGCGGAAAGCCACGAAGCGTATTCAAGCGGCCGTGCTGTCGCGGCAGTGAGACTGATTACGTCCAGGTGTCTCCGTGCTGGGAAGGCTAGTCGCGTCTTCACGCCTCGGAGCATCTGGAGTTCGGAGGAGACTCATGATCAGGACGTTTCTGGGGAGAGATGGTGTGCTGTGCTTGCTGCTGGGGCTGGTCTTCACGGCTGCATCTGCCCAGGCTCAATACGTGGAGCGCCTGTCAGTCGACTCGATTGGCGGTGAGGCGTCGTCCGGGTCCTCCCTTGGAGGAATCAGCGTGGACGGCCGCACCGTGGTGTTCACAACGCAGTCCGCGTTGGTTCCCCAGGACCAGAATTCCACAGTGGACGTCTACGTCAGAGACCGGGCCGCTGGAACTCTGACTCTCGTCAGCGTCGCCCATGACGGAGCTGATGCTGGCGCACACTGTCTCGACGCGAAGATCTCCAGCAACGGCCGATTCGTTATCTTCGCTTCCACCTCGAATACCCTAACACCAGGCGATTCTGATAGTAATCAGGACGTCTTCTTGGTCGATCGTGAGGTCGGCTCCATCGAGCTTGTGAGTATACCCCCTTCCGGAGCGGAGTTCACACACGCCCATAGCTTTGGAGGAGTGTCGGACGATGGCCGTTACGTGGTGTACCTGGGTGAGTTCTCCGGCCCAGATTTCCAGGTCTTCATTCGTGATCGACTGTTCGGTATCACGTCTCTAGTGTCGAAGAGCACACAGGGACTGCTGCCTAACGGATTGAGTCAACAGCCATTCATCACGGCCGACGGAGGGCGCGTCTTCTTTAAGTCGTGGGCGACCGACATCGTCGATTCGGACGATAATGGCTCCGAAAGTTCGATATTCGTGTACGAGACAATCACCAAGTCTAATGCCCTCGTGATGGGGGGAAGCCAGCCTGGTCATGGATTCAGCCTCTACGCGGTAAGCCGAAACGGAAGCTGGCTTGCTTTTGATACACAGGACGCTCTGCTTATCGACGATCCAAACTCACGGCGAAACGTCTACAGGTATGAGCTGTCATCGAGTCAGCTTGATCTCGTGGGTGGTAGTCGGGTCGGAGACAGCCAGACGTTCGGTCCGTCGGTATCTGAAGACGGTCAGCGAGTTACGTTTCGAACTAACGAGGTCTGGCATCCCTCCGACGACAATATCGGTGTTCAGGACGTTTACGTTTGGGATTATGATCAAGCAGTAGCGCTGCTTGTCTCGTCCGACGTCTACGGTAACGCTCAGGACGCACCGGGTGGAACCAGCTTCATCTCTGGCTCGGGAGAGGAAGTAGTCTTCCAAGCGAAGGCTTCGAACCTCGTGCCCGGCGACCTGAATGGTGTTGAAGATGTATTCGTCCACGACCTTACCCCTCGGCCCTGGCTGGTTGGATTTCTAACACCTGGTAGCCCCCTCGATATCTGGACCCGCCACCTTGTCGGCCGAAACAGTGAAACGTGCCAGGTCGTCCTCTCCTGCTCCGGTACAGCAGGCATCCCCGTTCCGGGCGGCTTCACGCTGCCACTGACCTTCGACGTTTGCACGTCGCTTTCTCTCAGCCTAGGCGTGCTGCTCAGGGGAATCGTCCTCGATGAGAGAGCGACACTGACAGCTCCTTTGGTCTGGCCAACCGTGCCGGCGGGCCAGAGCCTCTATTTCGCCGGTTTCACTTTCTCCCCTGGCGGTGTCACGTCGGTGACTGGGGTGAATCAGATTGTGACTCCGTAGTTTTGGACGTGAGCGCTCAGTCTGCGTTGGAATCGTTGTGCGAAGCGGAACCGCTTCGGTCTTGCGTCTGTGGAAATGGGAGGCACGTCTTTGGCAGCGAGAGCAAAGCTCGGCCGCCTCGAACCAGTCAGCCTACGAGAAGTCTGGACGAACGAAGCGTCGGACTTCACACCGTGGCTCGCCCTCGCTGAGAACATCGTTCTCCTCGGTGAGGCGATCGGGATGGATCTCGAGGTCGAAGCCCAGGAGCGCCTGGTCGGGCCCTTCCGGGCTGATATCCTCTGCAAGGAGACTCTCTTGGGTGAGTGGGTGCTCATCGAGAACCAACTCGAACGTACGGATCACACCCATCTTGGCCAAATCGTGACCTACGCCGCGGGCCTCGAGGCGAAGACGATCATCTGGATCGCCAGCCGCTTCACCGAAGAGCACCGCGCCGCCCTGGACTGGCTCAACGAGATCACCTCCGAGGAGTTCCGTTTCTTTGGCATCGCCGTTGAAGCCTGGCGTATCGGCGACTCCGCACCCGCCCCACGCTTCCACGTCATCAGCTCTCCCAACGATTGGTCTCGCCAGGTAAGGTCGGGCGCGAAACAAGTCGAGAGCGGCGAGCTGACGGAGAGCAAGAAACTCCAGCTCGAGTTCTGGACCGGCTTTCGAGACTACGCAGAGGAACATGCACGGCGGTTTCGACCGGTCAAGCCTGCCCCCCAGCATTGGATGGTCATCGCGATCGGCCGGACCGGCTTTTCCTTGAGTGCAATCGCGTCGTTGACCAGCTCCGAGACGGGGGGCTTCGATCAGAATGAGTTGCGGGCTCAGCTGGAGATTAACCACCCTCAGCACGCGGACTCAGCGTATCGCCAACTTCTGGAGGGCCGGGAGGGCATCGAGCGCGAGCTTGGCGAGGAGGCGGTCTGGTACGAGAAGGACGGAGTCCGTCAGCGGAGAATCTCACTGATTCGAACTGCGGACCTGCGGAAGCGAGAAGAGTGGCCCGAGTATTACCGCTGGTTGACCGAGAAGCTGGACCGGCTGCACAAAGTGCTGCACGGAAGGGTGAAGAGCCTGGTGCTTGGTGATGGATAAGCTGACGAGGAGGCGGTTCAATGGGCTCCAGGATCTGAGCGACTGAGGGCCTCGTACGTTGCGTGATGGATTCCCTATCTTACGTGGCGTCCTCTGTCGGAACGGACGCTCCTTCTTGGCTACAGCGCCTCATATCCACGAAACTGGATACACGCTGTAGCTTCCCGCGGCCACTCCAGAAGGCTGCACCCAGGCGCGACATCATAGCTGTCGCCCGGCATGCGCGTATCAACGTTGACCGCAAGGGAATTGATCGGAGGCCAGCCTCGAGCGTGGCAGTATCTGGCGACCTCCAGAAGATAGTTCCCGACCCGGCGAGTCAATTCCGGAACGCCTGCCCGGCTGCAAAGATCTCCGTACGAGATCACACAAGCATCGATGTGCGGAGGATCCAGGCGATGCGGAACACAGACGTGGGCGTGGTGAGCGAGTAGCTCGGAGTAGAGCGCCTGGGCCTGAGGGGTCATCGAAGTTCATCCGTGGGAGAAGCTGGAAGCCCGATAGCTCAGGACTCTGAGCCGATCTCGTCGTCCAGCACCGTGGGCACGTAAACGCTCTTCAGCGGGATGAGCCCCTTGTACTTCGGGTCGAGGCTCTCGTAGTGGGTGAGGATCAGTTGGACGATGTCATCCCCGTCGAGTAGGCGCAGGTTGCTCTTGTTGCGCTCGAGGCTTCGGGCGGTGTGCTTGAACCGGCCCAGGGAGACGAAGAGGCCGTACTCTCCTTGGTCAACCTTGCCGTAGAGGGCGGAGACATCGGGCTCACTGATCGCGGATTCGGAACTCTTCACCTGGACCTTGATGATCGGAGGCTCGAAGCCCAGCTCGTCTCGGTGGGCAATGATGTCGATGCCGCCATCGGGGCCTGGCGGTGAGACGCGGGTCCGGTATCCCATCTTCTGGAGGAGATGGGCGACGAGGTGAGAGAAGGGGTGCCCCTTCAGCTCTTGGGCAAGTCGCTTGAGGATGAAGTCTCGGGTCGTCTCCTCGATCTCTTCGGCGACGAGAGCGACGGTATCGTCCGTCTCGTCTGACTCAGGAGTCACCGTTTCAAGAGTGCCGGAGAGCGCCTGGCGGTATTCGTCGGAGTAGTTCTTGACCTGGAAGAAGGTGATCGCCGAGCCGATCTCGTACAAGGCTCCCTGAGTCAGCCGGGTGCGAGGGATCTCCTTCAACCAAGTCACCGATCGACGGTGCGGGTACCCAGGCTCGATGTCGGTCTTGTACTCGTAGGGTCCGTCGATTCGTCCGAGGTGGATCGTACGCGTCTGCTTCGACGGGTAGGCGATCAAGTCACCGATCTGCATCTCGTGAGCAAACCGATACAGTTGCCCTGCGAAATTTGGGATCGCTCCCGGCTTCTTATCGGGATACGTCTCCCGCACAGCCACCTTGAAGGCTTCGCGGTCCGCACTGAGGCGAGAGAGATCGCCCATCTTGGTGAAGGCCAGGGCGACCACGTTGTGGCGAAGGAATAGGGAGTCCGCCTCGCCCGAGCGACCTCCATGGATACCCCAGATGGGGATGTCAGCGACCATCGTCATCTCAGCCTCCCTGCTCGTGCCCGCGAGTCGAACCAGTCGTCTTCCGCCAACCATTCCTGAAGTATCGTCAAGTTGCCGACAAACGCTGTAGCCTGCAACGATTTGCTCTCGGACACGCCGCCCTGGTAGACTCCGAGACCTGGCGAACAAGGACGCGAGAGTGAGGCCGCTGAATCTCCCAGGGGAAGGGAGCCGAGGCGGCTTGGGTCGTTTGCCGGAGCTGAGAAGGTTGGGACTGAACGTACCGAGTGTGCGCTCGCGCCAATGCGTGGAAGACGGCTTGGCGGAACGGCGGGGGATCTGGCAAGGTAGCGGTCGTCTCGAGACCGGCGCAGATCTTCCCCCGGATCCATGGAGCTGCCGATGACGGTTGCCGCGCAGACGCTCCTTCCTGAACGTGACCCCATGGTTGGGGAGCTGGTGCAGGTCCGCTCCCGGCGTTGGCTCGTCGAGGAGGTCGTGCCTGCTGCGACTCCCGGAGTGGGGTCGTCTCTCGTTCGGCTCGCCTGCGCGGATGATGACAACCAGGGTGTGGCACTCGAGGTGTTCTGGGCCTACGAGCCGGACCGGCGGATCCTCGAGGAGGAGGGCTGGCGAGATCTGGCGGCGAAGGGGTTCGATGACCCGCGGCACTTCGGGGCGTTTCTGAACACTCTGAAGTGGAGCTGCGTGACGGCCACCGATCCGCGGCTCTTCCAAGCTCCGTTCCGGGCGGGGATCAAGATCGATGCCTATCAGATGGAGCCGCTGCGGAAGGCGCTGCGGTTGCCTCGGGTCAATCTCTTCATCGCCGACGATACCGGGCTAGGGAAGACGATCGAGGCGGGGCTGATCGCTCGGGAGCTGTTGCTCCGGAAGAAGGTCAAGACCATCGTCGTCTCGGCTCCGCCGTCGGTGCTCGAGCAGTGGAAGGCTGAGCTGGAGGATCGCTTCGGGCTAGTCTTCGAGATCCTCGACCGGAAATACCTCTCCCGGATGCGCCGGGAGCATGGTTTCAGCGTGAACCCTTGGCGCACGCACAGCCGGTTCCTGATCTCGCACAACCTGCTCGTCGATCCGAACTACGCCGATCCGATGCGGGCCTGGCTGAGTGCCGACGGCCTCACCTTGCCGGGCAGTCTGCTCATCCTGGATGAGGCCCACCATGCCGCGCCGGCGAGCGGGGGGAGCTACGGGATCGAGAGCAAGTTCACCCGCGCCATCCGTGACATCACGAGCCGCTTCGAGCATCGCCTCTTCCTCTCGGCAACTCCCCACAACGGACACTCGAGCAGCTTCTCGACTCTCCTCGAGCTGCTGGATCCGTATCGGTTCACCCGAGGCGTAAAAGTGCTCCCAAAGGCGCTCGAGAGCGTGATGGTCCGCCGACTCAAGGAGGACATTCGCACCGTCCAAGGTGGCTTTCCGAAACGCAAAGTCGAACGCGTCGTCATCGATGGCCTTCCGGACGATGCTCCCGAGCTGGTGCTGTCCCGGCTCCTGGATCAGTACCGCACCCTGCGCGAGAAGCGATTCGATACCGCCACCAAGAAGGCCCAAGCCTCGGCGGGTCTCCTGGTCGTCGGGCTGCAGCAGCGCCTGCTCTCTTCGATCGAGGCGTTCGCCCGGAGCTTGAAGCGGCACCGTGACACGGCCGAGAACCAATGGCAGCGCGGTCGCGAGAAGCTCGAGGCGTCCGGATCCACCTCCCCGCAGAAGACGCCCGAGCTGTTCCCTGCGCCGCCGTCCGCCGACGATGAGCGCGACGATTGGAGCGAAGAAGCTCTCGAGGCAGAGGAGCAGGCGCAGATCGAGGCCATGACGCTGGCCTCCGATTCCGAATCTCCTCACGACGATGCTGCGGCCGCGATCTGGCAAGAAGAGCAGAAGCTGCTCGATCGCATGCAGGCCATCGCCGATGAAGCTCGCCACGTTCCCGACCCAAAGGTGCTCCGGCTCCTCGACTGGATTCGTGACAACCTCTGTCCGGGGCTCCCCGCCTGGGGCGAAGAGGTCTCCGGGGCGCCTCCCGAGTGGAATCCTCGCCGGGTGCTCATCTTTACGGAGAGCCGCGAGGGCACGAAGCGGTACCTCAAAAACATCCTCGAGCAGGCGATCGATGAGACCGACCAAGCCGAAGACCGGATCGCCGTGATTGACGGGCTGGTGAGCAGCGCGAACCGTAAGGAGATCCAACGCCGCTTCAACCAGGACCCCGCCAAAGATCCACTCCGCATCCTCCTCGCCACCGACGCAGCGCGCGAAGGGCTCAACTTCCAAGCGCACTGCACGGATCTGTTCCATTTCGACCTGCCCTGGAACCCGGGTCGCCTCGAGCAGCGGAACGGCCGCATCGATCGGAAGCTGCAGCCGGCCGCCGAGGTACGCTGTCACTACTTCGTCTTGCCGCAGCGCGTCGAAGACCGTGTGCTCGACGTCCTCGTCCGCAAGACCGAAACGATCAAGAAGGAGTTGGGCAGCCTCTCCAAGGTCATCGACGACGACATCGAGCGTCGCCTGAGCCGCGGTATTCGGCACAAGGACGCCGAGAAGCAAGCCCAGGAGATCGAGCAGGCCGACCTCGCCGCCGAGAAACGCGCGGTCACCGAGGAGGAGCTGGAGGCTGCCCGAGAGCGCGAAGAGGACCTCAAACAGCAGATCGCTACCTGCCAGAATCTCCTCGAGCGCTCTCGGGAATGGGTGGGCTTCGAGGCGGCTCCCTTCCGGGAGGCGCTCTCTTGCTCGCTGGAGATCCTCGGACACCCGGGACTCTCCAAGACCGAGGACGAAGATGGTCGCACGGTCTGGACCTTCCCTCCCCTCGATCGCAACGACGCCACTTGGTCCGCGACCTTCGACACCCTGCGCACGCCTCGCCCCAGCTCCTTGAAGCTCACCGAGTGGCGGAAAGAGGCTCCGATCCGGCCGGTCGTCTTCGAAGATGCCGGCGTTCTCACCGACGACACCGTCCACCTCCACCTCGAGCAGCGGGTGGCGCAACGGCTCCTGGCGAGGTTTCGTTCGCAGGGGTTCATCCACCACGACTTGTCGCGGTCCTGTGTCTCGCAGGCGTCGGACTCGATTCCGCGCGTGATCCTGCTTGGGCGGCTCTCCCTCTACGGGCAGGGAGCCGAGCGACTCCACGAAGAGGTCATACCCCTGACGGCGCGCTGGGTGGAGCCGTCGCAGCGCAAAGGCCGGCTGTCTCCCTATGCCCGAGAGGCCGAATCCAAGACGCTCTCGCTGCTCGATGAAGCCTTAAAGAGCGCGGGCAAGACGAAGATCGATCCGGTGATTCAGAAGCGGCTCCAAGACAGCTCCGCGCGAGACATCGAGGATCTTCGACCCCAGCTCGAGCCCCGGGCCCAGGAGCTGGCCGAAGTCGCCATTCAGAAGCTGCGAGAGCGCGGCGAGCGGGAGGAGAAGGAGCTGCGGGAGACGCTCGAGAGGCAAATGAAGCGTGTGCAGGAGGAGTTGACGACCCACGAGAACAAGATCAAACAGGGCCTTCTCAAGTATCCAAAGGAGATCGAGGAGCGCCGGCAGCTCGAAGACAACATCAAGTGGTGGCGCACTCGCCTCGAGCAGTTCCACAAGGACCTCACCGATCAGCCTGCGCGAGTGCGGCAGTTCTATGAGGTCAAGGCGAGGCGTATCGAGCCCATCGGGTTGGTCTACCTTTGGCCGGAGACGAACTGATGGCCAGGGTCGACCCGCAGATCCTCGTGCATCAGGAATGGCTGGACTTCATTCAGCCGACCGGCCTGGTCGTCTCGCCGACAGCCTTGGTGCGAGCTGGAGCCATCCTCGATCGCAATGATCGAGACGGCCAGCGTCTCCTCGAGACATGCGTCGAAGAGAGGATCTTCGGCAAGAAGAAGGATCCCGAACCCTACCTGCCCGACTTCGAGACCTTCGCTCGCAAGGTGCTGGGCTGGAGCTTCAAGCCTGCCGGATACGTCGGCACCCCGGATAATGCGGTTCCCGAGGATCTCGAGCACTTTCTGCCCGAGTATCAGGAGACGCTGCGCCCGGACTACGCCGTCAAGGAGCGCGACCCCAAGGACGACCAACCGCCGTGGCAGCTTCTCGTCCGAGTGCTCGAGCCCGGGCAAGACCTCGATCGAGCCGTCAAGGAAGGCGGGCAGCTCGAGTCTTCGCCTCACAGTCGGATGGAGCGGCTCCTCCGCGAGAAGCGCATCCTCGCCAGTTTGCTCTTCAACGGACGGACGGTGCGGCTGCTGGTGGCACCGCGCGGGGAAAGCTCGGGATGGGCGGACTTTCGCGTCTCGGAGATGATGACCACCGCCGGGCGGCCCATCGTCTCGGCGATGCGGCTGCTGCTCAAGGAGTCCCGCCTCCTCACGGGGCCCCGCGAGAAACGCCTCACGGCCCTCCTCGAAGAGAGCCGCAAGTACCAGAACGAGGTCTCTGAGCGCCTCGCCGAGCAAGTGCTCCATGCTCTCTACGAGCTGCTGCGCGGATTCCAGGCCGCTCACGACGCCACTGGCGGCGAGCTGTTGCGCGAGGCTCTCGATAAGCACCCCGACCAAGTCTACCGGAGTCTCCTGACCGTCATCCTGCGGCTGGTGTTCCTGCTCTACTCCGAGGAGCGCGACCTCTTGCCGCAAGACGAGGTCTTCGTCCAACACTACTCCCTCGCCGGGCTCTCCAAGCGCCTGCGAGAAGATGCGGCGCAGTATCCCGACACGATGGATCAACGCTTCGGGGCCTGGGCGCAGCTCTTGACTCTGTTCCGGTTGGTGTACGACGGAGCCGAGTGCGGGGCGATGAAGCTCCCGCGCCGGCACGGTGTGCTGTTCGATCCCGATCGGTATCCCTTCCTCGAGGGGCGGCCGTTGGCCGGAGGCCGACAGCAGCACGAGCGCATCGAGCCACCTCTGGTGCCCGACGGGACGATCCACCGTGCGCTCGAGAAGCTGCTGGTCCTGGATGGCGAGAGGCTGTCCTACCGAGCGCTCGACGTGGAGCAGATCGGCTCGGTATACGAGACGATGATGGGGTTCCGCCTCGAGAAGACCACCGGTCGCTCGGTCGCGATCAAGGCCCAGAAGAAGCACGGAGCCCCGACGGCGATCGATCTCGAGGCGTTGCTCGAGGAGCCCGGAGCCAAGCGCAAGAAGTGGGTGCAGGATCGGGCGGATCGCAAGCTGACCGACAAGGTCAACAAGGAGGTCAAGGCCGCCGAGACCCTCGAGGAGCTGCACGCGGCCCTGCGCACGGTCATCGACCGTCACGCAACGCCCGACATCGTCCCGCCGCAAGCGATGGTCCTGCAACCGAGCGAGGAGCGCCGGAAGTCCGGCTCCCACTACACCCCGAGAGCCCTCACCGAGCCCATCGTCCGAACGACGCTCGAACCGATCTTCGAGCAGCTCCGAGAGAAGGCCGGCGGCACTCCCAAGCCCGAACAGATCCTCGACCTCAAGGTCTGCGACCCGGCCATGGGCTCGGGTGCGTTCCTCGTCGAAGCCTGCCGCCAACTCGCCGAAGCCCTCATCGAGTCGTGGGCCGCGCACGGCGAGAGGCCCGAGGTCCCACCCGACGAAGACGAAGTCGTCTATGCTCGCCGCCTCGTGGCCCAGCGCTGCCTGTACGGTGTGGATCGCAACCCGGTCGCCGTCGACTTGGCCAAAGTCTCCCTCTGGCTCGTGACCCTGGCGAAGGACCATGCGCTGACCTTCCTCGATCATGCCCTCCGTCACGGAGACTCCCTGGTCGGGCTCAGCCGTCTGCAGATCGAGGTCTTCCACTGGGACACGACCGAGGTTTGGGAGAGCCCGTTTCGCGCGAGGATGCGCGAGCGCTTGACTCAGTTTGCCGACCTGCGCCGACAGATCCGCGAAGCCGGGGAGGACGTTCCCGACTGGGAGCGGCGTGATCTCTGGAACGAGGCGCAGTCGGCGCTGAGACAGGTACGACTCTTCGGCGACCTAGTGCTGGCCGCCTTCTTCGAGGGCAAGAAGCCGAAAGAGCGGGAAGCGAATCTGGCTGAGTACAAAAAGGCTGTCATCAGCGGAGAAGCGGAGAAGTACAGCGGCTGGCTCGAGGATCAGCGTCAAGCTGATCCGCCGCTGGTGCCGTTTCACTGGGAGATTGAGCTTCCAGAGGTGTTCGAGCGCGAGAACCCGGGGTTTGACGCCTGCGTAGGAAACCCGCCATTCGGTGGGCATGTCTCAGTTGTCGGGGCCAATCTGCCTGGCTACACCGATTGGCTGAGAGATCTGCACGTGGAGAGCACGGGGAAGTGCGACGTCGTCGCGCACTTTTTCCGGCGTGGATTCAATCTCCTTACGCACGGCGGCGATCTTGGCCTCATCGCGACCAACACGATCGGACAGGGAGACACTCGATCCTCCGGCCTTCAGTGGATTTGCCTGCATGGCGGCGAGATCTTCGAGGCGTGCAAGCGGGTCAAGTGGCCGGGCCTGGCAGCGGTGGTTGTGAGCGTCATCCACGTGATGAAGGGCATCTACGGGGGCAAGCGCAATCTCGATGGCCGACCCGTCGAGACCATTACGGCCTTCCTCGCCCACCGCGGCGGTCACGAGCCCCCTGCTCGCCTCGCAGCGAACTCGGGCAAGAGCTTTCAGGGCAGCATCGTGCTCGGAATGGGCTTCACCTTCGACGACACCGACAAGAAGGGAGTGGCGTCATCTCTCGCCGAAATGAAGCGCCTGATCGAAAGAAACCCACGCAATGGAGAGCGGATTTTCCCCTACATCGGGGGAGAGGAAGTGAACACGAGCCCGACGCAGAGCCCGCATCGCTACGTGATCAACTTCGGCGAGATGGAGGAGCCCGAATGCCGGGAGCGGTGGCCGGATCTGATGGCGATTCTTGAAGAGAAGGTCAAACCTGAGCGCCTGGAATCGGCCCGCAAGAGTAAGTCAAGCCATGGCCGACGTGCTGAGATTTGGTGGCAGCACTATCACGGCGCCCACGAACTTCACGCCGCCATCGCGGGGTTAGAGCGAGTACTGGCGATCGCCCGCGTCGGTCAGCGGGCGGCCATCACCTTCCTCAACGCGCAGACCGTCCTTTCCGAGTCGCTCGTCGTCTTCCCCTTCGACACCCACGCCGCCTTCTGCGCCTTGCAAGCGCGTCCACACGAGGTTTGGGCGCGCTTCTTCGGGTCGTCGATGAAGGACGACCTCCGCTATACGCCCTCTGACTGCTTCGAAACCTTCCCCTTCCCTGAGGGGTGGGAGACACATCCGGCCCTCGAGGCCGCCGGTAAGACCTACTACGAGTTCCGTGCCGACCTCATGGTGCGCAACGACGAGGGCCTGACCAAGACCTACAACCGCTTCCACGACCCCGAGGAGCGCGATCCCGCGATCCAGAAACTCCGCGACCTACACGCCGAGATGGACCGCGCCGTCCTGATCGCCTACGGCTGGGACGACATACCGACCGACTGCGAGTTCATCCTCGACTACGAGATCGACGAGGAAAACTGGGGCAGGAGGAAGAAGCCCACCCGCTACCGCTGGCCCGACGAAGTCCAAGACGAAGTCCTCGGCCGCCTCCTCGAACTCAACGCCCAACGCGCCCAAGAAGAAGCCCGCTCCGGCCTCGCCACGCAGAAGAAGGGCGGCAGCCAGAGGAAGAAAGCTTCCCCTGCTCCTCAAGAGGAGTTGTTTTGAGATGGCCGACTTACGCAGGGGACCGCCGGATCTGCCAAAGATCTACCACATCACACACGTCGACAACCTGCCTGGAATCGTCGCGAGCAACGGACTCTTCAGCGATCGAATCATGATCACGAGTCAAGCCCCAGTCCAGGCGATCGGGATGTCAAAAATCAAGCGTCGAAGAGTCAATGAGCTTGATGTTGGTGGTCATCCCGGAACGAAGGTTGGCGACTACGTACCATTCTACTTCTGTCCCAGATCCGTGATGCTCTACATGATCAGCCGCGGAAACCACCGAGAGCTCACGTACAGCGGAGGACAGGGGCCCATCGTTCACCTAGAGGCCGACCTTCACAGAGTGGTGGCCTGGGCAGGGCAACAGAACGTACGATGGGCTTTCTCGCTAACGAACGCTGGGGCGCGCTACACCGAGTTCCGTTTCTCGGTCGACCATCTTCAAGAGCTGGACTGGGAGGCGATCGAGGCCACGTACTGGAGCCCTCAGCAAGTCAAGGAGGCGAAGCAGGCGGAATTCCTGGTCTACGAGCGGTTTCCGCTAGCTCTGGTGGATCGAGTTGGAGTATGTTCGGTCGATGTTCGGGCGGCGGTGGAGCAAGCGCTCAGGGCCTCCGGACTCACGCCGTCGATCGAGGTACAGCCGGGCTGGTACTACTAAGCGAGGGTGGCGGTGATCGAGTACAAGCAGGGCGACATCCTGGACGAATCGGTTGACGCTTTGGTCAACACCGTGAACTGCGTGGGATTCATGGGGCGCGGGATCGCCCTGCAGTTCAAGAGGGCCTGGCCTGAGAACTTTCGAGCCTACGCGGCCGCTTGCCGGCGCGAGGAGGTGGTGCCAGGGCAGATGTTCGTGTGGCCAACCGGACTTCTCGATGGGCCCAGGTTCATCATCAACTTCCCGACGAAGCGTCACTGGCGTAGCAAGTCTCGAATGGAGGATATCGAGTCTGGTCTGGCCGCACTCGTCGGCGAGGTCAGGAGCAGAGGAATCCGTTCGATCGCCATTCCACCGCTTGGGTCCGGGCTAGGAGGGTTGGACTGGGAAGATGTCAAACCCAGGATCGAGCAGTCGGTGCGCCAGCTGGATGAGGTCCGTGTGGTTATCTTCGAGCCCCGACCTGGGCGCGCTGATGTGACGGTTCGACCAAGCAAGAAGGTGCCGAACATGACCCCTGGTCGAGCTGCCCTCATCGGGTTGATGGAGCGGTACCTAGCTGGACTATTAGATCCGTTCGTCACTCTAATCGAAGTCCATAAGCTGATGTACTTCATGCAGGAAGCGGGCGAGAATCTGAGGCTGAGTTTCAAACAAGCTCACTACGGCCCCTATGCAGAGAAGCTCCGCCACGTCCTTCGAGACATTGAGGGGCACTATGTGAGTGGGTACGGAGACGGAGGTGACGCCCCTGACAAGAGGCTTGAGCTTTTGGAGGGGGCCATCGAGAAGGCACATGCAGTTCTCGATCAGCAGTGCAGTACGAAGGATCGCTTTCAGCGTGTCGCCCATCTTGTCGAAGGCTTCGAGTCACCATTCGGACTAGAGCTGCTTGCGACGGTTCACTGGTTAATCGCTAAGCGGGGAATCCGAGGCACTTCGCAGCTTGTCGAATCGACACACGCGTGGGGACCTCGCAAGGAAAGGTTTAGCGAACGGCAGATTCTCCTGGCGCGACAGACTCTAATCGATCAGGGGTGGGCGAGTATCGACGAGTCGAGTTGACCCGAACGGCTGAGTCTCCGGGAGGAAGCGGCAAATGAGTCGAGTGGGAGAGACTCCGCGTCGAGAGGACTTTTCCGCTCTCGATGTGCGAAAGCGTCTTGTCGAAGCTCTCGAGCTGGACTTGGTCGGTCCCTGGCCGGATCACGACCTCGAGCAGGAACGGCTGCCGGGTTGGGAGCGGCCCTCGTCGTGGTATCTGACGGGGTTCCTCATTCCGACGGGCACGCCGGAAGAGCATCGGGCCGACGATGACGAGCAGGACGACATCGTCGATGCAGAACCTCGTGGAATGCCCGAGGAGAACGCCGACGACGTCAAGCCGGCCAAGAAGGGTTTCTTTCCTTCGTCGATGGGGCTGAGCTTTCTCGTCTCGGCGGAGACCCGTGCCCTGTCCGTCGAGGTGACCTGGGGCGATTACCATCACGGGGAGATCGTCGACAACGGTGAGAAGAGGCCGATCTGGGAGAGACAGCCGCGGCGAGAGCGACTCGAGATAATTCTCGATGGCGATGCCGAGGGGCCCGAGGTCTTCGGCGTGCCCAATTCCGGAGGGCTCGAGCTGCAGGTCGCCGAGCGGACGATCGTTGCCGAGGAGCTGACGGGCTTCTTGCCTGAGGGGACGCGGTCGGTCTCGGTGTTCCTCGTCAACCGACGCAAGCCACCTGAGGATCGGATCGACAGCGCCTTCGTGTTTCAGCCTCGCATCGAGGTGCGGAGTGAAACGCCCTTCGTGGCGCGTCCCGATCTGAAGGGAGCCCAGGCGCACGAGTGGGACGAGCAGGTCGCCGATCTCCACTACTGCGACGTTCCCGAGCTGGCGACCGGCCATGGGGTCTCGGTCGACTGGGAGGTCTTCGATAAAGACTGCCGGGTATTGTGGACCGCATGGATTCCGCGAGCCGAGGTCGAGAAGACCGATACGGCCAAGATCGAGCGGGTCGTTCTCGCGATGGACGAGCTGGGGTCGCTGGCAGACGGTGAAGCCGCTCGCTCGGCGCTGCAGCCCCTGGTCGAGCAGTATCGCTCCTGGATCGAAGAGCAGGGCCAAGCGTCTGTTTCATTCGGCAACCAACGAAGCGAGACCGCGAAGCAGCTTCTAAAGGCGGCAGAGAATGCTGCCGACCGGATCGAGCGAGGGATCGACATCCTCGGCGAGGATGCGGCGGCTCTCGACGCCTTTCGAGTCGCGAACCGGGCCGTATCACGAGCCCTCAAGAAGCGACTCGAAATCGACTCGCCGGGCTGGCGAGCGTTCCAGCTCGCCTTCATCCTGCTGAACCTGCCGGGGATGGCGGATCCGAGCGACTCGAACCGAAAGACCGTGGACCTGCTGTTCTTTCCCACCGGCGGTGGAAAGACGGAAGCCTATCTCGGTCTGGCTGCCTTCGCGATGGTCCTGCGTCGGCTTCGGAATCCGGGCCCGACCGGAGCCGGAGTGAGCGTGATCATGCGCTACACGCTGCGCCTCCTGACGCTGGATCAACTCGGCCGTGCTGCTGGTCTCGTCTGTGCCCTCGAGCTGGAGCGCGAGGAGGACCAGGACAAGTACGGCAAGTGGCCCTTCGAGATCGGGCTCTGGGTGGGAAAGGCCGCGACTCCGAACCTGCTCGGGCACAAAGGTGACAAGCGGTCCGACACGGCGCGCACCAAGGTCCGGCAGTTCAAGAATGACCCTCGCGGTAAGCCATCCCCGATCCCGCTCGAGAACTGCCCTTGGTGCAACGAGCGCTTCGAAGCCGAGTCGTTCCATCTGCTCCCGAACGACGACCGACCGAAAGAGCTTCGGATCGTCTGTGCGAATTTCGAATGCGAGTTCTCGGGAGACCGACCGCTTCCGATCCAAGCCGTCGACGAGCCGATCTACCGGAGGTTGCCGGCGTTCCTGATCGCGACGGTCGACAAGTTTGCCTCGCTTCCCTGGGTGGGTGCCTCGGGGGCGTTGCTCGGCGGAGCGGACCGTTACGACTCGCAGGGCTTCTACGGGGCGGTCGAGAGTGGTGGCAAGCGACTCGACCAAGCCCTTCCGCCGCCGGACTTGATCATCCAAGACGAGCTGCACCTGATCTCGGGACCGCTCGGTACGATGGCCGGACTGTATGAGACAGCCATCGAGGCGCTCTGTGTTCGCCAGGTCGACGGGCAGGAGGTCCGGCCCAAGATCGTCGCTTCGACGGCGACGGTGCGAAAGGCCGAGGATCAGATCCAAGCGTTGTTCGGCCGGGACTCGACCCAGATCTTTCCGCCCCCTGGACCCAGTCGCCGGGACTCTTTCTTCGCTCAGACGAGGCCCTCGAGGGAGAAGCCGGCGCGACAGTACGTCGGAGTGGCCGCTCAAGGGAAGAACCCCAAGGTGGCCTTGAGGCGGACCTGGCTGGCGCTGATGGGAGCGGCTCAGAAGGCGTTCCTCGAAGCCGGCGCTGAGAAAAACGAGCACAACCCGGCCGACCCCTACATGACGGTGCTCGGCTACTTCAACAGCCTCCGCGAGCTGGGAGGCAGCCGCCGTATCCTCGAGGAAGAAGTCCAGAACACGATCAGTGGCTACGGGGCACGCAAGCGCATCGGAGAGGAGCGCGGCCTCTTTCGGGACCGAAAGTACCTCGCCAATGTGGTCGAGCTGACGTCCAGAGTCTCGACCGACAAGGTGGCCGAGGCGAGACGCCGCCTCGAGTGCGGCTTCCACGAGAACGAGCATGTGGATTGCGCCATCGCCACCAACATGATCTCGGTCGGTCTCGACATTCCGAGGCTGGGGCTGATGGTCGTCATGGGACAACCCAAGACGCACTCCGAGTACATCCAGGCGACAAGCCGTGTCGGCCGTGACGATCAGAGACCCGGCCTCGTCGTGACACTGCTGAACATCCACAAGCCGAGGGATCGCTCTCACTACGAGCGCTTCCGTCACTACCACGAGACCTTCTACCGCTCGGTCGAAGTCTCGAGTGTGACACCCTTCTCTGCCCGCGCTCTCGATCGCGGCCTCGCCGGAGCCATGGTCGCCTTCGCTCGCCACATCCAGCCCGAGCTGACACCGGCCGACGCGGTGGAGAACCTGGCAAAGGTCAAAACCGAGCTGCAGGAGAAGATCCTGTCGGCCTTCATCGAACGACTCGAGTCGCAGCCTCTGGACGATGAAGAGGATCGGCAACAGCGGATTCGAAGTGTGCGGGACCGTGTGGTCGACCTGCTCGATGCCTGGAAGTCCCTCGTCGAGTCGAACGGCGAGGTCGGGGTCCACATGAAGTACCAGAAGTACGAGGGCAAGGGCGATCGCCCGCTGCTTCGGGGGATCCTCGAGACGAGCTTCGACTCGGCGCTCGAAGCCAAGTTTCGGGCCAATCGGTCGCTAAGGGATGTCGAGCCGGAGGTGAGCCTGATTATGCGAGACCCTTACGAACGAAAAGAGGACGACTGATGGGCTGGCGAGGGGATGGGCAGATCCGGCGAAGCCAGGTGATCACGACCTACGGGCCCGGCGCGTTGATCGATCTCCCCCAGGACTCCGGCATCATCGGAGGGCTCGAGTGTTGGCCCAAGATCTCGGAGTTGGAGGAGGTTCACGAATCCCGGTTGGCTCGGAAGCTCGAGACCTTGACCGATGTCTCTCATCCGAGGCTCTATGCTCCGCCGGCGGCCACGGACGATCCTCGGGAGAAGCCCAGGCGAATCGCGGTTTGGCGGTTCCCTGAGTGGTATGTGGTACGTGAAGCTCAGAAGGCAGGCCGATCCGGGCGCTCACGTCGATTGGTGCATCGCGGAAAGCTGGAAAAGCGTCGATTCGAGGGGCTCGAGGTCGTGCCTACTCGATTTGTAAGAGCCTGCCCGCGTGGTCATGTCGATGACCTGAACTGGTACACCTTCGTCCATACAGAGGGCAGTAAATGTCGCCGCCAGCTCTGGCTCGATGAGAAGGGCACGAGCGGAGACCTCGGCGATCTCACGGTTCGCTGCGAGTGCGGGGCCAGAAGAGGGATGCAGGAAGCCGGAGCGCTCGACATGATCCCGCTGGGGCACTGCAATGGACGCCGGCCTTGGCTGGGACGGAGTGCCAATGAGGAGTGCGGAATACCGAGCCGACTCCTGATTCGGACCGCGTCGAATGCCTACTTCCCGCAGGTCTACAGCGTGTTGTCCCTTCCGGATCGCGGTTCGGGACTGCAGCAGGTCGTCGAGGAGCTTTGGGGGAGTCTTCGCAACGTCGAGGAGCTGGGCGAGCTTCGATTCGTCAAGAAGGACAACAACGTTGCCGAGCGGTTGGCTCCGTACGACGACGAGGAGGTGCTCGACGCGATCGAGCAGAGGAAGTCCGGCCGCACTGAAGAACGTCCCACCAAGGTAGTCGAGCTGGACGCGATTCTGGCAGCCGAGGAGGGCTACGGCGACGACATCCCGGTCAAGGAGGACTTCCACGCTCGAAAGCTGCCGGACAAGTCTTGGCGAAAGACGAAGCGCTTCCCGGGTATCGAGAGCGTGATCCAGCTCCATCGATTGCGCGAGGTGATGGCCCTGCTCGGGTTCAGCCGATTGGAGGCGGTCGTCCCCGGGATCGACGGGGAGTTCGATACTGATGTCCAGCGTGCCTCCCTCGCACTCGAGCCAGAGTGGTTTCCCGCCGTCGAGAACCGCGGGGAGGGCATCTTCGTGCAGCTTGATGCGACCGCGGTCAAGAAGTGGCTGGAGAGGCCCGCCGTGAAAGCGCGGATCGACGATCTGCAAGCCGGCTTGACGCGCTGGAACGAGGACCGCGGCAAGAAGGAGAAGAAGGAAGGCAGCACCGCGAAACGGACGGCTCGGAAGTTTCCAGGTGGCCCTTACATCCTGCTTCACACACTCTCCCACCTGTTGATCGAGTCGATGTCGATGCGCTGCGGATACCCCGCGAGTTCGATCCGGGAACGCATCTACGCCGATGGCAAAGGCGAGCGGTACGGAATCCTCCTCTACACGGGCTCGCCCGACGCTGACGGAACTCTCGGCGGCTTGGTGCAGGAAGCCCGAAACATCGAGCTGCACTTGGCCCACGCCCTGCGAAGCGGCGCGCTCTGCTCGAACGATCCCATCTGCGCCCAACACGAGCCGGGTAAGAGCCTCGAGAACCGATTCCTGCAAGGGGCGGCCTGCCACGGCTGTGCCCTCGTCGCCGAGACGTCCTGCGAGATGCGGAATGATTTCCTGGACCGAGCCCTGGTGGTGCCGGTGCTCGGCAACGGAGGCGCGGCCTTCTTCGAGGCGGCCGAATGAGCGACGCCCTTTTCGATCTCCCCGCCCACCTGCGAAGACGCCTCGCCGGAGCCCTCGAGTCCGGCTCTCTCCGCGCTCCCTACACGGAGACGGCGATCCGAATGGCGGTCGGCAACAGCGAGGGAGTCGAGATCGTCGCCGAGTCCCTGAAGGACCTCGAGAAGCAAGGCGTCGCCGGCCGAGGTGCCGCCGCCTGGATCCGAGCCGTCGAAAAGGCCCGCTCCCGCACCCCGATGCCCGACCTCGTCTGGACCGGCCCCGAGGTCCCCGGAGTCCACGCCCGAGACACCTACCAAGTCTTCGAGGAACTCCTCGGAAGCGCCGAGCACTCCATCTGGGCGAGCACCTACCTCTACTTCGACGCCCCAAAGGCGTTCCAAACCCTCGCCCGTCGCATGGACGAGCGCCCCGAGCTGAAGGTCACCCTCTTCCTGAACATCCGCCGCCACAAAAACGACACCTCGACTCCCGACGAGATCGTCCGCCGCTTCAAAGACCGCTTCTGGAACGAATGGCCCGGCACCCGCCGCCCCAGAGTCTTCTACGACCCCAGGTCCCTAGCCCCCGACGGCGAAACCAGCGTCCTCCACGCCAAAGCCATCGTCGCCGACGAGCGCTGGGTCTTCATCACCTCAGCCAACTTCACCGAGGCAGCTCAGAAGCGGAACATCGAGTTGGGGGTGCTGCTCGAGGATCGTGCGTTGGCAGTAAGCACAATCGAGCAGTTCGGTGCATTACTAGTCATGGGTAGCCTGAACCTGCTTCCTGATTTGTAATCGACCCGGACAGGATAGTCCGGACCAAATATGACTAACAAGAAACCAAGGCAAGGTAATCGGAAAGGCGGCCGCAAGCGAGGAGCTGGACAGGCCGCGAGGAGACAGATTCAGAATCTTGCTTCCACCGCAACCGAGAGGCTTGATCCTGAGGCGAGAGCCGAGCTGGTTAGTCAAGGGCGAGAAGCCCTATGTCAGTTGCGCGATCAAATCAATTCTTCCATTCAAGATCTGCTCGATCTCATTCGAGATCAAGATCCAGTCGCCCTGCTCTCGGGACTCTTCTTTCAAGAGTGCATTCACGACCCGGAGGAGTATCGAGAAATCACGTTTGAGGGCAGAGAGTATTATGTAGAGCTAGTCCAGAGTCTTATTCTGGCGAAGCCGCGGGAGCAGAGCGAGCAGGCTAGTCAGGCAGATGCGGCAGAAGCTCTACTCAGGGTGACCAACACACTCGACTCAATATTCCAGGATGTCTTATCCTACTTCTTGCTCGAATGGACCGGGCAACATCGATCAGAAAGAGAGGACCGCATTCGATTCCTCTCGGTAGTGCGCTACATCTTTTCAAGAGGGGCGGACTATGCCGAGCATTCTTCAGATCTTACCCGAGAACTGCTTGCTCCCCATAACGAGATGTTGCGGCAGCTTGTTGGCTGCGATGCAGTCGGTCTGATTCGCGCTGTCGACGAAATTGCGGAGCAAGTGAATCAGAGCCTTGCTGATGCCGCCAGTTGCCGCGAGAAGATCCAACAGTTGACGGCGCTTCTGGAGGGGGAAGCGTCGGCACGCTCGGAGTTGTCAGGCGAGCCTGCTGAGTCAGTTTTTGATAAGATGCTGCAGGCGCCAGAAATGCGCGAGCTGGAAAAGGAAATCCAGGAACTGTTAGAAAGCACGGCCAACCCCTTAGCACTTAAGAGTAATAACGAGCTTCCTGTCCAACTTCTAGAGAGGCTTGGGGCAGAAATCGGCGATAATAGCGCATTTATCGAAAACACCTATGGTCCGGGCTGGCCGACAACAGAATCTATTCTGTATCAGAGGCCGATTCTTAAATCAGGAGGCAAGTACTACTGGTTCGGCGTTCGGGCCCTATATGATGGGCTCTTGGGAATAGCTGAGTCCTGGATACGTGAGAGAGATCCCAGGTACTTCGAGAGAAACTACCTCAAGAAGCGATCCAGACTGGTTGAATTGAAAGCTCTGCAGTATCTTGCAGACTTGATGCCGAGGGCAAAGTGTTTCCATGAGCTATATTATGAGATAGAAGGCTCGGAGGGATCCTGTTCAGTCAGAGCGGAAGTTGACGGGCTTGTGCTCTTTGATGGTAATCTCTTTGTCGTTGAGGCAAAGTCCGGGGCATTGTCTCCCTCAGCGAGGAGGGGCGGCCTTGAGCGAGTCAGGAGGGATGTTGAGAAGCTTATCTCGGATCCTCACGAACAGGCACTGCGAGTCAAGCGCTACCTGAAGTGTGCCGGTAGTCCTACCTTCTATTTCGAAGATGGCTCGGAGGCTCTGGCGATCAAAGATGGGGAGCCGATTCGAGAGGTCTACCTGGTCACTGTTACCTTGGCGAGATTGTCGTTCTTGGGTACTGACTTGGACTCTCTTCAGGGGCTGGGGTTGGTAGAAGGGCAGGATTGGCCATGGTCTGTTTCTCTGAACGACCTGAGGGTGGTTTCGGAAATTCTTGAAGGGCCTTCGGAGTTCCTGCTTTTCTTGCGAAGACGTATTGCCGCATATGCACGGCCTCAGTTCTTCAGCGTCGATGAGCTTGACTTCCTGATGTACTTCATAAAGAAGGGCCTCTTCTTTCGGGATCGTGATCTGGGCGATTCAGATCTTCTTATACCGGTTGCCTATACCGAGGACCTGGATCGGTACTATGATTGTGTGGGCGGTAGGGTCAGCTCGGGGGAGAAGCCGAGGTTTGCGGTCCCTGAGGACTACCGCTCTCTTGTACGCGAGCTTGAGGCTCTTGGGATGCCTGGTTTCAGTGATGCCGGTGCTTGCCTGTTGAGTCTGGATAGTTATAGCCAGAAGAAGCTCTTGGAATCTCTGACAAGATCTGTTGGGCTTTGGAAGCGAGATGGAAAGTCTCACGAATTCACGATGGTGATATCCGAGTGCGGATTCGGTATGACGTTTTTTGTTCGGGGTTCGCCTGACTTGAGCGACCTGTCGCGCGAAGGAGCCTACTGCAAGCTCAAGATGTATCAATTGAAGATCGACAAGTGGTTTCAGTTTGTGTCTGGCGGGACGACTGGGCGGGAGCTTCTCGAGCTTAGGGTTCATCGGAAGACCTGGGAGCAGGACCCTTCGATGGAAGATGCGCTCCGTCGCTACAAGGAGGGCAAGGTTCGGGGGGCCCTGAGAGAACGATCCAAGGTTGGGCGAAATGAACCTTGTCCATGTAATAGTGGTCAAAAGTACAAGAGGTGTTGCGGACGTTTACAGTAAGTCCTCCTATGTGTTCTGATGGATCGATGGTAAGGCTCATCTTCACCCAGCTAAAGCTTGGCTGCGTTGAAGTCGGATCGCAAAAGTTCTTAGCTTTCACTAAAGTCTCTATGGTCCACTCTGTTAGTGATCTTGCCTCCGGTTCTCTTTGGAGTTCCGGCCCATTGTCACGAAGCTCTCGTTAAGGAGTCCTGTTACCCCTTGACCATACAGTTTCCCTTGTTATTGGCAGTAGTCGACTTGGCGCCTGCATACGAGGCCAGGCAGTATTATGCGGTGCCGGACTGCCAGAAGACCAAGACTCAAAAAAAAAGCTCCAATGGGATCCGCTAAGATGATCGAGAACCTGCTCTTCCTATCGCACTCAAGTGTCGACCGCGACCTAGCGCTTCGCTTGGCAGAGAAGCTTGAAAGCAACGGCCTCAAGGTCTGGATCGCCTATCGGGATGCGGTCACTGGTTCAACTTGGCAGGATCAGATCGAAGAAGCGATTTCGTTGAAGTCAACTGCGTTTCTCCTCCTCTTGACAAAGAGTGGCGTTAAGGGCTGGGTAAAGCAGGAAGTGCGCGTTGCAATGGATCGTGCCATCCAAGCTCATCGTACCGAAAGAGTCTACCCATTCATCCCAGCATTGCTTCCTGGTGTGGATCCGGATCAGCTGCCACCGTTCGCACGGCAGTTCCAAGGAGTTCAGCTAGACGAAAGCCTCGAACATGTCGACGCGGTACTCGCTGCCATCAACTCCGAAATGCGTGCGATCCAGAAAATCACGCTGCTCGAACCATTTGTCGGGCTAAGCGCATTCAACCAGGAAGACGCGCCAATCTTCTTTGGAAGAAGGGAGGAAGCACAGCGCCTGGTCGATCAAGCAAGATCTGGCGATCTAGTGATAGTGGTGGGAGATAGCGGCTCAGGCAAATCATCTCTTGTGCAGGCTGGCCTCATTCCAGCATATCGAGAAGGAGGGCTTTCCGAGCAAAGTGGCAGGCGACTCAAGTCTGAATCCCGGCACGTCTTGCAGATGCGGCCAGCCGACGATCCCTTTGAGCAGCTTGTCGAAGCTACACATATCGCGTCAGAAGGGCTGCAGATCCAACCCGAGATACTACGATCTGCTTGGAGCGGGATCCGCGCACGTTCTTCAGCTTCAGTCTGCGATAGTCTAAGAATGACATCACCGGCGGGAGCCGAGATTCTCCTTGTTATTGATCAGTTTGAAGAGCTGTGGACGCTCTGCTCCATGGCTTATCGACAGGATTTTCTCAGATTCCTTCTAAGCTGGATGAGAAGATCTGATCCTGCCCGCCGCTTGGTTGCTACGATGCGCAGCGACTATTTCCACCTCCTCTCCGAGTCACCAGAGTTTCCAGAGCGACTAGCGAATCCGAGGTCGAAGTTCTTTCTGTCGGCCTTGACTCCTGAAGGGCTCTGGGAGGCGATCGTGATGCCCCTTTCGCTCGCGGGTGTCGGCCTGCAAGAGTCTGAAAGCTTTGCTAGGGTCGTACTACAGGACGTTACTGGGCAGCCAGGAGAATCAGCTCTCTTGGAGTTAGCTCTGACCGAAGCGTGGAGGCTATCCGGAGGCAGGGCGGGAGCGCTACTCAGTAGTTACCTAGAAATTGGTCGCGTTCACGGAGCGCTTAGCTGCATTGCTGAGAGAGCTCTTGAGAATCCTCATTCGGATCCCTTGATGGTGCTAAGTAGTGAGCGCGACTACGCCGTCTCCCTTCTCCTGCGCCTTGTTCGATTAGATGACTTCTCGAGAGCGACTCGACGGGTAGTATATAGGGAAGATCTATTAGGGGAGTGCTGGGCAGTCGCTGAGAAGCTTGCTTCTAAGCATTGCGGTCGGTTAGTAACAATTAGGAGCTGTCACCGATCTGCCGGCCTGAGTAACGGGCTGGCTACGGAGCCGGAAATGACCGTGGAGCTTTCTCATGAGCAGGTCGCCTACCAGTGGCCAAGGTACCGCAATTGGCTCCTCGGCAGTCCGTGTCAGGCCAAGAAGAAGATCTTGCATGATCGACTGGTTGACCAGGCAAGGCGGTGGTCTGACGGTGGAAAGTTGAAGTCCGACCTAGAGACGGGGGGTGATCTCGTCCGTTTCGAGGAAATCACAGCTGTGGAGCCGACCTGGTTGGGACCTCGTGAACGCGAGTATCTTCGTGAGAGCCGGCTTATGAGGTCAAGAAAAAGGCAGAGATCAGCGCTATATGCCGCCCTCACGGTTATCCTCATGGGAGTCCTGCTTCTTCTATTCGAGGAGCTGAATCGTCAAGAGATAGCAGGCGCTGCAGCCGAGCATTGGTCACGTCTGGAAATCTCGACGGGAGTATTGGATGCCTCTGACCGAAAGGGCCTTCGCAGTATCGCCCGTGATGAACGGAAGGAAGTCCGGGCTGAGTTCCTAATCATGGCCCTCAGCGACGAGGTGAAAGCAGAACGCTTTTCTCGCGCAGCAAACGTCATCGCGCGCGCAGCTGTTGGGCTAGACCAAGAGGTCGCGATCCAGGTTCTCAAGAGCGCAAAACAGCTTCCTGCTTCCAACCGCGCCTCTATCTTGAATGCACAGATCAAAATGGGTACGGTTATCGGCAGTCCGTATCACTTAGACTGGCTCATCAGCTCTCTGGATACCCTGAAAGACCCTGAGTTGATCTGGCGTGTTGGTGAGGGCCTCATGGAGCTGGTTCGAAGCGCTTCTGGCGAAGAAGGAAGGGGCCTTCTACCAAGAATCCTCGCCAGCTCGCGGCGATTCCCGAAAGGCGCGCCTCAGAGGGTTTCGCTTGCGCTGCCAGTCTCAGACTTGGCCTTCTCTGGGTGCGTCCCCGAGGGCCTTGCCGAAGAATGCCTGAATCTCATTATCGAGGCGGTGTCAGCCTTGCAGGATTCGCGTCGCGCATATCAATTCGGCTACGGTTTGTCCGCACTAAAGAGTGCAACTTCCTCGAAGTCGGGTTCCATTGCAGAGGCCACGATGGTCCTTATCGATGGCATCAGTTCTACTCATATTGATTATGAGATTGCGGAATTGGCTGCCGGCCTGGATGCGCTCTCTGTTAGGGTGCCTCCTGACCAACGCCCCAGAGTCTCTCGGGCGGTAGTTGACGCCCTGTTGGCAGTCAAAGATTCGGCGCAAATGACAGCTTTGGATAGCTCGCTAAGTGGCCTCTCGCACGGGATCACCTTAGCAGAGTTTCACCAAGAATCCGAGCGTCTATTGAATGAGATCGGTCGCGAAGAGCCTGCAGCGCGCGTCGCGAGCTTCTGCAAGGCGGTCTGTCTAATGGCAGTTTCGTTGGGTCAGAAGCCAGTAGTGACAGACGTATCTAAGCGGTTCGAGGGATTAGATTTGGGGGATGAGGGGCCATCTCTCGTTGGTGCTAGTCTCTGCGCGCTGGCACTCTTCTCGGGCGAAGGCGCACACGATGCCGACCTAGATCTCTTTGAGGAGAGGTTGGCTTCAATGGTTAGCCTTCCGTTTGATCAAGTGAAGCGGTCTGGAGCATTGATTGCGGAGTGTATACCGAGAGCCGGGTTGCCCGAGGCGTTTCGCCAGGTCTCGCGGTATGCGGCTGAACGTGACATGCGGTCGTTCGAGAGGAGGATCATTACAGAAGACCTCCTCTTGAGGGTGGCCGAGTCTATGGCGGGTCCGGACATCCTTCACCTCGTAGAGGATCAGTTTCTTTCGAACGTTAGCGCGAATGCTCTGGATTACCACGGCGCTTACGTCTTGGCTCAGGCTCTACCAGCCTTGTGCGCCCCGCTCTCTGAACCGGCATCGCATAGCCTGTACAAGGAGTTGCTCGATGAATGTGAGAGGGCAGGCGAACTCGAGCTGGTTATACTTTCTCAATGCCTTGTGGCTCTTTCGTCGAACCTTCCAAGTCAGTCGGTGTTGCCCTTGATGGAGGAGGTTCTCAGGCTCCAGTCGGAGTCTCAAGCGTCAGGGGTGACCGCGCTTCAAGCGAGGTCTCTTCGCGAACTTTGTGCTGCCATTCCGCCATCTCAGGTATGGAGGGCACGCGAGATCCTGTGCAAGGCAGTTCTAAGTTCCGAGAGGCTGGATCAGATCGGTGCTGCTGGAAGAGGTCTGATCTACCTTCCTGCCCCGGAAGGGGCTTCTCCTGGGGGGCGGGGTCTAAGTATCGGGGATGAAGCTCTGCAGCGCATCTTCTCGAGCATCGCGCAGGCCGACTCCGTTATCACGCTGTCTTGGCTTGCAGAGTCCGTCGCTGGGCTGCTTCGGCTTGGGTCAAAGGGTGGAGATGGTACTGATCTTGAAGGTATGGCTGACCAATTCCTGTTAGCCGTCGAGGCCGGGTCAAATGACGATAGTAGTTCTGCCGGAATCTACCTTGGTCTTATTGCAATTATCCCGAACGTTTCCGCCGAGGTGGCCAAGAATTGCTTCGATCGGCTGCTCAATCTATCTTCGATCGATGAGTCCGATCGTCTGTTTCGGACTGATTCAGTGAAGGCGCTGCTGGCTTCCTCGGCTCCAGCGCTTCGGGCCGCTGGCGAGAATCTAGATGCAGAGGATGCTAGTCATATTGTCGTGATGCTTGTTGAGAAAATTAATGAGTCTCAGTGGCCAGAGAGTGAACTCGCTCTGGCCTCAGGACTAGCAGGTGCTATCAAGCGTATGACGCCCGATGCGGTCGAGAGGGAAGGCTTGATTCTGAAGGCGCTTGAGGATTCTGACTCATACTCGCGCAATCAAGCTTTTGGGATCGTGTTGGCTTCCTTAGGCGAGTCGCAGCAGCTTTCTTTGCAAGCATGTTCTGTGACGGTGGGCAGGTTACTAGCTAAGATCGAAGAGGACAGCGTCTCAAGTAGCGACATCAGGCTGATCGCAGACAAGATATGTCTCATCGTGGAGGCTTGCCGAAGACAGTCTAGCTCGGCTCGTCTCGTACTTGTTGAAATGCTCAAGTATGGCTATGTGCCGTGGGAGGTGTTGTTGAAAGGGCTCGGCTCGGAGAAGGGTGCGATCGAGGCAGATTCACGGATTCTGATGGCGCAAGACTCACTTTCCTTGCCGTCAGAGGAAGATTCTCCCGGTGGGATTCTCGTGGAGCCTGCCGAAGTTGCCAGGCTCCTGCTGCGAGAGTGATTGGAGTTTCCCATCCAAGTCGGTATTGGTGAGAAAGAAACCTAAGCCAGAGTCCTCTGACCACTACCGGATCTCTACCGAAACAGCTCCAGAATACCGCCATAAGTCGTTATTCCACGTGACGGGATGCGAAGCCTTGCGAAAGCACCCCGATCACGGTAAACTCCTGGGGCTCGACGGGCTTCCGCCTTCAATTCGAAGGCTAATCCAAGCGGATGGGGTTCAAGAGGTCGGAGGTTCAAATCCTCTCGCCCCGACCACTCTTCAAGAACGGCGCGCCCCGAACCAGAGCCCGCGCGACCGAGACGGGAAGTGACCGCGGAGCGATGAGCGGCTCCCTCGACACTGCCACCGATCGAGCGGAATGGCGCCGAGCAAGGGAGCATTCGGAGTGCGCTGTCGTGGCGGCACGGTGTGCCCGGCCCAAGCTCGCTCGCGAAAGCCCTCGCAGACAGACTCGGTCTGTGCCTCGCTCGGCTTGGGCACTCCATCGCCCTCGGGCCCGGTTTCACCGCCTGCACGCTCCGCCGGTCCACTGGCGCGGGCTCCTCTGATTTGAGACACGCCGCATTCGGACCGCCGGCTTCAGCCGGTCTCGGTGTCCTCCATCTGAGTGCCTTGGAGAGGACTCAGACCTCAGATCTGAAGCTCCGTGGCCGGATGCTGCCTGGAGGCGATCGGACCGCCAGCTTCGAAGTTGAGAGTTGGAAGTCGAGCCGTTGGACGTTCGAAGAGGCCCAAGCTCGCTCGCGAAAGCCATCGCAGACAGACTCGGTCTGTGGCTCGCTCGACTTGGGCACTCCAACGCCGAGGCAGGTCGAGAACGTTGCGAGATTGTATCTGGCGGAGTCTTGCGGTTGCCGCATTTCTGATGGGAGAATCCTGGCATGGCCTCCTATCGACTCGGACAA
Organism: Planctomycetota bacterium; assembly: GCA_040219065.1. Lineage (GTDB taxonomy): Bacteria > Planctomycetota > OFTM77 > OFTM77 > OFTM77 > OFTM77. The sequence continues at coordinate 32,640 of JAVJTD010000084.1, forward strand.
GCGGCACGTGTGCTCGGCGTGAGCGTCGACACCGTCCGGCGTCACGCCGACGCCGGACGCCTGAAGACCACACGAACGAAGGGGCAACACCGCCTCGTCGACGGCGCAGACCTCGCCCGCCTCGCCGAGACCCTCGAGCTCGATGAAGAGGCGGAGGGAGGCTCGTCGGCTCGCAATCACTTGCTGGGGATCGTGACCCGTGTCGTTGCCGACAAGGTCGCCGCGCAGGTCGAGATGCGATGCGGACCGTTTCGCGTGGTCTCCCTGCTCACCCGTGAGTCCGTCGACGACCTCGGGCTCGAGCCCGGTGTCCTGGTGCGGGCTGTCATCAAGGCCACGAACGTCGTCGTCGAACGAGAGACCGAGCGGCCACACACAGAGAAGCACACACGAACATGAGAGCCCTCCCTGCCATGTTGATCCCTCTGGTCCTCGCCGTCCTTCCGGGCTGCGAAGACTCGAGCGCTGGCACCGAGACGACGATGGTGTTCGCGGCAGCATCGCTGACGGAGTCGTTCCAGGAGCTCGCCAAGGAGTTCGAATCGGAGCATCCGGGTACGAAGATCGATCTGAACTTCGCGGGCACTCCGCAGCTCGTCGTTCAGATTCGCGAGGGCGCCCCCGTCGACGTCTTCGCTTCGGCCGACGAAGCGAACATGCAGCGGATCGTCGACACCGGTGAGACGCTCAGCCCGCCCGTCCTGTTCGCGCGCAACCGGCTGACCATCGTCACCGTGAAGGGCAACCCGAAGGGCATCCGCGGCCTCGCCGATCTCGCCCGCGAGGACGTGCGAGTCGTGCTGTGCGGTCCTGAGGTGCCTGCCGGTCGCTACGCGCGACAGGCGCTCGACAAGGCCAGCGTCGCCGTCGAGTCGCTGTCCGACGAGCCCAGCGTCAAAGCCGTGGTGAGCAAGGTGCACCTCGCTGAGGTCGACGCTGGCGTCGTCTACGTCACCGACGCGACGAGCGCGAAGGATCAGGTCGATTCGGTCGCGATCGCGGACGAGCACGATGTCTTCGGTAACTACCCGATCGTGCTGCTCGGCGCCGGAGCAAATCGGAGCGGTGGAGAAGCCTTCATCGCTTTCGTGAGGTCCGAGGCAGGTCAAGCCATCCTGAAGCGGTATGGCTTCCAAAGTCCTCGAGCTCGGTGAAGTCGAGCCGAGACATACCGGTGTCGCTGCACGCTGCGGCGATACTCGCCGGCGCGTTCTTCTTGCTTCCGCTGGTGGGCCTGTGCTGGCGCACGCCGTGGGGGCGAGTGCTGGGTTACGTCGCCGGTCCCGAGATCCGCGATGCATTGTGGCTGTCGCTGCAATGCTCGCTTGCGGCGGCCCTGTTCTCGCTCGTGCTCGGTTTGCCGTTGGCGGTATGGCTCGCCTTCGGCAGCTCACGCTTCCACTCGGTCGTGCGAGTCTTGGTCACGTTGCCGATGGTGCTGCCGCCGGTGGTCGGAGGCGTCGCGATGCTGCTCGCCTACGGCCGAAACGGCATCGTCGGTGCGCCCGTCGAACGGTGGCTCGGCATCGCGCTGCCGTTCACACGCGAAGGCGTGATCCTCGCGGAAGCCTACGTCGCGATGCCGTTCTTCGTGCTGACCGTCGAGGGTGGACTGCGCTCGCTCGACCGGCGCTTCGGAGACGCCGCCGCCACGTTGGGCGCCAGCCCCTGGCGCGTGTTCCGCACGGTGACGCTGCCGATGATCACGCCGAGCCTCAGGGCCGGGCTGCTCGTTGCGTGGGCGCGCGCGCTCGGCGAGTTCGGTGCGACGATCACGTTTGCTGGCAACCTTGGCGGCGAGACCCGCACGATGCCACTCGCGGTCTACGTCGCGCTCGAAACGGACACGGATGCCGCCATCGTGCTGAGCCTGCTGCTGGTCGCCGTATCCGGTGGCATCTTGTTCTCGTTGCGCAAACAATGGTTTCCGGGCCGATGAGCCTGAGCGTCGACATCCGTCTCGAGCGGGGCAGTCTCGTCCTCGATGCGCAGTTCGAGGTGGCTGCCGGAGAGACGGTGGCGCTTCTGGGCCCGAACGGGGCTGGCAAGACGTCGTGTCTGCTCGCGATCGCCGGGCTCCTTCGCATCGATTGCGGCCGGATCGAGCTGTCCGGCGTCGTGCTCGATGCTGGGCCTTCAGGGCCGTTCGTCAGACCTGCGGACAGGCACACGGGCGTCGTGTTCCAGGATCACCTGCTGTTCACGCGACTGAGCGTGGTCGAGAACGTCGCTTACGGAATGCGCAGTCGCGGGAAGCCGCGGCGCTCATCGCTCGATGCCGCAGCCGCGTGGCTCGATCGGGTTGGCATTCCACGGACGCATCACCAGTCGTTGCCAGGCGAGCTGTCCGGTGGCCAGGCACAACGCGTCGCGCTGGCCCGCGCACTGGCAACCTCGCCGCGGCTTCTCTTGCTCGATGAACCCCTCGCTGCTGTCGACGCCTCCGCCCGATTGGAACTGCGCCGCGAGCTGCGCGAGCACCTCGCGACCTTCGAGGGGCCCCGAGTCGTGGTCGTGCACGCGATCGCCGATGCCCTCGCGCTCGCCGATCGGATCGTGGTGCTCGAGCAGGGCCGTGTCGTGCAGGACGGCACGATCCGTGAGTTGGTCCACCAGCCCAAGACGCGCTTCGTGGCAGACCTCGTCGGCCTGAATTGCTTTCTCGGAGTCTGTAGGGACAGCGTCGTCAGCCTCGCCGACGTCCGGTTCACGGTCGCATCGCCGGCGGAGGGCGACGTCGTGGTCACGGTTCATCCACGAGCGGTGTCGCTCTTCCGGGAACGGCCAATCGGATCGCCTCGCAACATCTGGCAGGCACCCATCGTGGCAATCGAGCCCACGCTCCATCGCATCCGGGTGCAACTGGGCGGGCCGCTCCCGATCGTCGCGGAGGTGACCCAGGCGTCGGTCCACGACTTGGACCTGCGGCAGGGCCGTGAGGTCTGGGTCGCGGTGAAGGCCACGGAGGTCGGGGTCTCGCCGCGCTGACCTCCCGTTCCGCCAACCGGCTAGCCGGGATCGTGGCCGCGCTCCTGCGACCAGTCAGGTCACTCGGAGCGTTGCAGAAGCCGCTCCCCCGTGATCCGATGCGGCTCGGACGGGCCCGAGCCAAGGCCCGTAACCGGCGCCAGGACCTCCAGAGACGATGGGTACGAGCGCCAGTCACGCCGACCATTCCTTCAAAGCGGGCAGTAATTTGAACGCTCCCGACGAAGCGGAGATCCCAAAGCTGAACGAGAGGCCTCGAGGGATCAGCGAAGACCTGGAGGAGCCCACTTCGGCCAGCCACGACTTCCTGCGCAACGAGGGCACGCCTCAAAGGGCAGCGACTCGCCCGAATCGCAACTTCTGGATCGTACTTTCATGCGGCGCTTCGGTCGGCTTGCTGGGCGGACTGATCGGCCTCGGCGGCGCGGAATTCCGCCTGCCGTTACTCATCAGCCTGTTCAGCTTCGTCGCGCTCGAAGCGGTGATCCTCAACAAGGCGACGAGTCTCGTCGTCGTCGCTGTGTCGCTCCCCTTCCGTGCGGCGAGCGTGCCGTTCGCGAGCATCGCCGAGCGCTGGGATGTACTCGCACTGCTCCTCCCCGGGACACTCGTGGGAGCGTGGCTCGGCGCAGGACTGGCAACCCGGCTCCGTAGCCGAACTCTCTATCGCGTCTTCGCGGTCCTGCTCGTCGTCATCGCGGCCGTGTTGGTCTTCGGGCACGCCCGCGGCGAGTCCGACGGCTTGAGTGGTCCCGCATTGCCGGTCCTCGCGATCGTCGCTGGCCTTGGCATTGGTATGGTCGCCGCGTTGATGGGCGTCGCAGGTGGCGAGTTGCTGATCCCGACCATCACGTTCCTCTTCGGGGTCGATCTCAAGCTCGCCGGAAGTCTCTCACTCGCCGTCAGCCTTCCGACGATGGTCGTCGCGTTCGCGCGGTACAGTCGGGATCGCAGCTTCGCCGTGCTGGGCGCGAACCGTGGGTTTCTCTCGACACTCGCCGCCGGCTCGATCGTCGGAGCGTTCCTCGGCGGTCGACTGCTCGGCATCGTCCCTGAGTCTGTGCTGCTCCCAGTGCTGGCGCTGGTCCTCATCGCCTCCGCCTTCAAAGTCTGGCGGCACTCGTAGCGCAGCATGGAAGCTTACGAGCAGCTTGGTATCAAAGTGAAGACGTCCGCCAACGCCGCATCTCATTGGCGCGCACCGCGCAGCTTCGAGATCGCGATCAATGGCCCGAGTATCATTCACCCGGAATGGACGATCGGCCTCGCCGGAATACTCATCTCAACGCAAGAAGTCGAGCTTGATCGCATTCGCAGCCGGATTCGAGCCTGATGTGGAGCTCGCCGCCATCACCAACGGCTTGCCACTATCAGAAGCCGGAGGCTGAAAGCAGAACTCGCCGTCTTGCGGCAGCGGTCCATCGAAGAGTGTTTGACCTCCGCTCACCACGGACAGTCTCACTCGCGAGGGGCTCAGACCGGTCGTTACGATGACGCAGACCTCCGACCCCGCCACGGGCGGACTCGGAGCCACCTCGAGTTTGATGACATCGATACCGTTGGCTGGTTGCATGATTCGACCCCGATCGCCTTCGAGTCTACTCAGCCGTGCTCGAGGAACGCGCGCAGTGTGTCGACGACCTGACGGTCCGACTCGGTATCGACAACATTCTTCGCGAATGGCTTCAGGTCAGCCATCCCGAGCGAAGCCACCGCCAACCAGAAGAAGCGTCGCTCGACCACATCGAGAGAATGGTATCGACCCAGGATCTGGTAGACGGCGGCCCTGTCCTGACTCTGGATGATCTGCATCGCCGCCTCGTGCGTGATTGCCGGAGGCCGATTCAGAGATCCCGTCGTCGGCTTTGCCGAACCGCTGCCAAGGATCCCCTGATGGACCAAGCCGGCCGCAAGGCCCCCCCCGATCCCGACAACGGCCAGAGCTGCGGTACTGATGCGCAGGAACGAGCGCCTCTCGATGATCTCGTAGGTACCGTCCGAGTAGCTACGATACGCGACCGGCTTTTTGAACCATGACATGGGCGTTTCCCTCTTTCCGGGTCTCACTCTCGCTTAGTCGTTCGACTTCCTTCTGCGGATTGTTCGGGCTGGCGATATTCTTGGGAAGCTCAGGATGCCCAAGCTGCAATTCGACGTCAAGTCCTTACCGCCGCCGATCGCGCGCTCCTCACCGTAGTGCCGGTGCTCCGCGCCTCCGCTCGCACCACGGCGAACACGATCCCGAAGCGGACTTTGCCCGGCCTGATCGAGCGAAGGCGCTCCCCGCTTCTTTCTTCGTGTACCGTGAGCGAGTCCGTCGTGACTTCCGCTCTTCCACTAACATTGCACTCCTGTTCCCTGACCTCTGATTCGTCTGGATCCTATGCCTTCACGCGCGTGGCATAATGCTCGTGAAGTGTTGGCCGTGACCGCGAGAGAATGCAACCGTTGCTCGGGTTGCCCATGGGACGCTCCAACGATACACTCCTCCCGTTGCAGATGATGGTGAGTACGTGCCCGATCGAGGGCGGCGAGGTTCAGTCATCGGGGGGTGGGGATCTGTTGGGACGGAACCGCTGGAACACGGTTGCATTGCGAGTCGTCGCCGAGCAGCGGGAGCGGAGCGTGGACGGCTGGCGAGAGCGTCAGCACCGAGTGGCTCGTCTTCCATTCTTCCCAACAGGGGGCTGACGATGAACATCGGCACGACGAGCTTCCTCCCCGAACGCGACCCCATCGTCGGCGACCTCGTGCAGGTCCGCTCCCGGCGCTGGCTCGTCGAGGAGGTCGTCGAATCACCCGCCCCCGGCCAATCCGCTCTCGTCCGACTCGCCTGCGCCGACGACGATGCGCAGGGCCAATCGCTCGATGTCTACTGGGACTACGAGCTCGATCGTTGGATCCTCGAGGAAGAGAGCTGGCAGGACCTCGCCAGCCGCGGCTTCGACGCTCCCAATCAGTTCGCGGCCTTCCTGCATACGCTGCGCTGGAACTGCATCACCGCCACCGACCCGAGTCTGTTCCAGGCACCGTTCCGCGCCGGCATCCAGATCGATGCCTACCAGATGGAGCCACTGCGCAAGGCGCTCCGACTGCCGCGGGTCAATCTGTTCATCGCCGACGACACCGGGCTCGGGAAGACCATCGAGGCGGGGCTGATCGCGCGCGAGCTCTTGCTGCGCAAGAAGGTCAAGACGATCGTCGTCGCCGCGCCGCCATCCGTCCTCGAGCAATGGCGAGCGGAGCTCGAGGAGCGCTTCGGGCTCGTGTTCGAATTGCTCGACCGCGCCTACCTGACGCGCATGCGCCGCGAGCGCGGCTTCGGCGTCAATCCCTGGCGCACCCACAGCAGGTTTCTGATCTCGCACAAGCTGATGATCGACCCGGCCTACGCTGACCCCATGCGCGAATGGCTCGGGCCGATGCAGCCCGGCAGCCTGCTCATCCTCGACGAGGCCCATCACGCCGCTCCGTCGAGCGGCGGCCGCTACGGCATCGAGAGCAAGTTCACCCGCGCCATCCGCGACCTCGCCGGGCGCTTCGAGCATCGGCTCTTCCTCTCGGCCACGCCGCACAACGGGCACTCCAACAGCTTCTCCACCCTCCTCGAGCTGCTCGATCCCTATCGCTTCACTCGGGGCGTCAGGGTGCGGCCGAAGGCTCTCGACGATGTCATGGTCCGGCGCCTGAAGGAAGACATTCGCGAGGTCGCCGCGGATGGGGGCGTTGGCAGCGGGTTCCCGAAGCGGACTCCCGAGCGCGTCGTGATCGACGGGCTGCCCGAAGACGCACCCGAGCTCGAGCTCTCTCGCCTCCTCGACGCCTACCGCACGGCGAGGGAGGAGCGATTCAAGAGCACGTCTCGTCGCGCCCAGGCCGCCGCCGGCCTGCTCGTCGTCGGCTTGCAGCAGCGCCTCCTCTCCTCGATCGAGGCCTTCGCTCGCAGCCTGAAGGTCCATCGTGCGACGGTCGAGCGTCAGTGGGAGAAGGCGAGCGAGGCTCACGAAGCGCCACGAGCGACTAACCCAGGCCGCTGCTTCACGACCTCACCCGGTGCCGACGATGAGCGCGCCGACTGGACCGAGGAAGAGCAAGAGGCCGAGGAAGTCTCTGCCATCGAAGCCGCCACGACCGAGGCCGAGTCCGAGGCTCCTCGCGACGCTGCGGCCAAGGCTCTCTGGCAGCGTGAGCAAGAGCTCCTCGATCGTATGCAGGAGATCGCCGAGCGCTCGCGCCACGTGCCCGACGCCAAGGTCCGCTATCTCATCGACTGGATCCGCGCACACCTCTGCCCGGACATTCCACCCTTCGGTCAGCGCGTGAAGGGCGAGCGACCGATGTGGACCGAAAGGCGCGTCCTGATCTTCACCGAGAACCGCGAGGGCACGAAGCGCTACCTGAAGAACATCCTCGAGCAGGCCATCGAAGACACCGATCGCCCCGGCGAGCGCATCGAGGTGATCGATGGCCTCACGAGTGGCACGAGGCGCAAGGAGATCCAGCGCCGCTTCAACACCCACCCCGCCAAGGACCCGCTGCGCATCCTCCTCGCCACCGACGCCGCGCGCGAGGGGCTCAACTTCCAGGCGCACTGCTCCGACCTCTTCCACTTCGACTTGCCTTGGAACCCGGGCCGCATCGAGCAGCGCAACGGCCGCATCGACCGCAAGCTCCAGCCCGAGCCCGAGGTGCGTTGTCACTACTTCGTCCTGCCCCAGCGCGTCGAAGACCACGTCCTCGAGGTCCTCGTCAAGAAGACCGAGACGATCAAGAAGGAGCTCGGCAGCCTCTCGAAGGTGATCGACGACGACATCGAGCGAAAGCTCCGCCAAGGCATCCGACACCAGGACGCCGATCAGCTCGCCAGGGACCTCGACTCCACCGACCTCGACGCCGAGCGCAAGCGCATCACGAGGGAAGAGCTCGAAGCGGCTCGCGAGCGTCAGGAAGACCTGAAGGCCCAGATCGAGCGTTGCCGGAGCTTGCTGAAGACATCGCGCGACTGGGTCGGCTTCGAGTCGGAGCCGTTTCGCGAAGCGCTCTCGTGCTCGCTCGAGCTGCTCGGTGCCGGGCGTCTCGAGGAAGGCCATGACGAGCACGGCCAGCCGGTCTGGACCTTCCCTCGCCTCGACCGCCGCGCCGAAGCCGATGCGAGCTGGGCCGCCACCCTCGACACGCTCCGCTCGCCGCGCCGCCCCGACCAGAAGCTCGCCGACTGGCGACGCGAAGCGGAAGTGCGGCCGATCGTGTTCGAGGATGCCGGCGTTCTCACTGAAGAGACCGTCCACCTGCACCTCGAGCAGCGCGTGGCCCAGCGCCTCCTGGCCCGCTTCCGCTCCCAGGGCTTCGTCCATCACGACCTCTCCCGCGCCTGCCTCGCCCAGTCGCGCGACTCCATCCCCCGCGTGATCCTGCTCGGCAGGCTGTCCCTTTACGGCCAGGGTGCCGAGCGGCTCCATGAGGAGATCGTGCCCCTCGCCGCGCGCTGGATCGAGCCCACCCAGCGGAAGGGTGCTCTCTCAGCCTACGCCCGCGAGGCCGAAGCGAAGACGCTCGCTCTCCTCGATCGCGCGCTGGGCGAAGCGCACCGGCGGCCTCTCGGTGAGCGGATCCAGGCAAAGCTCATCGCCACGGCAGCGCGCGACATCGAAGAGCTCCTGCCCCAGCTCGAGCCACGCGCCGAAGATCTGGCCACCCTCGCGATCGAGAAGCTCGCCAAACGGGGAGACCGAGAAGCGAAGGACCTGCGTGAGACCCTCGAGCGTCAACGCGACCGCGTGCAGGAAAAACTCACGAAGACCGAGCGGGACTTCCGGCAGCTCACCCTTAAGTTCCACGAGGAAGAGCGACGCCAACTCGAAGCGGACATGAGAGCCTGGCGCATGCGTCTCGAGCAGTTCGAACGCGACCTCGACCAGGAGCCCCAGCGCATCCGCGAGTTCTACGAAGTCCGCGCCCGCCGCATCGAGCCCGTCGGCCTCGTCTACCTCTGGCCGGAGACGAACTGATGGGCAAGGGGAGCAAGGGCAAACGTGCGAGCGAAGACCAGCACACCGAATGGAAGTCGTCCTGGCGCGACGAGTACTTTAAGTGGCTGTGCGGCTTCGCCAACGCCCAGGGCGGTGTGCTGGAGATCGGTCGCAACGACCGGGGGCAGGTGGTCGGGATCGATGACGCAAAGCGCCTCCTGGAAGAGCTGCCGAACAAGCTGCGCGACCTGCTGGGTATCGTCGCGGACATCGACCTCTTGGAGGAGAACGGCAAACAGTATTTGCGGATCGCCGTCGAGCCCTACCCGGTGCCGATCAGCTACCGCGGCGAGTACCACTACCGCACCGGCAGCACGAAGCAGGTGCTCAAGGGCGCCGCGCTCGATCGGTTTCTCCTCGGCAAGACCGGGCGCCGATGGGATGGCTTGCCGGTGCCCGGGGTCGCGGTGGACGATCTGGATCCAGCGGCCCTCGAACGGTTCCGGCAGCGCGCTATGCGCAGCAAGCGCCTCGGCGCCGACGCCTTGGGTGAAGACGACGCAGGACTTCTCGAGAAGCTTCGGCTGACCGAGGGCGATTATCTCAAGCGCGCCGCCGTCCTGCTGTTCCACCCGGACCCGGAGCGCTTCGTCACGGGTGCGTCGGTCAAGATCGGCTACTTCGCGAGCGAGTCGGACCTGCGCTACCACGATGTGATCTCGGGCGCGGTCTTCTCGCAGCCGAGCAAGAGCCTCGAGCTACTCTTGACGAAGTACTTGAAGGCCGGGATCAGCTACGAGGGGATCCAGCGCATCGAGAGCTACCCGATGCCGGAGAGCGCCTTACGTGAGGCGCTCCTCAACGCCGTCATCCACCGCGACTACGGAGTCGCCGCGCCGATCCAGATTCGCGTCTACGCCGACCGTCTGCTGATCTGGAATCCCGGAGAGCTGCCCGAGGGGTGGTCGCTTGACAAGCTGCTCGGGCGCCACCCTTCGCAGCCCTACAACCCGGACATCGCCAACACCTTCTTCTGGTCCGGCGACATCGAGGCCTGGGGGCGCGGAATTCAGCGCGTCTTCAGCGCTTGTCGTGAGGCGGGCACGCCCGAGCCCCGGATTCAGATCGACGGACGCGACGTCTGGGTGGAGTTCCCCTTCTCTGAGGCCTACCTCGAGCAGGTGGCTGGCGAGAAGGTCGAGACCTCTGGCGAGACTACCCAAGAAACCCGGGGGACTACCCAAGAAACTACCCAAGAAACCCGGGGGACTACCCAAGAAACGGAAGAGACTACCCAAGAACGGATTCTCGATCTCCTGCGCCAGGAGCCCACGCTCACCCGCAGAGCCCTGGCGGAGCGGATCGGGATCACGCCCGACGGGATCAAGTATCACCTCGACCGTCTCCGCGAGGCCGGTCGAGTGCGCCATGTCGGGCCGACGAAGAAAGGCCGGTGGGAAGTCCTGGGGGAAGGCCATGAGTAACGCCGGCCACCGGGCGACGCAGACTGCCTATGTCCGCTTCCCTCGACAGTGCCTCCAACTTGTGGCCGGAGGTGAGCTCAGGACCGAAGCCAAGGTAGGCCCCGGGATCCTCGACCACCTCGCGTCCAAGGAGAGCTTCGATCGAGTCACTCGAGGGGTAGGCCGGTTCGCAGCGTCGCCCGACGCCCGCCAGCATGACCTGCCCGTGCAGCCCGCCCAGGCCGCGGAAGCGGCTTCTGGCGGTACTACCCAAGAAACTACCCAGAAGACTACCCAGAAAACTCGCAAGACTACCCAAGAAGGCGAGGACACCACCCAAGAACGTCCCTCGGTCGCGCGGTTTGGTGAAGGGTTGGGCGAAAGGTTGGGTGATGGGTTGGGTGATGGGTTGGGTGAAGTCGAGGACCGGATCCGGCCCCCGATCCACATCAGGCCCCGAGGTTGGCTCCAGAGGCCCGCGCTGCCCATCGGCCTCGCCGCACTTCCACCGGAGGCGAGCTGATGGCCAAGGCCAAGGTCGATCCCGCCATTCTCGCCCACCTCGAGTGGCTCGGTTTCGTGCGGCCGACGGGACTCGTGGTGTCGGCCCCGGCCCTGGTGAAGGCGGGGGCCATCCTCGAGCGGCACGATGCCGAGGGACAGCGGCTGCTGCGGGCGTGCCTCGAGGGTGACGAGGCCCAGGCCGACCGCGTGCGCGAGCCCGCCGCGACCTACGGCTCCGCATCCGAGGAGGATCTCCGCCTCCCCGACTTCCAGACCTTCGCGCAGTCCGTCCTCGACTGGAGCTTCTCGCCCAAGGGTTACGCCGGCACCAAAGAGTGCCCAATCCCCGCCGAGCTGGAGCACCCACTGCCCGAGTATGGCGAGACCTTGCGCCCCGACTACGCGGTGCGCGAGCTCGATCCTCAGGATGGCGCCGCACCGTGGCAGCTCCTCGTGCGCGTGATCGAGCCTGGGCAGGATTTCGATCGCGTTTCCCAGGACGGCGGTCATCTCGAAGCCTCGCCGCACGGGCGTCTCGAGCGCCTGCTCCGCGCGACCCATGTCCCGGCGGGCCTGCTCGTGAATGGCCATGCGCTGCGGCTAGTCTCGGCGCCGCGCGGCGAGAGCTCGGGCTGGCTCGACTTCCGGGTGGCCGACATGGTCCAGACCGCCGGCCGCCCGATCTCGGCCGCGCTCCGCCTGCTGTTGGACGAGCAGCGCCTCCTCGCCCTGCCCCGCCAGGAGCGCCTCGCCGCACTGCTGGCAGACAGCCGCAAGTACCAGAACGAGGTCTCCGAGCGCCTCGCCGAGCAAGTGCTCCACGCGCTCTATGAGCTGCAGCGCGGATTCCAGGCCGCCCACGACCGGAGCCAGGGCACCCTCCTCCGCGCGCCGCTCCAGGACAATCCCGACGAAGTCTATCGCGCGCTGCTGACGGTCATCCTGCGGATGGTCTTCCTGCTCTACGCCGAAGAGCGCGACATGCTCCCGGCGGATGAGACCTGGCTGCGCCACTACTCACTCGCCGGCCTCCACGAGCGCCTGCGCGAGGACGCCGCGCTCTACCCGGACACGATGGACCAACGCTACGGCGCCTGGGCCCAGCTCCTGGTGCTGTTCCGCATGGTCCACGACGGCGCCGAGGCGGGCGACCTGCGGCTGCCGAAGCGCCACGGCGTGCTCTTCGATCCCGGCCGCTACCCGTTCCTCGAGGGTCGCACCGGCGGCGGCGCGCGGCAGATCCACGAGCGCATCGAGCCGCCGCTCGTGCCCGACGGCACGATCTTCCGCGCGCTCGAGAAGCTGGTCGTCCTCGACGGCGAGCGGATCTCCTTCCGCGCGCTCGACGTCCAAGAGATCGGATCGGTGTACGAGGCTATGATGGGCTTCCGGCTCGAGACGGCGACGGGCCGCTCGGTGGCGATCCGGGCGCAGAAAAAGCAAGGCGCGCCCACCGCCGTCGACCTCGAAGCGCTCCTCGCCGAAGCGCCCGGCAGGAGAGCGAAGTGGCTGCAGGACCGCACCGCCCGCAAGCTCTCTCCCAAGGTAAATAAGGCCGTCAAGGCAGCCCAATCGGTCGATGACCTACACGCCGCCCTGCAGCCCGTCATCGACAGCGCCGCCACGCCCGACCTGGTCTCGAAGGGAGCGATGGTTCTCCAGCCGAGCGAGGAGACCTTGGCGAGATCGACGGCGACGGGGTTGCGATCGACGCCGTACAAACAGCGCTGGGCGATGAGCCGGCGCGCTACCCCGTGATCCGGGGTTGGCCCGGATTCTCTCCGGCGCCGATGCACTCCAACTCCGTGCTCCGATCGAGTTCACCGCGCTCGGCGAGAAATGCCGACACGTCCTGCGCGCCTACCGCAGCGATGACTACAAGGACCGGGGCTTCGAGTTCGTGGATCATATGCAGCGCGTGAGCGATCCGTCGGTCATCGAGGCGCTCGACGCCGATCTCACGACAGCGCTTCAAAATCGCAACTTCGACGGCATCCACATGGCGCCGCCCGAGATCATCGACTGGTCGAGCTTAGACGGCTTCAGCTTCGGCAAGAGCGCCGATGCGGAAGCGGACCTGACGTTCGACTCGTTCTTCGACCAGATTCGGAAGGCCGATGAGGTCTGCGTGGAGCGTTTGAAGCGGCAGAGGGTCTTCGTGCACTCTGCAACTTCTACCGAACCGCTTCCGAAGTGGACCGTCTACCGTACGCTCGTGGTTGAACGGGATCGGAACGGCCGGCGTTACGCACTCTCGGGGGGCTATTGGTACGAGATCGAGGAGAGCTTCGCAAAAAAGATTGAGACGCGTGTTTCGAGAATCACCTCAGCGGGTCTGAGGCTTCCCGCCGCCAGGCGAGGCGAGCAAGAGGGGGAGTACAACGCGCGCGTTGCGGGACGCGGCATCTATTGTCTGGATCGAAATTGCGCTCGAGTAGATGGAGACCCCATCGAACTCTGTGACCTGTACAGCAGCAAGGGGCGGAAGTTCATCCACGTGAAGCGCTGGAAGGCGTCCTCGACGTTGAGCCATCTCTTCGCCCAAGGGCGAGTCTCTGCGGAGGCGTTCCTTTCAGACGACACCTTTCGCAAGGAGGCCCGCGATCTCCTCACCGAACAGGCGTCGTCCCTTGCCAGCCATATCCCGGCTGGTCGCCCGGACCCTGCCAAGTATCAAGTCGTCTTCGGGATCATCAAGGGTGGGCGGGGCTGGAAGCGCTCGCTCCCCTTCTTCAGCCAGTTGCATCTCGTTCGTTCGGCGGAGGCCCTTCGCCGACTGGGGTTCGACGTGCGTCTGGAACGAATCGAGGTGGAGAAGTGAGGCGGTGCACCGGCTTTGCTCAGCTCGGACGAGCAGAGGACAGAAGAAAAAGCGGCGACCGCCCCCTCGAGCACAAGCGGCCGAGACTCGCTCTGGCGCAGCAACCGCGAAGAACTGTGTCGGGAAGCCTCGGCGCAGGCGCAAGACCTGAAGGACCATTATGCACCTATCTCGCCTAACTCTGCGCAATTTCCGTCAGTTCGGCGACGGCGACGACAAACTGGACATCGCGTTCAGTAGGGGCGTTACCGCCCTGGTCGGGCGCAACGATAGCGGGAAGTCGGCGGTAATCGACGCCATCAGGTACGCCCTCCTGACGCGTGACCAGAACTACATCCGTGTTCAGCCCGAAGACTTCCACATCGACGGGTCCGGCAGGCAGGCCGATGAGATCTTCATTCGGTGCGAGCTGAGTGGTCTCAACGACGATGAGAAGGGCGCCTTCGCCGAGTACCTCTCCTACCATGGCGCCGACGTGACCCTCATCGTCAACTGGGCCGCGAGACGGCGGAGCCAGTCACCGAGTGCTCGCCGGTGGGTAGACGTGTCGGTCCGGAGCGGCCTGAACGGAGCCGGGCCTACCTTCGAAGCTTCGGTGCGCGATCTCCTGTCGAGTACCTACCTTCGGCCGCTCCGCGACGCTGCTCGTGAAATGTCGTCCGGGCGCGGATCTCGACTCGCGCAGATCTTGGCGAACGTTCCAGGAATCAGCGAGGGCGAGGCTTTCGACGAGGCCGCACTGCCGGACGATCCGGATGCCGTGGGCAAGCTGAGCCTGCTTGGCCTGGCGGACTACCTCCGCCATAGCGTGAAGAACCACCAGGGGGTCAGTGGAGCCGAAGAGGCGATCAACACCCAATACCTGTCTTCCCTCTTTCTCAAGGGGGATAGCCTGCTCGGGAGGATCGACCTGACGGAAGGCGGAAGCGAGGCGATGCGCCTTCGTCAGATCTTGGAACGACTCGAGCTCGGGCTGCACGATGAACCGACAAGCACCGCGCGAGGCTACTACGGGCTCGGCTCGAACAACATCCTCTACATGGCTTGCGAGCTGCTCCTGCTCGGGCGTGAGTCGGAGGGCTTGCCACTCCTACTCATTGAGGAGCCGGAAGCGCATCTTCACCCCCAACGCCAGCTGCGGTTGATGGGGTTTCTCTCGAGCGCAGCCGCCGGCAAGGTGAAGGACTCGCCACGCGCCGTCCAGGTCATCCTGTCCACCCACAGCCCGAATCTGGCATCAGCCATCCCGCTCGAAAACCTCGTCGTCTTGGAAGGAGGGCGTGCGCTTCCCCTCGCAGCGGGTCAGACCAAGTTGGACATCAGCGACTATCGGTTCTTGGAGCGCTTCCTCGACGTCACGAAGGCCAACCTCTTCTTCGCCCACGGCGTCATCGTCGTGGAGGGAGACGCTGAGGCACTGTTGATCCCGACAGTGGCGCGGCTCCTCGGCACAGACCTAACGGAGCATGGGATCTCCGTCGTCAACGTCGGCGGAACGGGACTTCGACGGTTCAGCAGAATCTTCCAGCGGTCCGATGATGCCTCGCCGGCGTCTTCGGTCCCTGTTGCCTGTCTGGCGGATATGGACGTGATGCCCGATTGCGCGCCTGAAATCCTCGAGCTGGTCACAGGCGAGGGCGACGAGAAGTGGGCGAGCAGGTCGACACGTCGCTGGAGAGCAGAGCGTGACTTCGGAAGCGAGGAGAAGACGGCCGAGCAGGAGTTGACCGAGCGGCGTGGTCGCCTTTGCGCCTCCGATGGACAGTCCGTACGGACGTTTGTCGCGGACCACTGGACGCTCGAGTACGACCTCGCATTTTCCGGCCTCGCCGAGGAGGTATTCGTCGCTGCCAGCTTGGCAAAAAGCGATGGCGCGATCTCCAGAGGGACGAAAGCCCCCGCCGACATCGAAGCGGCCGCTAGGGCTGAGTTCAAGAGAATGGAGGAGGAGGCTGGCGACGACCGCGCGGTGTTGTGCAGCCAGATCTACAAGCTTTTCCACTCCGGCAACGCGTCGAAGGCTGTCGCCGCCCAATACCTCGCCAACGACCTCAAGACCCTAGGCGACACCAAGGACTTCGACCAAGCAGCGTTCGCAGAGAGGCTACCGCGATACATTCGGGAGGCCATAGCTCACGTAGGTAGAG
>JAVJTD010000095.1:0-4902 GCA_040219065.1 Planctomycetota bacterium
TCCCGTCGGCTCCGGTCTGGGGCATCAGACTGAACTGGATCTCGGCCGTGCCTCTGGGATGGCTCGGGACGGCCGTGACGGTGGCGGTGACGGCCGGGCCGCCGGGTCGCACGGGACCGTTCACTTGCCAGAGCGCCCCCGCCTCATCCGAGCCCATGTCGATCGGGCCGATCTGACGGAGATCGAGGCCGCTTTGATCGAACAGCGGCAGCGGGATGCCCGGGCTGCCGTTTCCGGCGTCGACACATGGAGATGCACAGGTGAGACGGAAGTCGCCGGTGGCCGAGGAGACGAACAAGGGGTCGGCCGCGATGTTGCCGGTTCCCGGGTAGCCGCCTCGCACGTCGGAGGTGTTGATGTTGATCGTGCCGCCGAGGTTGAAGGTCTCGAGAGGGACGTTGTACCAGAGGATCGCGTTGGTGACGTTGACGGTGCTGCCGGCGTCCACCACGATGCCGCCACCAGGCGCGAAGTAGGCCTGATTGCCCGAGAGGGTGTCATTCACGATCGTGGCCGTCGATGCGTAGAAGCAACCGACGCCGGCGGCGCTGCCCGCCACGTTGTTGGTGATCGTGTTGTTGGCCAAGGTGGCGCTCGCGCCATAGGCCAGCCCGACGCCACCACTCAGCCGGATCGCGCGATTGGCCGTGATGGTATTGCCCGTGATGATCGGCGCCGCACCGTTCGCGCAACCGATGCCCCCCATCACATAACTCGACGTATTGCCTTCGATGTGGTTGCGCTCGATGATCGGATTGCCGGCGATCGCTCCCACGCCCCCCATGTACCGCGTCACCGAGTTGCCGGTGATATCGTTGCCGACGATGTGAGGGCTGGAGAGATACGCGCCCACGCCACCCGAGGCGTAGGTCGCCGAGTTGGAGCTGATGGTATTGCCGCGAATGACCGGCGCCGCACCGTAGAGGCAGCCGACGCCGCCATTGGAGTTCTGCGCGGTGTTCGAGCTGATGGTGTTGTTCACGATCGCCGGCGCGGCAAGGTTGAGGCACAGGATGCCGCCGCCGAAGGTCGCATTGTTCTGAACGAGCTCGTTGCCTTCGATCGATGGCGAGCTGCCGTCGCACACGATGCCGCCCCCGCAAGTGGTCCCGACGCCGCAGGGCGTCCCGCTGCCGTTCTGGATCCGGAAGCCCGAAAGCTTGGAGAGCGGACCTTCGCCGGTACGAAAGGCGACCGCCGAGCCCAGCAGGTTGCCATCGATCGTGGTGACGCCCGGGCCGTTGCTACTGCGAACCTCGATCGCCTTGCCCAGGAAGTCGACATTCTCGAGATAGGTCCCGGGCGCGACGAGCACCGTGTCCCCCGTGTTGGCCGCACCGATGGCCGTCTGAATCAGGCAATACGGGTCGGTCTGTGTCCCAGTCCCCGGGCAGTTCGGATTGCTCGCGTCGACGTAGATCGTCTGAGCCGAGGCGAGGCCGGAGAGGAGGAGCAGCGTACACGAGACGGAGGCGGTCCATCGGCGAGGGGCGCATATCATGTTTTGATTCCTAAGCTTGGGGCGAATCGCGGCGGATCGATCCTAGCAAGGGTCCAAAGATCGCGCCAGACTCGACCCTGCGTCCCGCTCGCCCGGCGTCTCTCGCTCGCTCCGACCTTTCCCGGGAGCAAGCGCCTCCGCCGTGACAGGCGCCGGCAGCCCCGAGCCTCCTCCGGCGCGTCTGCCGACATTTGCAGATGTCCGCGCCCGGACGACTGGTTAGACTAGCGGCGCGGCCGCCGGCGGAGGCCGCGATTCGGCATGTCGCCCGTAGCACTTGGAGGGACTATGAAGCTCGACCGGATCCTCGTCGCGACCGACTTCAGCGAGCCTTCACGGCAGGCGGCCGCTTGGGCGGCCAAACAGCTCGGACCGCACGCGGAGCTCACCCTGTTCCATTGCGTCAATGCCCCGATGCCGCCGGCATTCCTGCGCAGCGCGGTGCCTCACCTCGAGCAAATCGTCGAGAGCGAACGAGTCGGTGCTCAGAAGCGGCTCGAGGACTTCGCTGCCGAGATCGGTCTGCAGGGGACCTGCCGGGTCACCATCGGAGGCCGAGCCCACGAGGCGATCGTGAGCTGCTCGAAGGACAGCCAGGCGGACATGATCCTGATCGGCCCCCACGGTGAGCGCGGGACGCTCGGGGAGCTGATGATGGGCAGCGTGCCGGAGAAGCTGATCCGCTCGACGGACACGCCACTCTTCGTCGCGCGCGGCATGACGTTCGAAAAGCCGACAACGATCCTCTCTCCGGTGGATGACTCCGAGACCGCGCGTCACGCGTTCGAATGGGCCGTCCATCTGGGCAAGCTGTTCGGCGCCAAGGTGATCGCCTTCCAGTCCGTGCCGACCTGGTATGCGCATCAGCTCGAGCGCGTCGCGAGTGACAAGGAAGCCAAGACCTTGATCCAGGAGCAGCTCCGGATCGCTCAGGAATGGCTCGACCGCTTCGCTCAGGACTTTTCGAGCAGCGGGGTCACCATCGAGACGAAGGTGCTTCCTGGCAACCCCGACGCCACGATCTTGCTCGAGGCCGCTGAGGCCCGCGCGGACGTCATCGTGATGGGCAGCCGCGGCAGCGGTGGCGCGTCGCCGTTCTTGGGCAGCGTCGCTCGCTACGTGCTGCGCAACGCGAAGTGCTCGACGATGGTCGCGAGCGCGGCCCATCCAGCCTGATCGATTCGGGCACCGCCGCGGCTCCCTGGAGCCGCGGCCTCCCCCCTTCCGAGCCACGTTCCCACCCGCCTTGGATCCTTCCTTCATCCTGAAGCGAGCCCATGCCCATCAAGCGCCTCCTGCTCCTCGCCTTCACCGCCATGCTGACGATGCTGGGCCTCGGCATCCTCTTCCCGGCGGGCCCGATCCTCACCCGCGAGCTCGGCTTCACCGAGACGCAATGGGGTGTGCTGATGTCGATCTATCCGATTCTGGGTGTGTTGACCGGCTTCCTGTGGGGTCGGTTCTCCCAATGGAAGGGTCGCAAGCCCGCCATCCTGATCGGTCTCTTCGGCTTCGGAATCGGGTCGGCGCTGTTCGCGATGGGAGACACCTTCAGCGAGCTGATCATCGCGCGCGTGGTCGGAGGCGCCTTCGCCGCAGCCACGATCCCGGCGATCTTCGCGTACGTTGCCGACGTCACTCCTCCCGAGAAGAGGAGCGTCGGCATGGGCATGGTCGGCGCGGCCATCGGGCTGGGTATCGTCCTCGGTCCAGCGCTGTGTGCGATCTTCACCCCTGACGATGCGACGCTCACACAGCTTCGTCGCCCCTATTGGGTCTCGGCAGGCTTGGCCGCTGCGAATCTCCTGTTCGTCCTGGTTCGGTTGCCGGAGAGCTGGGACGAAGAGACGCGTGCTGCCGCGCGGTCGCGTCAGCAGCACGCC
This sequence comes from Planctomycetota bacterium, assembly GCA_040219065.1. Taxonomy (GTDB): domain Bacteria; phylum Planctomycetota; class OFTM77; order OFTM77; family OFTM77; genus OFTM77. Next base: position 3,385 of record JAVJTD010000095.1, read on the forward strand.
GATCTGGCTTCGGGCTGGGCCCGCTATACACCGTTCCTCGTCTTCTCGATGTTGATCCAGACCGCGTTCATGGGGCTCGAGAGCACCCTGACCTTCCTGGTGGCCGACCGATTCGATGGCGGCCCCCGATCCTCGGGAATGGTGCTGGGTCTGGTCGGCTTGGTCGCCGTGCTCGTGCAAGGCGGATTGATCCGTCGCTTGACGCTCAAGTACAGCGACCACCGACTGCTGACAACCGGAACGGCCTTGATGGCTCTGGGTCTCGTGGCTGTCGGTCTACCGTTGGGATTCGGCGGGCTCCTGTTCGCCGGGACGATTCTCGCCGCGGGGCATGCCTTGGCGACGCCGACCTTCATCGCCTTGCTCAGCCGCAGCACCGAGAATCAAGGCGAAGCTCAAGGCTTGAATCACAGTGCCCAGTCTTGGGGACGCGTCATCGGTCCCATCTTGATGACCTTCCTGTATCAGACATTCAGCGCAGTGGTGACCTACGCCGCGGGCGGTGCGCTGACGCTCCTCGCCATGTTCGTCGCCGCCTTTCATCTCAAGCCTGCCGTCGAGATCCAAGGGTCTGAGCCCTTCGACTCGACAAAGAGAAACGAGCCCACCCTCGAGGGAAGGTGAGCTCGTTGGATGAGTCTCATCGCCAGCGATCGCAGGGCGATGGCGGGCAAACGTAGACCGGTGGCGGACACGGGTCGTACACCACGACGCGCGGCGGCGGACAAGAGGGCCTTCGATGCCCGACCGTCAGCTTGCATCCCGTTAGAGGGACCGCTGCCGCGAGGAGCGCCGCGAGAATGAGCAGCCTTCGAGTCATGAGGAGCCTCCTGGCAACGAGGAATGGGGTGCCCCCTTCTTCCGGGGAGACGCTCGCGGCGGAAAGCAAGTCCGTGGCCAAGGCCGGCAACGACCCTATCTCTCGAGAACACCGTCGAATTCGCCCGATAGTGTCGCCCTCGCGACGCAGCGCGTGTCCCGGAGAAGGACGGTCGTGTTGAGCGAGCCGAGGACCGAGTCTGTCAGTGCGGCCATCGCAAGCGAGCTTGGGCCGGGGCGGCCGTGCGACGACAGCGGACTCCGAGCGGCCCCTTGCTCGGCGCCATCTGGCTCGATGGTCAGCGACGTCGAGGAAGCGGCTTCCAGCTCAGCAGCCGCTCCCCGTTTCGGTCGCGCGGGCTCTGGTTTGACGGTCGCGCGGGGTTGGTTGCACGTCAGCGGCGCCCCCGCCGGCGGACCGGCGGAGCTTACAGTGGTGAAACTGGGCCTGAGGGCGAGGGCAATGGAGTGCCCGAGTCGAGCGAGCCGGAGACCGAATCTGTCGGCGAGGGCTCTGCGCAAGCGAGCTTGGGCCGGGGCGGCCGTGCGACGACAACGCACTCCGAGCGGCCCCTTGCTCGGCGCCATCTGGCTCGATGGTCAGCGACGTCGAGGAAGCGGCTTCCAGCTCAGCAGCCGCTCCCCGTTTCGGTCGCGCGGGCTCTGGTTTGACGGTCGCGCGGGGTTGGTTGCACGTCA
>JAVJTD010000109.1:0-15131 GCA_040219065.1 Planctomycetota bacterium
GGTCATGGGCGGCGAGCAGGTGGCGAACGTCTTGTTGACCGTCAAGATCGACCAGCTCGCGCGCCATGGCGAGTCGATGTCGCCCGAAGAGCAAGCGAAGTTCAAGCAGCCGATCCTCGACAAGTACGAAGCCGAGGGGAACCCGTACTACAGCACCGCTCGCCTCTGGGACGACGGCATCCTCGACCCCGCTGAGACTCGAAAGGCCTTGGCCCTGGGTATCAGCGCTTCTCTCAACGCCCCGATCCCAGAGCCGAAGTACGGCGTCTTTCGCATGTGAGTCGAGTGGCACCCGATCGGGCCCGATGCAGTCGACGGTGAGTCTGTGCTAGCTGCCCCGCTTGCGGTACGGTACCTGTTCCGGCGGACAGCGAAAGACGACTCCCGATGAGCAACGCCCCTTTGGACATCGTCGAATCATTGCGCCTGCCCGAGGCCTACCGGCACGAGACCGGGCCTTCGATCGAGCTCCTCCAGACCCACATCTCCTGGATCTTCTTCGCCGGAGAGCGGGTCTACAAGGTCAAGAAGCCCGTCGACCTCGGCTTCCTCGACTATGCGACCCTCGAGCGTCGCCGGAGCTTTTGCATCGAGGAGGTCCGGCTCAATCGCCGCCTGGCACCCGACACCTACCTCGGCATCTCCGCCATCCGCCGAGATCAGCGCGGGATCTACGTCGTCGATCCCGTCGAGGCCGAGGACCTCGCCGCGGACGACGCCGTCGTCGAGTACGCCGTGGCGATGAAGCGCCTCCCGAGCGTCCGCATGATGGACCGATTGCTGGAGAGCCACGAGGTCGACAACGCGATGCTCTCCGCCCTGGCGAGAAAGCTCCAAGCCTTCCACGCCCAGGCGGATCGCGGACCAGAGATCGATGCCCATGGTCGTCCCGAGTCGATCGCCTTCAACGTGACCGAGAACTTCGACCAGACGCGCGAACGCATCGGGGACACCGTCTCCCCGCGTCTCCACGCCGCGCTCGAAGCAAGGGCCCGAGCCGAGCTCGAGAGATTGCGTCCGACCTTCGAGAAGCGCCTCGCCGCGGGCCGCGTCTGCGACGGGCACGGCGATCTCCATTCGGGCAATGTCTGCTTTCGGTCGGTGGACGACATCGTCATCTACGACTGCATCGAGTTCGCTCCGCGATTCCGATCGGGAGACGTCGCCTGTGACCTCGCCTTTCTGACGATGGACCTCGATCTGCGAAGGCTGCGGGGCTTCTCGGGATACCTTGCGCGCCGGTATGCCGAGCTGGCAGGCGACGAGTCGCTCTTGGAAGTCGAGCCCTTCTACAAGGCGTATCGTGCGATGGTGCGTGCGAAGGTCACCGGAATGAAGAGCCAAGGGCCGAGGATCGAGGAGGCCGAGCGCCTCGAGGCGCGCCGCGAGGCGATGCGGTACTTCCATCTCGCGGCGAGCTACCTCTTGCCGCCCGCCGTGATCCTGGTGTGCGGACTTCCGGCGAGTGGCAAGAGCTGGGCTGTCGAGCCCCTATCGACTCCCTTCGAGGCGGCCGTGCTCAGCAGCGACCGGACCCGGAAGCGGCTGGCCGGAGTGCGGGAGAGCAGCCGCCACAAGCCCGGTGTCGATGTCGGGCTCTATGGCCAGGAGATGAGCGATCGCACCTATGCCTGCCTCCTGGAGGAAGCGCAGGGGCACCTGCGAGACGGGCGATCGGTCCTGGTCGACGCGACCTTCCACCAAGCGGCCCGCCGTGCTCCCTTCGCCGAGCTCGCCAAGGAGCAAGGGGTACCGCTACTGGCCGTCCACCTCGATCCTCCTGAAGACGTGATCCTCGAGCGACTCGAGCGAAGAGCGAAAGACCCTGTGGCCATCTCCGATGCGGACGTCAATGTGTACCGCGCCCTCAAAGAGCGCTGGGAGCCTTTGAAGGATCTGCCGACCGTCGTGCATTGGACGGACAGCACTCGGCCCCCAGAAGAGCTGGTCGCCGAGCTCATCGAGCATTGGCTGAACTGAAACATGCCGCAATCGGACCGCCGGCTTCAGCCGGTCTCCGTGTCCTCCCTCCGAGCGCCTTGGAGAAAGCTCATCCCTCACATCCGAGGCTCCGTGGCCGAACTGAACGAGTGCAAGCCTTGCTGGGTTGGACCTGTCATGCCGGGATCCCAGGGCGCTGCCCAGGGCTGACGAGTGGCTGCCCTTTCAGGGCGAACCAACCAGCGCCCGCGCGACCGAAAGCTGCTGGAAGACTTGAAAGTCGAGAGTCGGACGTTGGGCCGTTGAACGTTCTGTCAGGCCTGGCTCGCCGAGAGGCAGCTCCGCTCGGGTCTTGGAAGTTGAATGTCTGAACCGTTGAACGTTCGAGGAGGCCCAAGCTCGCTCGTGAAGGCCTTCATCGACGAGCTCGGACTTCGGCTCGCATCGACTTGGGCACTCCAGTCCGGATGAGTCGGGTCCCAATTGGAGTGCGGACATCTCTTCCAGGACGCCCGTTGGAATTCGCCCATCCGGGAATCGTGGGGTAGACTCCGCAGGAAGCGCAGCCTGTGGGGATTCCCGCTCGAGAGGGGCGGGGTGGACCGCGGGCGCTGCCCGGCGCGATTGATCTGACGGAAATGAAACGGGGCGAGCCGCTTGGGCCGCTCAGGTCAGATCGAGAGGCCGTAGGCAACGGGCGCTTCCCTCGGGAGCTGCATGGCCGAGGCTCGTGCCGGGAGAATCCCTGCCGAGACCTCGAGGCAGCTTCGTCTCGAGTACCGGACACCGGTTCGAGGTCGCACCGGTCGATTGCCCTACGAGAGCCCGAGGTGGGCGGTCTCCATCGCCGCCGGACGATTCTCTGACAATCCACCTCGGGAGAAGAAAGTGATGCGGGCGACTGCTGTCCTGCTCTGGTTTTTCGGTGCGCTACTCGGCCAGCCGGTCTTCGGTCAGGAGATTCGGGAGCGGCGCTTGGAGTTTCCAGGCGGGTCTTTGCGTGCTGCCAAGACTCTGGCGATGGAGGCGATCGAAGCGTTCGAGATCGACGACGCCCGAGCCGTATTGACCCGGCAGCAGCACTCTCCGGCCGGCATTACGAATCGGTACCGATTGGAGCGGGCCGGCTTGCCATCGGACGAGCAGCTCCTGGTGATTCGAACGACGGACGGCCGGGCGTGGTCGGTGACCAATGCCGAGCGCGGCATCCAATTCGACACCGCCGAGATCCAATCTCCGCTCCAAAGCCTCGCCGAGGTCCTCGACCACCTGGGTCTTTACGCCGACGACGAGACCGTCAAGGCGAGCGTCGAGCGAATCGTCTCACGCCGAGTGGATGGACAGTATCGTTTGTATCACTCGGTCGTCGTGCGCTCGAGCAACGAGACGCTCGAGGCGACGATGCAATTCTTGGTCGCCGCTCGCAATGGCGAGGTCGCCCAAGAGCGCTCTCTCCGCTTCGAGGCGGACGGCCTCGGAGACGTCTTCGATCCCAATCCGGTTCAGACGTCGGGTGTCGTGTACAGCGATGACGACGACAGCAACGCCGCCATACCAGCTTCGCAGTACTTCACTCGAACACTGCAAGGTCTCGACGGCAGCGGCTTTCTCACCGGCCCCTACGCCAGCACTGCTCCTACCGCGTACCGCACGTATCAGCCTGGCCTGGTCTTCCAGTTCCAGCGCGCCGACGCCGCCTTCGAAGAGGTGATGGCGTATTACCACATCGACGAGTTTCAACGGTATCTGCAATCGCTCGGATTCGACGACGCCAACAATCGTCAGCAGGAGCTGGACGTTCACGGTATCCCCTGGGACAACTCCTACTACGACACCAGCGACCGCCGGCTCTATTTCGGTGACGGTGGCGTCGACGACGCCGAAGATGCCGACATCATTTTGCACGAGTACGGTCACTCGCTGCACGACGACATCAGCGGCATCGGTGACCTCTGGTCCGAGAACGGCGCACTCAGCGAAGGCTTTGGCGATTACCTGGCGGCGAGCCGCTTCCAGGACGCGCTCGTCGGCGAATGGGACGCGACGTCGTATGTGATGCACGATCCGCCGTATCTCCGCCGCGCGGATGGCAACAAGCACTACCCCGAGGACAAGACCGGCGAGAGCCACGACGACGGCGAGATCTGGGCGGCAGCGCTCTGGGACCTCAACCAGGATCTCGGAGCCGCCGCGGCCGATACCCTGATCTTGCAGAGCATGTTCTTCCAGACGCCGGCGTCGGGCTTCCAGACCGCGGCGGCCACGATCCTCCTGGCGGACCAGGTCCTGAACGGTGGAGCCAACATCCCGGTCATCGAGGGTGTCTTCGTCAGCCGCGGCATCCTCGAGCCGACCACGAGCTACGCCAACACCACGGTCGAGCTCTCGGCTCGAGAGACCAAGCCGCAGCCGGGAGAGAGCTTCACCCTCGACCTCGAAGCGGGCCTCGAGAACGCAGGGGGGCTCTATGTCTTGCTGCCCGCGCCGGCAATCGGGTCGACCGTGCTGCCCGGCACCGAACTGCACTTCGACGTGACGGCGCAGTGGACGAGCTTCCTCGGCTCGGTCCCGGGCCTTATCGGGAACCTCGATGGATCCGGAACCGCCAGCGTCGCCTTCACCTTGCCACCAGGAGCGCCCGTCGGGGCGCGCCTCTATGCGCAGTACGTGACGATCGTCGGCAACCAGTTCAATGCAATGTCGAACCTGGTGCCGCTGCGCGTGCAAGGGTATTGATGCGAGATTACCAGGAGCGCGGGCATCCTGAGGAGCGCGGGCATCCTGCCCGCATCGGGCCGCGCAGCGGCTGAACAACCAGACGCAAGCCGGACGGGGTGACCGGTCGCTGCGCTCCCGGCCACCCCCTCTCGATCCGTAACTCAATAACCCTGCACGCGAATGGGAACGACGTTCGACATGGCGTTGAACTGGTTACTCACGATCGTCACGTATTGCAGGTAGAAGCGGAGTCCGACCGGGGCCTGCGCCGGTAAGTTGAGCGTCACGGTGCGATTGCCGGAGGCATTCAACGTACCGGTCAGGCCGGGGAAGAGACCGAGGAATCCGGCCCACTGCGAGGTGACGTCGAAGTGCAGGCTGGTCCCCGGCAAGGGCGTCGTCCCGAGGCCGGGCGCCGGCAGGATCACGTACTGCGCATTGCCGTTCGCACCACCCGCGCTCAGGTCGAGAGTGTAGTTGTTGCCGGGCTGCGGCTTCGTCTCGCGCGAGGAAAGCTCGACCGTCGTATTGGCATAATTGGCCGTGACGTTCATGATGCCGCGGCTCACGAAGACGCCTTCGACGAGGGGGATGTTGGCACCGCCGTTCAACGTCTGATCGGCCTGGATGATCGTATTCGCGGCCGCCGGCATGTTGCTGGACGAGGTCTGGAAGAACATGCCCTGGAAGACGAGCGAGTCCGCCGCCGCGGCGCCGAGATCCTGGTTCAGGTCCCAGAGAGCCGCCGACCAGATCTCGCCGTCTGCGTGAACCTGATTGACCTTGTCCTCGGGGTAGTGCTTGTTCCCGTCGACGCGTCGCAGGTACGGAGGATTGTGGAAGTCGTAGGAGACTGCATCCCACTCGCCGACCCGGGCGTTCTGGAAGCGGCTCGCGGCGAGGTAGTCGCCAAAGCCCTCACTCATCGCCCCGTTCTCGCCGCCACCGATGCCGCCGCTGATGTCGTCGTGCATCGAGTGACCGTACTCGTGCAGGATGATCTCGGCGTCTTCGGCGTCGTCCACGCCACCGTCCCCGAAGTAGAGGTTTCGGTTGCTGAGGTCGTAGAACGAGTTGTCGAACGAGCCGGCGTGCACGTCCATGCGCTGCTGACGGTTGTTGGCGTTGTTGAAGCCGATCGATTGCACGTAACGCTGGAACTCGTCGACGTGGTAGTACGCCATCACCTCTTCGAAGGGATTGTCGCCGCGCTGGAACTGGTAGATCAGGCTCGGCTGATTCGTGCGGCCCGACGTGATGCTCGTGCTCGCGAAGGGACCGGTGAGGAAGCCGCTTCCGTCGAGGCCTTGCAACGTGCGAGTGAAGTACTCGGACGACGGGATGGCGCCGTTGCTGTCATTCTGATCGCTATACACGACGCCCGCTGTTTGCACCGGGTTCGGATCGAAGACGTCGCCGGTGCCGTTGGCTTCGATGCGCAGCGAGCGTTGGTCGGCGAGCTCGCCGGTGCGCGCGTCCCACAAGAGCTCGAGCGTCGCGTCGAGCGTCTCGTTGCGCGAGCGAATGATGGCAGCGTGATAGAGGCGGTAGTGGCCATCGACTCGGCGCGTCACCCGCCGCTCGACGCTCGCTTCGACCGTGGCATCTCGCCCGTCGAGACCCAGCCGGTCGAGTGAGCGGGCGAGGCTCTCGAGCGGAGGGCGCACCTCGAAGGTGTCGAGAGCGGTGAGTGTCGTCGCATCGGTGACTGCCCATGTTCGGCCATCGACCGTGCGGATGACGAGGAGCTGCTCGTCCGAGGGAATGTCCGCCCGGAGCAAGCGGAAGCGGTGGGTGACGCCTGCCGGAGAGGACTGCTCCTTCATGAGCTCGGCGCGGGCGTCGTCGAGCTCGAAAGACGCGATGGCCTCGGCCGCAAGCTCGGCAGCGGGGCGCGTCCAACCGCCGGGCAGGTCCAAGGAACGTTGGGATGCGTCCTGTGCCGATGCGACCGGCACGGACAGCAAGAGAGCGATGGCGATGGATCCTGGGCGTACACTCATCATGGACCTCTTCCGGTTTGCGGGATGGCCAGTCACTGGCCGAGGGGGAATGCTGCTCCAGATACGATACGGGAAGAACCCGGTTCCGCCCTCAGAGATCCTCGGTCCGGACGGTTGCGCGTTTTCGAGTGGACGGCCCTCATCGAACGAGAGTACTGGAGTGCCCAAGACGAGCGAGTCAAAGATGAAGTCTCTTGGTGAAGGCTCTCGCAAGCGAGCTTGGGCCGGGGCCGTCTTTGCGACGACAGCGCACTCCGAGCGGCCCCTTGCGCTCCGATTGCACCCGGCAGCATCGTGCCACGGAGAATCGGATCTGAGGTCCAGGTCCTCTCCGAGGCGCTTGGATGGAGGACACCGAGACCGGCTGAAGCCGGCGGTCCGAATGCGGCATGCTTCCAGTCAGGGACCTGTGCGGGCTCCGGCCTTCACCGACATCAAGAACGCGACGAGATCCCAGATCTCATCGTCTTGGAGCGCTTCGGAGTAGGACGGCATCGGCCCGATGTTGAGCCCGGCCTTCAATGCGCGGAAGCGATCTCGTGGCGACGGGCCGAGCAGGTACTTGCCGTTCGTGAAGTCCCGGGAGTACGGCAGGGGGCGTCCCATCTCGTCTTCCCACTCGAACGAGCTGGCCGATCGATGCCGACCGAGTACCTCTCCATTGCCCGTGACGGGGCCGTGGCAGGAAGCGCAATCCAAGCGTTCGTACTGAATGCGTCCGGCACGCACGCGCCCTTCGAGATCGGGGGGGACGTCGGGAATCACGAGCGGCTCGGCAGCGCGAGTGCCCAGGTAAGTGACGAGCTCTTCCTCGAAGTCGTCGTAGTAGACGCCGAGGGTTTGCAGGTACGCCACGATCTCCCAGCGAGTCCTTTGCGGCAAGGTCCCGAAGGAGGACATCGCCGAGCCGGGCAGGCCGTTCGTCAATGTCGCGAAGAGGTCTCGGGGGAGGGGGAGTTGGCCGGGCTTCGTGGTGCGATTCTTGTAGAGCGCGTAGCTGAAGTTCCGAGGCAAGTTCTCCTCGTGCACGCCCTTGATCTGCATCAGTGCCGCAGCCGGTCCGTCTCCGCGTCCGAAGCGTCCGTGACAGCCGGAGCAATGATCGAGGTAGGCTTGCCTGCCTCGGCGGAGACCGGGCAGGGCGTCCTGATCGACCGACGCGGCGAGGGCCTCGGCATCGATTCGCCAATTGGGCTCATGGGTGTAGCGCACGGCCTCGAGGTCGGGCTGTCCGGTGACCTTCAAATACTCTTCCCACACCGGCTCGAATGCCTCGTCGCCGAGGACCAACTCCGCCAGGCGCTCTTCGTCGTCATTGGCCGCATCGAGGCTCTCTTGCCAGGTCGCGAGCTCGTCGTGCAGGTCGGCCGGCATCTCGAGGTCGAGTGGCACGTCGACCCAGGGAGCGTCCGGCGCCTCACCCAAGGACTGCAGGTACGCCACCAGATCCTGCGCGTCTCGCGTCGGCCGCACGGTGCCATCCGCCTCTTCGAACAGATGTGGGAACGCCGGCATCTGCGAGAGAGCGTCGATGTCCCTTGGGCTTCGCAGGTGGGCATAGTGCCAACCGTCGGTTCGCTTGCCGCCCTCGCGGCCGAGGTCCGGACCGAGGAGGTGGCGATCGATTCGGTTGGGAAGCCATCCCTTCGGCGGCTGGTCACCGACATCTTCGAGCTGCCACCAGCGGTCGTGATGGCTCGGTGGACGACCCAGGCGGGTGTGGCATTCCTGACAAGCTTCGCGCTCGAAGACCCGTCGGCCCCGGTCGATCGGACCGTCACCGGAAGCCGAGTCGCTGACGGGCTGCTCCGCCTCGAGCGGCGGTGGGTCGCTGGAGAGCCAGAGGAGCCCTGCGAACGAGAGCGCCGTGACGGCGGCGGCGAGGACCAAGAGGACGATCAGCAGGCGAGACATTGAGACGCTATCAGCTCCGCGGTGGCGACCTGCCCCCGGTCAGGTTGATATGATGACGCTCGGGGCGGTCGTTCCCCGTTCACCATCGAACTCGAATCCCTCTCGAGGGCAACAGATATGCTCGGCATCCTCTCCTGGTCCCGTCGTCTCGGCAAGCTCGTTCGCGGAGATGCTTCGTCGAAGTCGGTCTTCATCGGTGCCTTGATCGGCGCCTTGATCGGCATGACACCCGGCTTCAACCTGACGCTGCTGATCTGGATCCTGCTCTTCTTCGTATTGGCAGCGAACCTCGGCGCGATGGTCTTGGGCCTCCTGATCGGAAAGCTCTTCTGCCTGATGCTCGCGCCTTGGACCTTCGAGATCGGCTTCGGCCTGGTTTCGAGCATGGAGTCGGTCTTCAAGTTCTTCGCGACGGCGCCGGTACTCGCCTGGATGGAGCTCGAGAGGTACTGCCTGATCGGAGGCTTGCCGATCGCGATCGTGATCGGCGTCGCCTTCGGCATCTTCATGAACCTGGCCGTCCGCGGCGTGCGCAGGTCTCTTCTCGCGGCCGGCGACCGGAGTGAGCGGGCCAAGAAGCTCGCCGCCAACCGCTGGATGCGGATCGTCTTCTGGATCTTCTTCGGCAAGAGCAAAGGCGAGTTGTCCGAGAAGCTCGAGCACCGGAAGGCGCCGCTGCTTCGCAAGTCCGGCCTGGTCTTCGTCGCGATCGTCCTGGTCATCGCCATCGGCATCGAGATCTTGTTCGCGGGCATGATCCTCAAGCCGCAGCTCGAGCATCAGCTCACGCAGAGCTTCGGCGCCGAGGCGAACGTCGCGAGCGCGGATCTCTCGCTCTTCACCGGAAGCCTAACGCTGAAGGGCGTTCAGGTCACCGACGCCGAGGCACCTTCGCAGAACGTGTTCCAGGCCGAGGAGCTCTCCGCCGAGATCAGCTTCAAGGACCTGCTGTCGAAGCGCCTGGTGATGGACCATCTCGTCGGCAACGGGATCAAGACGGATTCGCCGCGCGAGTCGCCCGGGTTCGTGTTGCCCAAACCCGAAGGGACGGGCGCCGGCAAAGGTGATGAGCCGACCGACGAGGAGACGCTCGAGGATTACCTCGAGACGATCGGGAAGGTGAAAGGCTACCTCGAGAAGCTCAAGGAGTACCTCGACCGCGAGAAGGAGCAGACCGAGCCGCCGTCCGACACCGAGCGGGAGAAGGCGCGTGAGCGCGCGCGGCTGGAAGGCTACCTGGTCCAATCGGCGCGCGACCGCCTCGTGCAGCAGCCGACGATCACGATCCGGCGCATCGAGCTCGGCGGCGTCGAGTTCAAGGACGTGCCCGGCAGCTACAAGCTGACGGCCAACGACATCTCGACCGAGCCGACGCTCAACGACGCGCCGATGATCTTCGACGTGCAGGCCGAGCAGATCCAGCGCTCGCTCGTCAACCTGCGGCTGCTCCTCAACGAGCCGGCGCAGAAGAACCTCCTCGAATTGTTCCTGCCCGATCTCGACCTCAACGCCGAGAGCTTGACCGAGAAGGCGCCCCTCTTGATCAAGGCGGGCAAGGCCCTCGTCGAGGGCGCCGGTGCGTTCGACTCCGAGGAGCTGTACCTGCCGATCCGGGTCTCGGTCAGTGATCTCCAAGCGGCGGTGCGCGGCAACGAGACCGTGCTCGGCTTCGAGGCGAGCGTCGCAAACCGCATCTTCGAGAGCCTGAAGTCCCTCGAGATCCAAGCCGTGCTCGAAGGCTCCCTGCTCTCACCTCGCCTGAAGGTCGACACCGAGCAGCTCCTGAAGAACCTCCAAGAGACGCTCCTCGCCGAAGGCAAGGCCGAGCTCGCTCGCCTCGCCGGCGAGCAAGTCGCGAAGGTCAAAGCCCTTGCCGACGAGCAGATCGACAAGGGCAAGCAGCAGCTCGAAGACGCCGCCAAGAAAGCCCTCGAAGATGCCGGCCTCGACAAGAAGCTCGGCGACCTCGTCCCCGGAGCCAAAGAAGGTCTCGGTGGCTTGATTCCCGGCGGCAAGAAGAAGGACGACGGCAAAGAGGACGAGAAGAAGGACAGCCTCGATCCCTCGAAAGTGATCGACGATCTGTCAAAGGGCCTGCCGTTCGGGAAGAAGAAGAAAGACGGCGACAAGCGCTGATCGGGGAACGTTCGAATTCGAGTGTTTCCGGCATGTGGGCGCCTGTGTCGTGGCGGGCGCCTTGCGAACGTTCAACGGTTGAACGATCGACTCTGAACGTTGAAGTCCGGGCGTGTGGGCGCCTGTGTTGGGGTGAGCGCTGTCCGAACTTCGAACGGTTGGACGTTCAACTCTCAACTTTGAAGTTCTGAGCGGATTAGGGCTTCGATCGGCGGGAGGGTGAGAGCCGTGAGCGTAGCGACCGGTCCTCGCGTCGTCCGTTGAGGGTCCCGGCCGGGCTCAGCCCCTATGAATGAACTCAGCCCTTCATCAATCGCCCCAAGAACCCGCGAGCTTCGCTTCATCACGAATCCTCCCGCGGAAAGAACACCTTCCGCTCCCCATTCTCGAAGCGCACGAGCCGGCGACCCTCCTCGATGCACCAGAGCGCGTCGGTCTCGGTGACGCAGACGGGGTCGTAGAACCGGCTCGGCTTCCAGGGAGTCATGACCTTTGCGGAGCCGTCGGCAGGGTCGTAGAGGGCGATGGCGGTGTCGGGTTCGACGACGAGGTGGAGGGCCATCTTTCCGGACACGGTTCGTCGTGCTGCCTTCGGTATGACCGTTTGACGCTGGAACATTACCTCCGAGAGGTCACCGACCTCCCGGTTCCAGATGACGGGCTCGATCCGGCCGGTCTCGGGCGTCCACTGGATGAGGCCGCTCCCGTCGGACGCCAGAACCAGGAGCCGCTCGGTATCGGCAGCGACCAAGACCTTGCCCGGGCTCTGGAGTCGGTCCTCGTCGCCGGTATCCATGTCGACGAGCCAGCCGGCGGGAGCCGGGTCCTCAGGAATTGGATAGGGCTGGATCCAGGCGAGGTGAATCGACAGTGGAGCGAAGTAGTTGGCACGATTCAGGATTCGATGCTCTTGAAGACGCTCCGGGACGGGCCCCAGATCCTCGAAGGTGTCGACGTCGACTCGGTGAAAGATCCACTCGTTCGGAGAGCTGACTAGCCAGCCGTCGGGGAGCTTGGTCCAACGCGACGCAATCTCTCGCTCGTGTGCCAGCCGTGGTGTGCCGTCCTCTTCCCGAAAGATCTTCCCCATCCACTGGCAACCTTGCGGCCGGAAGAATCTCGCTGCCAGCTCGCTCGAAGGCCGACCTGGGCCCAGTACTTCCAAGATTCATTGGAGTACAGCCCCGTTGGGCCCAAACGTCGCATCGTTCGGAGGTCGACCCAGTTGACGATCGGGTTCTCGGGAGACTCGACCGAGAAGTCCAGGACCGGTTCGAAATCGCGAGGGTAAATCGCGAACGGCTCTCCGGACATCGCCCACTGGTATTGCGCGACGAAGGACCACTCGCCGCTTCGAAGATCGATCAGCCAGTTCTCGCCGCTGAAGAGGTGCTCGAAGTCGAAAGACACGGACTCGTGCTGCTTGTGGACCTCGACGAGCGCGTACTCCTCGGTCGTGCCGATGACAGCCCTCGAGATTCGAAGGGTCTCTTCGCGAGGGTCGATCTCGAAGAAGTCATGGATCGACTTCCCGCCCAGCGCGTAGCCGGTGCCCGCCAAGATCGTCACGATGGTCAAGCTTCTCCAGGCGCTTGCGAGACCGCTGCGCGCATAGCGCGACCACGCCAAGAACGAAGCCGCGAGGAGAATGATCGTCAGCCCGAGTGCCGAGAAGATGAGCCAGTTCGCCTGCGAGAACGTCATCGGCCAGAAGCCCGGGTAATGGTCCTTGATGTACCAGAGCGGTCCCCAGTAGATCGCGAAGAGAATCAGGCCAGCGACTGTTGCTGCACCCGACCTCGGGATCCAGGTCGACACGAGCGCGATCCACACGCAGAGCAGCAGGATAGCCGCCTCGACGAACAGGGCGCCTTCCGAAAGGAGCGACACACTCCAGATCGTCTCTGCCACGAGCCAGGCGTGGTGCGGTTCTCCCAGACACAGCCAGGCGAGCATCAGGCTGATGAGCTGCCAGGCGATCATGCCCAGCAGGGTCGCCGCCAGGAACACCACCTTCACGCAGAATGCGCGAAGGGCCGCCCCCGGAACGCGCTGGAGAAGCGTCAGCGTGCCCTGCCGCCGTTCGGTGCCGAAGAGGTCAGCGGCGATCGTGAACACGAACACGGCGAGCGCGGCGAGCAGAGCGATAACGCATTCGAAGCTGTACGTAGCGTCGCCCGGATCTCCGGACACTCGGGCCAGTCGCTCGCCAAGCAAGGCAAGGGTCACGAGGTCGAAAATCGGCAAACCGATCGCAATGCCGATCAGGATCGCCTTGCGATCGCGCCATTCCTTCCAGAGGTGTGCTTTCAGACCGTTCATCGGTGGCTTGCCTCCCGGGTCTTCGCCAGGACGCGATGCAGGTCCTTCGGGTGCACGGCTTCATTCGTGCGCCGGTCCGCGATCTCCTCAGGTGTGCCCTCGCGAGCGATGCGGCCACCGGCCAGGACCGCGATGCGGTCGGCGGCGCGGAGCGCGATCTCGAGATCGTGCGTCGCCATCAACACCGTCGGCTTGCGCTCGCCCAGGACCTCGAGCACCGCGCGCAGCACTTCGTCCTTTACCAGTGGATCGAGACCGCCGAAGGGCTCGTCGAGGAGCAGCACGGTCGGCCGGGGCACCAGGGCGGCAGCCAGCATCGCCTTCATACCTTCACCGCGGCTGAGCTGCCGGAATGCGCGCGCTTGGGGAACGCGGAGCTGCTCGAGCAGCTCGCGTGCGCGGCTCGCGTCCCAGCTCGAATAGTGGGGCGCCAGGAATCGCATCAGCTCGGACGGCGACATCCAGGGATAGACGTCGGGTCGGTCGGGCACGTAGCCGACTTGCCTCTGCACCTTCGCGGGGCGGCGCACCGGGTTCAGACCGAGCACGCGAACGGTCCCGGACTTCGGCTTCCGCAAGCCCAAGCAAGCCTTCAGGAGCGTCGACTTCCCGGCGCCGTTCTCGCCGAGCAGTGCGAGGGTCGTACCGGGAGGGATATCGAGATCGAGGCCGCTCAGGACGGACCGCTTGCCGTAGCGGACTTCGAGGCCTCGGATTCGGATCGGGGCGTCATTGTTCATCGGGCGTCCTTCGTCGTCACAGCGACGATCCCTTCCACCACTTGGAGAATGTGCTCGGGCGAATGCCCGGCACGGAGAGCCTCGGTCACGGCTTGCGAGACCGCCTCGAGCGTCGCGGCGGAGCGAAGATCCCGGGCGATGCCCGGGCCCTCCTCGGTCACGAACACGCCGGATCCGGAGCGACCTCGGACCACGCCCATCTGGGCCAGGTCTCGGTACGCCCGGCCGACCGTGTTCGGGTTCACCAGAACCGCGCTCGCGAGACCTCGCACCGACGGGAGCTGTGTCCCCGGCGTCAGCTCACCGGAGGCCACCCGATCCAGGATGGCCTCCACGATCTGTACCGACGGCGGCGAGGAACCGGAGGTATCGACGGTGATGTTCATGACCGTCCTATCGTCCTAGGACGGTGGGATGCTGAAGGGAGACTGGGGAGATCGGCCGTGGCAAACTCGGGCGGCTGGAGACGGAACGACCCAGGATGAAGCAATGAACATCAGAAGCTACCGACCGACCGACCTCGAGGAGTGGCGACGCATGCGCACGCTCCTCTGGCCCGACCAGACGCCCGAAGACATGAGCACGTGGGCCGGTCGGAAAGACGCGATCACGCTCGTCGCCGAGCGCGAGAACGGCCGCCTCGGCGGCTTCGCCGAGATCGGTCGCCGCGAGTGCGCTGAAGGGTGTGAGAGCGGCCCGGTCGCCTACCTCGAGGGGTGGTGGGTCGATGACGACCTGCGCAGGCAAGGTGTCGGTGGGGCCCTGATTCGGGCCGGTGAAGAGTGGGCGAGGGCGCAGGGCTACCAAGAGCTCGCCTCGGACGTCGAGCTGCACAACGGCGTATCGCAGGAGGCTCACGAGCACCTCGGCTTCGAGGAGGTCGCGCGCGCCGTGCTGTATCGGAAGCCACTTTGATCAGGAAGGGCCCCCGCGAAGGAGCGCCTGGGCCGAAGCGAGCAAGGCGTGACCAGCCAGAGCCCGCACGGGTCCCTGACATGGAGCCGTTGCCGTTGGGACGGCGAGGTTCACGGCGAGGACCTCGTGCGTCTTGCGATGAGTAAGGGACGATCCGACATGCCCGTCGTTCAGGGCGTCGGAACTTTCCCACGCCATCGCTGCGGGATCCGGTCCCGTCGTCCCTCACGAGGCCCCGCTGAATCGATCATGAGCTCAGTGCGTGCCAGCGTGTTCCCAACCCAGCGCCAGGGACCTGTTCGGGCTCCGATCGTTTCGCTGCTGATCTGAAACCAACCACTGGGAACGCGGGCGTCCCGCCCGCTTCGCTCGCGGAACAGGCTCGATATTCGAGTAGGTTCGCGGCGAGCCCCCGGCCCAAGCTCGCTCGCGATCGCTCTCA
>JAVJTD010000110.1:0-5834 GCA_040219065.1 Planctomycetota bacterium
GAATTGGGAGGTGCCGAGCAAGGGGCCGCTCGGAGTGCGCTGTCGTGGCGGCACGGTGCGCCCCGGCCCAAGCTCGCTTGCGCAGCGCCCTCGCCGACAGACTCGGTCTTTGACTCGCTCGACTTGGGCACTCCATCGCCCTCGCCCTCAGGTCCAGTTTCTCCACTGTATGCTCCGCCGGTCTGCCGGCGGGGGCGCGGCTGACTTGAAACATGCCCCCAAACCAGAGCCCGCGCGACCGAAACGGGAAGCGGTCACCGAGCTGGAAGCCGCTTCCTCGACGTCCCTGACGATCGAGCGGAGAGGTGCCGAGCAAGGGAGCATTCGGAGTGCGCTGTCTTGGCGGCACGGCCGCCCCGGCCCAAGCTCGCTCGGGAAAGCCCTCGTAGACAGACTCGGTCACCGGCTCGCTCGGCTTGGGCACTCCATTGGGAAGCGGGGTCAGTTTCACCACCTGTATGCTCCGGGGGCTTCGCCGGGGGCGCGGCTTGGCTGGAAGCCCGCGCTTCAGCCGGGTCGGGATGCGGGCTGGAAGACCGCGCTCCATCCGGCTTCGGATGCGGGCTGGAAGCCCGCGCTCCATCCGGTCCCGGATGCGGGCTGGAAGCTCACCACTCCCTGCGCAAGCTCTCGCGCTCTCTCTCGATCCAGGAGGTCAGGATCTCTCTTCGGGCGATGTCGCGGGGATCGGGCGGCGCAGGGATCTTCTCCAGGATCTCCGACACTGCTTCCATCGCTGCCGCCGGATCCATGCGATAGGTCACCGCTTCGGCTCGCATCTTTGCGTCCGGGTCCTTGAGCATCTCGTAGGCCTTGCGGACCTGCTGGAAGACCTCCGGGTGCTTCTCGGGAGGGTTCTCCTTCACCTTGGCGAAGTACGCCTTGCGGATCTCCTCGTCGTTCGCCTCGCGAGACACGCCGAGGACGAAGTAGGGATCCAGCGGCAAGAGCTCTGTCATCAACCGATCTCCTCACTCAGCTCACCTTCGGATCCGACGTCGAGACAGAGCTCGGCGAGGTCGCCGAGGACATCGCACAGCTTTTCCTCGTCGAGCTCGCGCGCGGCCAGGAGATCGTCTCGGAGCTGTCGATGGAAGGATCGATCGACGAGATCGTCTTCGATCTCTTGCAGCCCTCGCGCTTCCTCCTCCGAGAGCTTCTGGCCCGTGATCAAGCGCTCCACGACCAGCGCCGTCCGGTAGATCGACGCGCCGCGGCGCTCGAGCGGCACGCGGTTCAGGAAGATCTCGACAGCGGAGGGCGCATAGGTCCCCATCTCGAACACGGCTGCCAAGAAGTCGATGGGAGGCGCTGCGTCGATGCGCTTGAAGAGCTGCTTTGCGTGGCGGCGTAGACCGTAGACTCCTGCCATCGCCGCGACGTAGGCCAAGTCGTCGATCTCCACCCCCGGAATCGCCGCGAACTGGGTGACGTAGCGCTCGCCCAGCTTGCGACGTCCGGCCTTCAAGCACTTGGACGCTGCTTGGATGACCCGTGAAGCGTCGTCGGGCTCAGCGGCGATGTACTTGTCGAAGAGCGCTTGGGCGCGCAGGAGCTGGCCCTTCTTGAGTTGCTCCTCCGCCTCGTGGAGCAGTTGCTTCGGGCAACTCAGCGGAACCTCACCCAAGATCGTTCGAAGGCCCTTCGCCTCCCGGCTGCTCTTCGGCAGACGCTCCAGCAAGGCTCCCAAGATGTTCCGGACGTGCCTTCGCATCCGATCGTCGGCCGGCATGGTCTCCAGCCCCGCCTTCAGCTCCATCACCACCTGATCCCAGCTCGGATGATCTCCTGGAATGTCGAAGGCGATCTCGAGCACCGCGGGCTGCTCGAGCTCGTCAATCCTCCCGAGACAATCCTCGACGAGGTAGGGCAGGTTCGCGCCCACGACTCGAAGCGGCGAAGTGCCGAAGCGCTTCGTGAGCTTCTGGGCGATGCGCCGCGAGTGCTCGAACCATTGCGATCGGAGCGCGAGATCGAGCATCCAGTCGCCGAACGACTCGATCTTGACGCCGCGATCGATCATCTCCGAGAGGCACGACTCGGCCTCGAAGCCCCAGTCATAGTGAACGCACATCTCGATGAGCTGGCGCTCGACGGCGAGCTTGTAGAGAGGCTCCTCCTTCACGGAGATGCGAGCGATCAGCTTCTCGAAGAGCGGCAAGCACAGCATGGGATCACTCGGGGGATACCGCATCCGGTGAACCGTGAAGTTGTGAAGGACCCAGCGCGGGAGCTCTCTCGCAATCCCGATGCGCGACCAGAGGTCGAACGCGCGATCCTCCCCGCCCTTTTCCAGGGCTTGAAGACCGGCCAAGGACAGGAGCAGCGTGCGAGCTTGCCGAATGGCCTTCAGCTCGTCCTCGCTCCGGAATCGAAGCCCCAGACGCGCCAGCTCCGAGATCGACTCGATCGCCTCGGCCGCCTTCTCCGGCTTCTGCACCCAGATTCTCCGCACCCGCTCGATGCGCTCGCGCAGAAACGATTCCGGTCCCTCCTGGCTCTCGACGATCGTCGGACGCAGCTCCATCATCCGGTGACGCGAGAGGTCCCGGGCCGCTTCGATGCGCCGCAGCGCCCCGCGCGCTCGGACCAGCTCCGCCGGCAAGCCCTCGTTCAAACGCTCGAGCAGCTTCGCGGCCCGCGGTCGGCGCCGATGACTCAGCTCCGTCGCGACCGCCGCCAAGGTCTCCTCGGGAGTCACGGGCTCACCGTCGAAATCCCCGCCCAGCAGGAACTGGCCCAAGCTCTCGGAGATCTCCATCCCGAGCGCGCGCAGCTTGGTGAGGGCGTCGTCCTTCTCCGCCGCGCTCGTCCCCTCATTCGCCAGGATCTCCAGACAACGGCCACGCCGTAGACGCGGATCGTCGTCACCGCTCACCGCGGCGAGCTCGGTCAAGGAACCGCTCGCCAGCGCCGCTTGACGGCGCAGCTCGTCGACCTCGTCCGCGGACACGCCGAGCTCCTCGGCCCGAGCGATGTCCGCGCGCGATTCCTCGGGACGGTTGCGCAGACGTTGCCGCGCGCGCTCCGCGTAGGCACGGCCCAGCATCGAGACGGCCTTTGCGCTCGCGCTTTCTTTGCCGACCATGCGCACATACCCCGAGAGCAGCGGGATCGCGTCGATCGGACGGCCGGAGCGAAACGCCTCGCAGCCTTGCTGGAGGAGGGAATCGCTCGGCGAGAGCTTCTTCGGGGAACGCTTCGCGGGCATGGTGTCTCGGGCTGAGCTCAGGGGATCATGGTTCGGGGAGATGACGGCCGGCGAAGCCGTCTTGGCCGACGCCGACGCGGCCTGGGAGGTAGCGCTGCGCGACGCCGATCATCCGGTCCCGATAGGCGAGCGTCAACGAGTCGGGATCGACTTTCGCCATCGCGGCCGGCAGCTCGGTCCGAAGCGTTCGCTGCCCGTCCGGGCTCCCGTCTCCGCCGATGAAATGATCGATCACGACGGCGTCCGCTACGCCACAAATGCGCGCGAAGAACGCTTCGGGATCTTCGATCGGAAGGAGCGGGGAGACCGTGATGACCGTTCGGAGGCCGGCAGCGCGGAGTGTCCGGGCTGCTTCGAGGCGGTCGTCGACACTCGAGGCCGGCGGCGGCAGGCCCGGCAGTCGATCCCGATCGGACTCGATCGAGACGTGAACGCGCAGATCGCAGCGCTTCGACAACGCGAGGAGCACGTCCCGAGCGCCAGCGACGTCCGCCGAATGCGTCTGAAGGATCAGCTCGTCGGGCGGACACTCACGCATGGCTTCGAGCACCGAGTGCGTGATGCGATACGTCTTCTCCTGAGGCAGGAACGGCTCGGTCGCGCTGGAGAGGAATATCGAGAAGCTGCCGCGCGAGCGCCGGGCCCAGGCGCGCTCCCGATCGAAGTGCTGGAGGTAGCTCTCGGCCGCGTTCTCCCGCACCTCGAGGAAGCTCCCCCAAGTACGGCCTCGCAGGACGTGCCCGTTGCTGCGCACGTAACAACCCACGCCACACAAGGCTCGCCCGAGCGTGCATCCGCGGTAAGGCTGGAGCGAGTGTGAGCACACGGTCTTCAGGTAGCCGCTGGCCCGCGTCAGGACGTTTGCGATCGTGACGATCGAGACGTCCACGGCCTCACTCGCCTCGGGCCAGGCCCAAGCAGTGCTCGAGGAGGAGCCGCCACTCAGCATCCTGCAGCTCACGCAGCGCCTCTTCGTCTTCGCCGTTTCGCACGGCGGTGGCGCAGCGATCCACGAACTCGGCGGCATCCCAGCGGGACAGCCCGGCGGCCTCGGCGAGCGCCGGAAACACGGCGTGCTCACCGACGCGACGGAACCAGTACTTGGCGTTCGAGGTGTCGCCTTCTCGTCGGTGCATGATGCCGTGCCAGAAGCTCGCCTCCGGCGTACCGAGGTCCTGACTGATGACGTGGGAGTCCTCCAAGCACCCGATGCGGAGGAACAACCCCGACCAGCAGCAGCGCGCCGCGTCGATGTCCTTCGCATTCGGGACGACATCTTCGGCAGACAGCGCCCGGAGCCTTTTCGCCCAGATTCGATCGGGTGCGCCTTCGTCCAAGGGCGCGATCGGCGTGGCGTCGATCAGCTCTTGAATGACAGGAGACCAGCTCATCGCTCACTCGTTGTTCGAGAACTGCTGCACGGTGTCGACGAACAGCGCGACGTGCTCGCGCGGCGTCATCGGAAGAATGCCGTGGCCGAGGTTGACGATATGGCCACGACCACCACCGGAGCGCATCATCGCTATGGTGCGATCGCGAACGACCTCGGCGGTTCCGAGAAGCACGCACGGATCGAGGTTGCCCTGCACCGCTTGGTCCGGTCCGAGCTGACGGCGCGCCTCGGCGAGGTCGATGCGCCAGTCGAGGCTCAAGACGTCGGGCCCGGCCGCAGCGACGATATCCAGGAAGCCGCCGCCGCCCTTGACGTAGAGGATCGTCGGAACGCCGAGCTCCCGGGCCATCTCGAGCGCGCGCTTCTGATAAGGCAGCGCGAAGTCCTCGTAGTCCTCAGGGCTGAGCTCGCCGGCCCAGGTGTCGAAGAGCTGCACGATCTCGGCGCCCGCTTCGGCCTGCTCGCACAGATGACGGCCCACGGTCTCGGCCAGCTTCTCGAGCAGCGCGTGGAGCTTCTCGGGCTCGTCGAACATCATGCGCTTGACGTGATCGAAGTTCTTGGAGCCGCCGCCCTCGACCGAGTAAGCCGCCAGCGTGAACGGCGCACCGGCGAACCCGATCACCGGCACTTCGCCATCGAGCGCCTCGGAGAGCATGCTGATCGCCTCGTAGACGTAATCGCACGACTCTCGCAGGTTCGGAATGCGCACCTTGGAGACCTGCTCGACGGTGCGAATCGGATCGTGGATCTTCGGCCCGCCGTGGTCGAGCGAAAAGCCGATGCCCATGCCTTCGAGCGGAATGAGGATGTCGGAGAAGATGATGGCCGCGTCCATGTCGAACGCCTGCAGCGGCTGTTGCGAGATCTCACACGCCAGCTTCGGATCGCGGCAGAGCTCGAGGAAGCTGTGCCGTGCGCGCAGAGCCTGGTACTCGTGCATGTACCGTCCGGCCTGACGCATCAGCCAGACCGGCGGCCTGTCGACGGACTCACCGCGAGCGGCGCGAAGCAAACGATCGTTGCGGGGCATGGAGGCTCCTCGAGGGCCGAGAGGTTCGAATGACTGCGCGAGGGTACCCCCTCGCCCTCAGGGATGCAAAGTGTCGGTGTTTGGGTGCCGGGGTGTTTGAGTGCTGGGGTGCTTGGGTGGCTGGGTGCTTGGGTGGCTGGGTGCTTGGGTGGCTGGGTGCTTGGGTGGCTGGGTGCTTGGGTGGCTGGGTGCTTGGG
>JAVJTD010000124.1:0-7923 GCA_040219065.1 Planctomycetota bacterium
GGCGGCCCCGGCCCAAGCTCGCTTGCGCAGAGCCCTCGCCGACAGACTCGGTCTTTGACTCGCTCGACTTGGGCACTCCATCGCCCTCGCCCTCAGGCCCAGTTTCACCACTGTATGCTCCGCCGGTCCGCCGGCGGGGGCACCGCTGATCTGAAACCAGATCCCGCGCGACCGAGCGCCACTGGAAACCTGAGAGTTGAGAGTTGGACGTCGAGCCGTTGAACGTTCTGCGAAGCCTGGCTCGCCGAGAGGCAGAGCCGCGAGAACTTCAGAGTTGAGAGTTGAGCCTTGAGCAGTTGGACGTTCTGCAAAGCATGGCTCGACAAGTCTCACCCCCCAGTATGCTCCGGCGCCGCCGCCGGGGGCTCCACTGACTTGAAGCGTGCCTCCCAAGCCAGAGCCCGCGCGACCGAAACGGGAAGGGGCAGATGAGCGGGGAGCCGCTTCCTCGACATCACCGACGATCGAGCGGAGAGGCGCCGAGCAAGGGGCCGCTCGGAGTGAGCTGTCGTCGTAGAGGTCCCCGGCCCAAGCTCGCTCGCGATAGCTCTCACCGACAGGCTCGGACACCGGGTCGCTTCGACTTGGGCACTCCAATGTGGGCGTTTCACCGCCTGCATGGTCCGGCGCCGCGCCGGAGGCGCTGTTGATCGGCAGTCGAGTCATCTCTGGGTCCTGGTGCGACGGGGACGGCTCTCGGGCTTCGGTGAGCTGGCCGAGAGATAGGTCGTGAGGAACCGGGTGGCGGAGACGGAGTCCCGCGCATTCGCGGGCAGCACGAGCTCGAGTCGATCGGGCGTGATACGGCGCTGCTCCCGGCGATTCGGGTCGATCCAGCGCGCCTGCTTGCCCTGATCGACGAGCTGCAGGATCAGCCGGTCCTCGCCGGGATAGCTCACCCTCGACACCCCTCCCGAAAGGCAAGCCGCCTTCAAGCGCATGAGCTCGAGCAGACGACCGACGGTCTCTGGCAAGGGACCGAAGCGATCGCGCATCTCCAGGCGCATCTTCTCAAAGTCCGAGTCCTTGCGACAACGATTGAGCCGGCGATAGAGACGAAGCCGTGAGCGGAGATCGGTCACCCAGTCCTCGGGCAGGTAGGCGTCGATGCCGACCTCGAGGTCCACCTCGCGGACCTCGTCCACCCGCTCGTTGCGCATCCGCCGCACCGCCCCCGAGAGCAGGCGACAGTAGAGGTCGTAACCGACCGCTGCGATGTGACCGTGCTGCTGCGCACCGAGGAGGTTGCCGGCGCCTCGAATCTCGAGGTCTTTCATCGCGAGGGCGAAGCCGGCGCCGAGGTAGTCGAGCTCCTCGATCGCTTTGAGCCGCTTGGCCGCCACCTCCGAAGGGCGCGTGTCGGCGGGGATGAAGAAGGTCGCGTACGCCTGACGGTCCGCGCGACCGACGCGGCCGCGGAGCTGGTGGAGCTCGGCGAGGCCGAAGCGATCGGCGCGGTCGACGATGAGGGTGTTGGCGCGCGGGATATCGAGGCCCGACTCGATGATGGTCGTCGACACCAGCACATCGACTCGCCCTTCGAGGAACTCGATCATCACCCGCTCGAGCTGGCCCTCCTCCATCTGCCCATGGGCGACGGCGATGCGGGCTTCGGGCACGAGCCCTTCGAGCGTCTGCTTCATGCGCTCGATCGAGAGCACGCGGTTGTGGACGAAGAACACCTGCCCGTCGCGCTCGAGCTCCCGATACAGGCTCTCTTTGATCGTCTCCTCGTCGAAGTGGGAGATGCGCGTCCGCACGGCATGCCGTCCGAAAGGCGCTTGCTCGAGCGTCGAGATGTCGCGCAGGCCGAGCAGCGACATGTGGAGAGTACGAGGGATCGGAGTCGCCGTCATCGTCAGCACGTCGACCGTCGCGCGCAGCCGCTTGAGGCGCTCCTTGGCCGCGACGCCGAAGCGCTGCTCCTCGTCGATGATCACGAGGCCGAGGTTCTGGAACGACACGTCGCGCTGCACCAAGCGATGCGTCCCGATCACCACATCGACGCCGCCGCTCGCCAGGTGATCGAGGACCTTCTTCTGCTCGCCCTTCGTCCGGAACCGGCTCAGCACCTCGATGGTGACGGGGTAGTCGGACAGCCGCTCGGTGAAGGTGCGCCAGTGCTGCTGGGCGAGGACGGTCGTCGGCACGAGCACGGCGACTTGGCGGCCGCTCATGATGATCTTGAACGCGGCGCGGAGGGCGACCTCGGTCTTGCCATGGCCGACGTCGCCGCAGAGCAAGCGGTCCATCGGTCGGCTCGACTCCAGGTCGCGCTTGATGTCCTCGATCGCTCGCTTCTGGTCCGGCGTCGGCTCGTAGGGGAAGGCGAGCTCGAACTCCCGCTGCTGCTCGTCGTCGGGCGGACAGGAGATCCCCGGCTGCTTCTCGCGCATCGCCTGCACCTCGAGGAGCTCCGAGGCGAGGTCCTCGACGGCGGACTCGGCGGCCTTCTTCCTTTGCGACCAGAGCTTGCCGCCGACCTTGCTGAGTCGCGGCGTCGCACCCTTGCTCCCGATGTAGCGTTGGACGAGGTCGATCTTCGAGACCGGCACGTAGACCTTGACGTCGTCGGCGAACTCGAGGATCAGGAACTCCTCTTCGCCGTTGCCGCTCTGCCGCGGGAGACGCTTCATGCCGTGGAAGCGCGCGATGCCGTGGCTCAGGTGCACGACCGTGTCGCCCGGCGCGAGGTCGAGGAAGTGATCGATCGCCTCGCCTTCGAACTGCTTCTGGCTGCGGCGTCGGATGGGACGCGTTTGTGCCTTGGGCAAGAGCTCACCGTAGTTGACGACGGTGGCGACATCGGGCCAGCGGAAGCCCTCGGTCAGGGTGCCGCGGGCGAGCTCGACGGAGGGCGTGAGGAGACCTTTCTCCTTGAGGAGGTGGTGCAGGTGACGGCGATCCCCGCGGGTCGGGCAGAAGATGGTCATGCGCGGGGCTTGCTCGGCGAGGCGCCGGATGGTGCCCGGGAGCTCGTCGCGTGTGCCGCGGAGCTCTCCTGTCGAGAGCACCCGGAAGTGAATCGCGCCCGGCTTGGGAATCGGCAGCGCGCTGAGCCTCGCGGCGAAGGCCGTGGTCTCTCGTCGGGCATCCCAAGCCGCGAGCAGGGAGGCCTCGGGCGGCGCGTGGCTGCGGAGGCGATCGATCTCGGCGCGGATGTGCTCGGGCTCGATCTCGACGAGGCCGACGTCAGTGCCGAGCGCCGTCAAAGGACTCGCGGATGCGGCCGGAGCGACCTTCGCATCGGGTCGCCAGACGACCAGCTCGATCGAGGTACGCTCCTCGCTCGAGACCTGGGTCAGGGGATCGAACAGGCGCAGCGACTCGATCTCGTCGTCGAAGAGCTCGATGCGGACCGGCTGGCGCTCGGGCGGTGCGAACACATCGAGGATGTCGCCGCGGACGCTGAACTGCCAAGGGGCGACGACGGCCTCCACGGGCTCGAAGCCGGCCTGGGTGAGCTGCTGGGCAAGCGCGTCGCGGTCGAGCGTGCCTCCGCGAGTGAGGGAACGGCGATCACCGTCGCGCTCGCTGACGGGGACTGCTTGGAGGAGGGACAGGATCGGAGCGACCAGGACGCGGGGGCCGCCGGGGCGACGCCAGGCATCGAGGACGGCCAGCCGCTCGAGCGACTCGTTGCGATCCTCGGTGGCGAAGCGGTCGGTGGCCGGCAGCTCATCGACCGGCTCGCCGGCGTCCTTGGGGAAGAACAAGCGAAGCTCTTCGGCGCGCTGGGCGGCTTCGTCGGGGCCGGCCGTCACGACGAGGAGGCGGCGGTCCAAGGAGCGCGAGACGGCGCTGGCGAGCAACGAGGCAAAGCCCCCCCAGACGCCGCCGACATCGGCCCGGCGATCGGAGCGCAAGGCCTCGAGGACGCGGGCGGTCGTCGCGTCCGATAAGAGTTGGTCGACCAGTGGCTGCACGGCACCCCGGTGCGGAGACGTCAGTTGTCTTCGGCGCGGAGAAGCTCGTCCAACGCGATCTTGGCGGCCTTCTGCTCCGCTTCCTTCTTGCTCTTGCCCCAGGCGGGATAGTACTCCTTGCCGGCCACCACGGCGACCACCTTGAAGATCTTGGAGTGGTCGGGGCCGATCTGGTGGAGCAGCTTGTAGACCGGCGGCTTCCAGGCTGCACGCTGGGCGTGGTTCTGGAGCATCGACTTGTAGTTCTTCTCGGGCAGCTCCTCGTGGGCCGCCTCGATGTAAGGACGCAGGTGACGGAGGACGAAAGCCGCCGCCGGCTCGTAGCCGCCGTCGAGGTAGATGGCGCCGACGACCGCCTCGAAGCAATCGGCGAGGAGCGTGCGCGGAGTCTGCTTGCTGAGGGCGAGGCCGCGACCGACGGTCATGTATCGGTCGAGGTGGAGGTGCTTACCGACGCGGCGGAGGACGGTCGTGCTGACCACGAAGGACTTGATGCGAGTGAGCTCTCCCTCGTCGTAGCCGCGGTAGGTCTTGAAGAGGAACTCGGCGATGATCAGCCCGAGCACCGAGTCCCCGAGGAACTCCATGCGCTCGTAGCTCGGCCGCTCGTCGGCCTTCACCGAGGAGTGGGTGAGGGCTTTCTCCAGCAGGAAGCGGTCGTGGAACGTGTAGCCGACGGCCTGCTGGCAGGCGCGAATGCGCTCCAGATCCGCCTCGGTCATCTCCGCCCTAGGGCTCATCGGCAACTCCAGTCACGTGGGAACGAGCCGGAGATTCTACAGGGTTGGCAATCCGTTCCCGGCACAGATGTCCCACTTTGTATTGCAGAGTTGGCAATCCGTTCCCGGCACAGATGTCCCACATTGTATTGCAGAGTTGGCAATCCCTTCCCGGCACAGATGTCCCATCTTGGAGGTTGGGGCCACCGGCCCGTCCTGCGTTGGCGCGTTCAGCTCGTCCCTCGGTTCGAGGGACGAGTCGCTCGATGGTGCCTGATGGAAGTTCGCCCAGGAATCCCGAAGGCAAGCTCTCATGGCGATGAATGGGAAGATGGCTGGATCGCGAAAGTGGGCCATCTGTGCCGGGAACGGATTGCCAACCTCGAGCGAGACTCCCTCACTCTCAGAGGTCTTTGGGGAGCTGGCCGGCGAAGCTCTGCTGGATGAAGGCGTCGAGGATCTGGATGATGCGCTCGACCTCCTTGTTCGACTCGACGAAGGGGTGGGAGACGCCGAAGTTGTGGCCGGTCTTCTCGAAGATCACGAGCCGCGTGAGGTCTTTGTCGGCGCGGTGATAGAGGCGCTCGGACTCGCTGGCCTCGCAGGCGTGGTCCTCTTCGCCGTGCATGAGGATCAACGGCTTGCCGAGGTTTTCGACCGCGCGAACGAGGTCGAACCGCTCGGCGTTCTGCTCGAGATCATCGAGCATCGTCTCCTGGAGCCGGATCTCGCGGCCGAGCGACTCGTCGAAGTAGGCGAGGTAGCCTTCCTTGCGCCAGCGCCGCCGCTCCTCGTCGCCGAAGGCGTCGAGGCGAGACACCGTGGCGAGCGTCCCGACGACTTTGACGCGATCCTCTTCGGCGCCGGCGAGGAGGCAGATCGCGCCGCCCTTGCCGTGACCGACGACGGCGATCTGGTCGGCGTCGAGCCGGCCTCTGCCGACCTTCCCGTCCCCGATCGCTTCGAGGACGCACGACAGGTCTTCGAGGTCTTGGCTGATCGTCGACGACTCGAGCCGCGGCAGCTCGCTGAAGCTCTGGAGGTCGGCACCGATCCCCGAGCCCGAGAGGTTGAACGTGACGGCGCCGTAGCCGCGGCGCGCCAGCTTCAGCGCAAGGTAAGGGAAGAACAAGTGGTCCTTGAAGCTCCGGTACCCGTGGCAGAACACGATGACCGGTACCGGTTCCGGAACATCGGGACGTCGCAGGTCTCCGCGGAGGGTCTCCCCCCGACCGTTGGTGACCTCGAACTGCTCGTGGATCGCCTCGTACTGATTCATCACAACCTCGGCGGTGGTCCGTCGGATACGGAATCCGCCCAAGACCGGCTCGATGCGCTCGCCCGCGGCCACGACGCGAGTCGCATCTTCGAGAAGACCTCGATTCAGGTATCGGCTGCTGGTTCTCGTCGACTTGAAACCTCGGCTGATTCTAACGACTCGGGCGTCTGCTGGAAACGTGAGCAATCCATTTGGATTCGGCACGGCCGATGTTCGGGCGCCCCATGGCATTCGCAGCGGCAGACTTCGCCTATAATGGCCGCGGCCCGAGAGAGAGGGGATGAGGCACTCCAGGAGCCAGGTGATGGTGAAGACGCGCGAAGACAAGGAGCGGATCGAGCGGGAGCTGCTCGCGCCGTACGCGCTCAAGAGCGAGGACTCGGTCGGGCGGCGGCACGCCGAGGCCGACGATCCGTTCCGGACCGCGTTCGAGCGGGATCGTGATCGCGTCGTGCATAGCAGCGCGTTCCGTCGGCTCGAGTACAAGACCCAGGTCTTCGTCAACCACGAGGGCGACTACTACCGCACGCGGCTGACCCACACGATGGAGGTCGCGCAGATCTCGCGCTCGGTCGCCTCCACCCTCGGCCTCAACGAGACCTTCGTCGAGGCTCTCTCCCTCGCCCACGACCTCGGCCATACGCCGTTCGGGCATGCGGGCGGCGAGGCGCTCCACGAGATGATGAGGGACCACGGCGGCTTCGAGCACAACCTACACGGCGTCCGCGTCGTCGATCATCTCGAGCGCCGCTACCCGGGCTTCCCCGGGCTCAACCTGACCGCCGAGCTGCGTGAGGCCATCGTCAAGCATCCGGTCCCCCGCGAGCGCCACCCCGTCGCAGAAGCCCACCCCGACTGGCGCCCTCTGCTCGAGACGCAGGTCGTCGATGTCTGCGATCGCATCGCGTACAACAACCACGACCTCGACGACGGTGTCACCAGCGGGCTCATCGACTTCACAGATCTGAGGAGCCACGTCAGCATCGTGGCCGACGCACATGCCGCGATCACCGCGCGCCTCGGCGACGATGCCGATCCGCGCCTCGAGCTCCTCGAGACCGTCAATCGATTGATCAAGCTGAGCATCGCCGACCTGGTCGAGAGCTCGGAGGCGAGGCTGGTCGCGGCCGGAGTGTCGTCCTCGGCGGAGGCGAGGACGTACGAGTCGACCCTCATCGGGTTCTCCGACGCGATGGCCGCGCGGCAGCGCGAGCTCCATGAGTATCTCTTCAAACGAATGTACCGGCACCCCCGCGTCGTGCGGATGGCCGAGAAGGCGAAGCGCTTCGTCCGTGAGATCTTCCGCGAGTATGTGCGCCATCCGGGCCAGCTCGAAGCCCGCCGCGCAGCGCGGCTGGAGACCGATGGCGTCGAGCAAGTCGTCTGCGATTACATCGCCAGCCTGACCGACCGAGAAGCGCAGGACGAGTACAAGAAGCTCTTCCATCCCTTCGAGCGAATCTGACGAGCTGCGTCCAAATCAGAGCCCGCGCGACCGAAACGGGAAGCAGCCGCTGAGCTGAGAGCCACCTCTTCGACGTCCCTGACGATCGAGCGGAGAAGTGCCGAGCAAGGGGCCGCTCGGAGAGCTCTGTCGTCGTGAAGGCGGCCCAGCCCAAGCTCGCTCGTGAAGGCCTACACCGACAAGCTCGGTCTTTGGGCACGCTTCGACTTGGGCACTCCAATGCATCGAGCACGTTCCACCCCTGTATGCTCCATGCGCCGCGCCCGGCTGCGCCGCTGATCTGAAACTAGAGCCCGCGCGACCGAAAACAGAGCCCGCGCGACCGATACGGGGAGCGGCTGTTGAACCGGAAGCCGCTTCCTCGACGTCCCCGACGATCGAGCGGAGAGGTGCCGAGCAAGGGGCCACTCGGAGTGCGCTGTCGTCGCACGGCCGCCCCGGCCCAAGCTCGCTCGAGCAGAGCCCTCGCCGACAGACTCGGTCTTTGACTCGCTCGACTTGGGCACTCCATCGCCCTCGCCCTCAGGACCGGGA
>JAVJTD010000127.1:0-35527 GCA_040219065.1 Planctomycetota bacterium
GGAAACTGCTGACCCTCCGTGCTCCCCGTGTTGAAAGTCCCCGTGGCCTCCGTGCTCCGCGTGAGCTCCGTGTTCCCCGTGTCGCTCCGTGGGAAACTGCTGACCCTCCGTGCTCCCCGTGTTGAAAGCCTCCGTGCTCCCCGTGCTCCCCGTGTTGAAAGCCTCCGTGCTCCCCGTGTTCAAAGTCCTTGTGCCCTCCGTGCTCCCCGTGTTCAAAGTCCCCCGTGTTCTCCGTCCTCTGCCGTGTAAAGCCGGCCGAAGAGCCGTTAGAATGGCGCGCCTTCCTTCGAGCTTCCCCCGAGGTTCGCCGTTCGAGCGATGAGGCGGTTGAGATGAACGTTCTTCAGGTGGTTCACGACTTCGGTCATTCCGGTCCGGGCGGGACGCAGAGTCACGTCCAGCGGTTGATCGGCCACCAGGTGAACGACGGCTTTCGTGTGGCGGTGTTCTCGAGCTCCCGCGAGCGCCGGATCCCGGCATCGCTCGCCGGCGAGATCGTCGGTGGGGTGCCCGTCTACCGGCTGCATCGCAGCGAGCTGTATCACGATGCCTGGGACAAATCGGCCAGCCCCGAAGCCAACGCTGTGTTCCTCGAAGTCCTCGACGAAGCGAAGCCCGACATCGTCCACGTCCATCACGGCATCGGCATCTCTCGCCATCTCGTTCGCCTGGCACGCGGTCAGGGACTACCGGTGGTCTGGACGCTGCACGACTTCTGGTCGACTTGCCCGAGGGTCTTCCGCGTCAAGGCCGACGAGTCCTTCTGCGACGAGCCGCCGCATCCGGGTATCTGCAGCCCGTGTGTGCCGAGGCGCTCTTGGCAAACCGACGCCGAGCTCGACGCCTCGACGGCGCTCTATCGCGACGACTTTCGCGAAGAGGTTCGCGCGGCGTCGGCCTTGATCGCGCTGACGCGCACGCACCGCGACGCCTTGGCCCGCTACCTCGATATCCCGGCCGAGCGCATCCTGGTCATCCCCAACGGCTACGACCGGCGCTGCGAGGAGCCGACCGCGCGTCCGGCTCCGGCCGATCCTTTCCGCATCGTGACGTGGAGCCTGCTCTCGCCGATCAAGGGTGTCCACCTGTTGATCGACGCCTTCCGAGAGCTGGTGGCGTCGCGGCCGCACGCCGAGCTCGTCATCCTGGGGGGCGCCGAGAACGAGGAATACGGACGCGCCTTGCGAGCGCAAGCCGACGGGCTGAACGTGCACTTCCGAGGGCCGTTCCAGTTCGACGACCTGACGGAGCTGACGCCCGATATCGCCGTCTTGCCGACCCTCGCCTTCGAGTCGTACAGCTACCTCGTCGACGAAGCGCTGGATCTCGGCTGGCCGATGATCGTGAGCGACCTCGGTCCGCTCGCCGAGCGAGCCGGAGCGGCCGCCGTCTCCTTCAGGCGAGGCGACGCCCAGGATCTGGCGCAGAGGCTGGGCGAGCTCTACGACGATCGCGAGAGGCTAGAGACGCTTCGGAGCGCGGCCAGGCCCGAGGCGTTCGGAACGCAGGAGAACGCGCGGCAGATCACCGAGGTGTATCGTGCAGTGCGTGAGACCCTGGGTCAGGAGCCGTCCAGGATCGACGTCGCCGCGCAATGGCGGCTCGCGGTCGCGCAGCGGGAGACGGCCCAAGAGTGGTGCCTCGCGCACGAAGGTGACGCGCTTCGCATCGCCGATGTGGAGGATCAGCTCCAAGGGCAGCGCGAGGAAGATCAGCGCAAGGGCTCGCACATCCACTACCTCGAGGGACGCCTGAGAGCACAAGCCGACAAGATCGCCGAGCTGGAGAAGCAGCTCGAGGCGAGGCGGCTGGAGATCGATCGGCACAAGGGACACGTCGACTTCCTCGAAGGACGCGTCGCCGATCTCGAGGTGGCGCCGCTGCCGCGGCGAGAGGCATTGGACGAGCCCGAGGACGAGTCCCCGCGGCATTGGCTGGAGCGGACTCTGCGGAGGTTGGGCGCCTTTCTCGGGGGCTCGCGGCCGCGGTGAGTGATCCCCTCAAGGTCCTGCTCGTCATCCACGACTTCCTGCCGTACCACTCCGGCGGCTCGGAGATCGCCACGCACCGCTTGGCGAAGAGCCTGAGAGCGCGCGGTGTCGATGCGCGGGTCGTCTTCACCGAGCGGCACGACGACCGCGAGCAGTTCACGTTCTCGGAAGGGGAGTACGACGGCATCCCGTTCCACGAGGTCGTCTACAACCACATCTTCGAAGACTTCGAGGACATGTACGACGACCCGCGGATGACCCGCGCCTTCGAGGCGGTGCTCGCCGAGGTCCGCCCCGACGTCGTCCACTTCGAGTCGACGGTGTTCTTCGGCTTCGGCTGCGTGCGCGCCGCGGCGAAGCTCGCTCCGGTCGTCTTGACGCTGCACGATTACTATCTGCTCTGCCCGCGCGGTGGCCTGTTGATGAAGGAGGACGGCACCCTCTGTCCCGATCGCACCGCCGAGGATTGCGCGGCTTGCATGGAGCACTATCCGCTTCAGCCGTCGAAGTACGGCGCCGACCCCGAGCACTTCGAAAGGCGGGCGACCTTCGTGCCGGCGGTCGAGCGCCGCATGGAGCGGGTGCGAGAGCTCGTGCCGCACGTGCGCCTGTTCACGGCGCCGTCGCACTTCCTACGGGAGATGATGATCCTGCACGGCTTTCCCGCCGAGCGATTCGTGATGACCGACAACGGCTACGATCCCGAGGGATTCCGGCGGAGTGATCGGCGCCCTTCGAAGCCGATCCACATCGGTTACATCGGGGGGCTGACGCCTTGGAAGGGTGTCGACGTGCTCCTCGAGGCGTGCCGCGGGCTGCCCGCGGACGGCTACCGCCTCTCGATCTACGGAGACCGCACCTGGTTCCCCGACACCATCAGCCGCCTGGATGCACTGGCCGAGGGCACGAGCGCCCACTTCGAGGGACCCTACGAGAACGCTCGCGTCGCCGAGATCCTCGCCGGCTTCGACTGCATCGTGGTGCCGTCGATCTGGTACGAGAACTCGCCGATGACCATCCACGAGGCGCATCTCGCGGGTGTGCCGGTCATCGCGACGGGGCATGGCGGCCTGGCCGAGTTCGTCCAGGACGGCATCAACGGGCTCCACTTCGACCGCGGCTCGGCCGACTCGCTGCGCTCCGTCCTTCGAGAGCTCATCGACGATCCGGGTCGGCTCGAAGCGCTCCGCAGCGGCATGGACACCGTGAAGTCCGCGGCGGACGAGGCTTCGGAGTGGGAGGAGCGGTACCGGATGCTTCGAGGGGAAGCGGCCCAATGAGGATCCTCCAGGTCAGCCCGTTCTTCTTGCCCGAGAGCATCGGCGGCGTCGAGCTGCACGTCGACGGCTTGGCGCGCAGCCTGAAGGCCCAAGGGCACGAGGTCGCGGTGTTCGCGCGTGGCGGGGACGCGGCGCGCCCGGAGTATCAGGAGTGGCTGACGCAGCAGAAGGGCCTGCCGGTCCATCGCATCAATTACAACTTCCAGGACTGCGACCGCTTCGAGCGTCTCACCATCAATCCGAAGATCGGCCACGCCTTTCACGACGAGATGCTGCGGCGACGACCCGAGGTGGTGCACGCCCATCACCTGACCTGCCTGTCGACCGACATCGTCGACTGGTGCCGCGCCGAGAACGTGCCGCTGGTCCTCACGCTCCACGACTTCTGGCTCGGATGTCCAAAGGGGCAGCGCATCCGCGAGGATCTCGACCTGTGCGAGGAGGTCGCCTTCGAGCGCTGCGGGCCGTGCCTTCACGCGTTCTGGCCGCATCTGTTCCCAGAAGGCGAGGCGGGACGGGAGACCTACGTCGAGTATCGCGCCCGGGTGAGCGATGTGCTCTCGAAGGCCTCGTTGCTCGTGACGCCGTCCGAGTTCCATCGCCAGCGCTACATCGAGGACTTCGGTGTCGAGCCCGACCGAATCCGCGCCGTCGAGAACGGCTTGCCCACCGCGCGCTTCGAGAGCGTCCCTCGCCAGGCGGCCGACTGGGTGCGCTTCGGGTTCGTCGGGACGGTGATCCCGAGCAAGGGAGTGCACGTCTTGGTCGATGCGTTTCGCGGCCTCGACGAGTCGCTACCGGCGGTGCTCGATGTGTTCGGTCCCGTGCAGCCATTCGGCTCGATTCAGGATTATGGCGAGCGCCTCGCAGCGTCGATCGGGGCGGATCCGCGGATCCAGCTCCACGGCCGCTACGACAACGAAGAGCTGCCGAAGATCCTCTCCGAGCTCGACGTCCTCGTCGTGCCTTCCCTCTGGTACGAGTCCTTCTGTCTCACGATCCGCGAAGGATTCCTCGCCGGGTGCGCCGTGGTCGCCTCCGATCTCGGGGCGATGGGGGAGGCAGTGGAGGACGGCGTCACCGGTCGAAAGTTCGAGGCCGGCGACACGGCGGCTCTACGCGGCGTGATGCGCGAATTGATCGAGGATCGCGAGCAGCTCACTCGGTTGATGAGCGCGAACAAGCCCGTGCGCTCGGTCGAGGACAATGCGCGCGAGCTCTTGTCCATTTATCAATCCCTCCTCTGAAGCTGTCATGAGCCGCATCCTCTTCCTCAACGGCGCCTTCCTCCCCGACAACATCGGCGGCGTCGAGCTCCACCTCTACCACCTCGCCCAGCACCTCCGCCGCGCCGGGCACGAGCCGCTCGTCGTGTACCGGGAGTACGAGCCCGAGGCCGAGGAGTACCGCTTGACGGAGGACACGTACGAGGGGCTGAAGGTCGCCCGGCTCAATCATCGC
The DNA here is from genome assembly GCA_040219065.1 of Planctomycetota bacterium. Classification (GTDB taxonomy): domain Bacteria; phylum Planctomycetota; class OFTM77; order OFTM77; family OFTM77; genus OFTM77. The sequence continues at coordinate 4,733 of JAVJTD010000127.1, forward strand.
TTCACCGAGGTGCAGGATCTGCAAGCGATCGTCTCGGTGCCAGCGATCGACCGGAAGCTGGGTGAGCTCTTGGATCGGTTCCGTCCCGATCTCGTCCACGTGCATCACTTCACGACGTTCTCGACCACCCTTGCCCGCGAGGTCAAGCGTCGCGGCATTCCGCTCGTCGTGACCCTCCACGACTTCTGGCTCGGTTGTCCGCGTGGCCAGCGGATTCGCGCCGATCTCAGCCCATGCCCGAAGATCGACCTCTCGCGCTGCGACCCTTGCCTGCGAGACCTCTGGCCGACGTTCTTCGAGGAGCCGCCAACCGGACTCTGGGCTCGCCTGACCGGCGTGCGCTACCGGGATCTCCAGCAGTACCACGCCACGGTCAAGAGCTCGCTCGGCGAGGCGGACCGGCTCATCGTGCCGTCTGAGTTCTGCGGTCAGATCTACCGGGACTACGGTCTCCCCGGAGATCGCATGAAGGTCGTGCCCTACGGCTTGAATGGCGAGGCGCTGCGAGGGCTGAAGCGCACTCCATCCGAGCGCTTCCGCTTCGGCTACATCGGGACGGTCATCCCGAGCAAGGGCGTCCACATCCTGCTCGACGCGTTCCTGCGCTTCCCTGAAGGTGCCGCGCAGCTCGACATTCACGGCGGGATCTTCCAGTTCCACCACGATGCGACCTACGGCGAGCGGCTCCACGCAGCGGCCGGCGATCGCTCGGATGTGACGTTCCATGGGCGATACACCCCAGAGGACCTGCCCGAGATCTTCTCGAATCTCGACGCCTTGATCGTGCCGTCCATCTGGTACGAGACCTACTGCATGGCCATGCGAGAAGGCTTTCTGGCCGATGTCCCCGTCATCGCATCGGGACATGGCGCTCTGGCAGAAGGCGTCGAAGACGGTGAGACCGGGCTGCTCTTCGAGGCGGGCAACTCGGCGCATCTCTTCCTGCAGATGGAGCGCCTCCGCTCCGAACCGGCGCTTCGCGAGCGTCTCGTCCGTTCTCCCAAAGAGATCTGGTCCCTGACCCAAAACGCCGAGGCCGTGACCGCGCTCTACCGGGAGCTCGGCTTCGGAGAGAAGGCTCCGAGCGCCTGACGCTGGCAATGGCGATGCCCGGCAGATAACCTCTCTCGACCTGCCGGGACCGCCGTCCTCGTCCGAGCCCTACCTCGGCTCGGGCCCATCGAGAGTCCGCCTCCATGCGAATCGCCTTGATCACTTGCCGAGTGATACCCGAGCCCGACCTGGACGAGTCCCTCACGCTGGACGCTCTGAACGCTGCGGGCGTCCGCGCCGAGCTGGTCCCCTGGGACGATCCCTCCATCGACCTCTCCCCATACGACCTCGCCATTCTCCGCTCGTGCTGGAACTACCCCGAATCCCCGGGGGCCTTCCGTGAGTGGCTCGAGCGGGCCGAGGGCCAGTGCCGCCTGATGAACCCGGCCGACATCGTGCGCTGGAACCTCGACAAGCGGTACCTGCTCGAGCTCGAGGCGCGCGGCATCCCCATCGTACCGACGAAGCTGCTCGAGTCCGGCTCCGAGGCGGCACCGCTCTCCGAGGTGCTCCCTGGCGCCGGATGGAGCGACATCGTGATCAAGCCGGCGGTGTCAGCGGGCTCCTTCTGCACGCGGCGCTTTCGCGACGGCGAGCGGGAAGACGCCGAAGCCTTCCTCCGCGAGACCCTCCTCCATCGAAGCATGCTCATCCAGCCGACGCTATCGTCCTTCGAGGATCCCGGCGAGCGAGCGGTGATCTGGATCGCCGGCGTGGCGACGCATGCGATTCGCAAGAGCGTGCGGTATTCCGGACAGGAGGAGAAGGTGTCCGAGGCGCTCCCCGTCACGGACACCGAGCGACGCCTGGTCGACCGAATTCTCGAGGACTTCCGCGATCGACTGCTGTACGCGCGCGTCGACACCGTGGTCGACGCATCGGGCGACCTACTGGTCTCCGAGGTCGAGCTGATCGAGCCGTCGCTATACTTCCTGCAGTCCCCATCGGCGCTGGAGCGCTTCGTGAACGCGGTGCTCGAGGACTCGGCGGCCCGCTCATCGTGACTTGAGAATGCCGTCGGGAATCTCCATGGTCGCGCGGCCCGGCTCACCCGGAACCCGGCTCTTCAGGGCAGCCCACTGGCAGTAGAGCTTGCGCCCTCCCGCTTCGACATCGAACGTGGCCGGTCGCATCGAGCGCCTGGTCGGGCCGCCCCAGGCGGGGGGCCGGAGAACGACGTATCCGCCGCCATTGTAGAAGGTGACGTCAGGGAGGCAGGTGGGAGCGGTCCCGATGGCGCGGAACCCGCCCTCATCGCCCTTCCGGACCGGCTCGATCCAGCCGATCCCTCCCGGGCCGCCGGAAGCGCCCGTCTGGAACGAGAACGCCTCTTCTCGGTCATTGACCACCCAGACCTTGACCCACCGCTCGTCCCCCTTCTCTTCGATCTCGACCTCCAGCCGGACCTTTGAGACGCCTCGGAGCCGCTCGACGCGGGGCTGCTGCGGGGACGGCAGTAAGGTGGAAACGGCGAGGACGAGGCAGAGGCGGCTGAGGAACATGGGAGTCTCCGGGTCGAGCTTCTCGTTTCGGCTCTGATCATGACCACAGTCCCTCCGCGAGAACAGTAAAGGTTGTGTCTCCAGGCTCTCATCCCCTCACCACCTGGGAGGCTTGGGCAAGTGCCTGTCGCGGTCGAAGGGGAGCTTCCGGCGAGGGGGGATGTCGAAGCCTTCGCGAATGAGCTCTTGGCGCTCGGTGTCGGGGGCGTAGTAGGCGATCCAGCGGTCGATCGATTCCGGGCTGGTCCCGAACCCGAGGTCGAGGAAGTTGACCGGGGCGCCGGGTCGATTGACGAGATCCTCGGGCAGCCGATCCGGGTCCTTGAAGGCGTCGTGCAGCACCTCACCACGGAGCAAACGGTAGAGCTGTCGATTGGAGAGATGATCCGTGCTCGAGAAGTAGATGCCTCTCGTGGCGAGGTGGTGAACGATCTGCCAGAGCCTTTGATCAATCTCTCGGTCGGAGAGCTCGGAGTCGGGGGGGACGTCGATGTCGGCCCTCTTGAGTATCTCGTGACCGCTGACGTCGGGGGTGCGATGCCAGCGGCGAAGGTCGTCGGGGTCGGGGCGAATGTCGGTGTTGATGCGCATGGTGTCTCCTCGATGCTCGCGGTTTATCCGACAAGATCTCGTGGCGGAGCTGCCCCGGCCCCGTTCGGTTGAATGCCAGGACGCCAGAACACAGTGCTCTTCGAGCCGGAGAGCTCCGCCCGAGACGTGAAAGCCAGCGTGCCGGCACGAGTCGCCCGAGAGATTCAAGTGTGAGTCCGACCTGCTGACGTCGTGACCCGGCTCGCGCAGCTTTCGCCCCACTAGTCGTAGTGAGCACCCGCCGGGTCACGAAAAAAAGAGAATTTGATGCGATGAGGGAAAGGAGGTCACCTCATCACTGCGTCGTGAACGACACCGTCTCCGACACCGAAGCGACCTGACTGGTCAAGGGATTCCAGGAGAATCCCGCGAAGTGAACGGTCAAGCCGACCGGTGTTGCGGGCGGGATCGGAAAGCTCGGTGTCGTGGCCGCTGGAGCGCAGCTTCCCAGCGAGACCTGCCGCAGCCCGATCGACACGTTCAGCCAAAGGGACAGCAGCGCGTCGGCCTCGAGCGACAGCCGCCGCCCGGCGCTACCCGGTACCGGGATGCCGCCACCGATCGATCCATCGCCGAGGCTGAGGAACACTTCGGCGGCGTAGAGCCCTTGGCTACCGGGTGCTCTGGCCCCTAGCCGGATCGATCCTCCGACCTGCGGTACCCCGACGAGCTCCCAGTCGAGGCCCGCCTCATCCGAGCCCACGTCCACGGGGCCGATCGTGCGCAGATCGCGGCCTTCTTGATCGAGGAGCGGCATCGGTACGAATGGCACGGCGCCGGCGTCGACGGCGGGTGAGGAGCAGGAGAGGCGAAAATCGTCCTGGCTGGCGTTGCGGAATTGCGGATCGAGGTTGGCGTTCAGGCCCGGATAGCCGCCTTGGACGAGGCAGTAGTTGACGGTCTGCGGCGAGACCGCGTAATTGAGGATCTCCCCGAGAGTGTTGCCCCAGACGATCGAGTTGAGCATCTGGGCGTAGACATAGCCGCTGACCTGAAGCCCTTGGCCGGTGTTGTGGGCGATGGTGTTGTTCGTGAGGACCGGCGCCGAGGAGAACCCGGGGAACGGAGTGAGAAGGCTGATGCCGCCCCCGAGCGTGCTCTCGTTTCGCACGACGAGGTTCGAGGTCAGCACCGAGGAGCAAAGGCTCAGGTACATCCCGCCGCCGGCCCCGGCCTTGTTGTGCGCGACGGCGTTGCTCAGGATCATGGGATCGGCGAACAGGGCGCTGATGCCACCGCCGCCGCTGGCCTCGTTCTGGCGGATGTCGTTGTCTTCCAAGGTGGCCGAAGGGTTGGTGTAGCAGGACACGCCACCGCCGAAGATCGCCGCGCGATTGCCCGAGATCGTGTTGCCCAAGATGCGCGGGCTGCTGCTGACGCAGTGGATCCCGCCGCCGTTCTGGGTCGCCTCGTTCTGGGCGATGATGTTGCTCTGGATCAATGGGCTCGAGCCGTCTGTGCAGAGGATGCCGCCGCCGAGACTGGCGAGCCCGCCGCGAATCGTGAAGCCCTCGAGCACCGAGGTGGAACCCTCACCCGAGACGAATCGGACGACCGACCCCTGACGCTGCCCATCGAGGATCGTCTGCGCGGCCCCATCGCGGCCCCGCACCCGGATCCCCTTGCCCTTGAAGTCGATCCGCTCGAGATACGTTCCCGGACGCACGAGCACCAGATCGCCCGAAGAAGCCGCATCGATCGCCGCCTGGATCGAGCAGAACGGATCGGCAGAGGTACCACTCCCCGGGCAGCCGGGGTACGACGCATCGACGAAGATCGTGGCGGCGGAAGAGGTCTCGAGACAAAAGCACGAGATCAGCGAGGAGAAGAGCCAATACCGGAGGAGTGACACGGCAGAATCTCCGACTGGCAGGCAGGCTTGCCGGGTGGCGTTCTTTCTGGAAGCTACCACTGGAGCGCGGATCTTGGAACGCCCGACTTCGATCGACACTGGGAGCGCGGGCGTCCCGCCCGCATCGGGCGTCTGAGTGAAGCATCATTCGGACCGCCGGCTTCAGCCGGTCTCCGTGTCCTCCTTCCGAGCGCCTCGGAGCGGACCCAGACTTCAGGTCTGAGGGGGGGGGCCGCCGGCTCCACGACGAGTGCAAGCCCTACAGGCTTGGACCTGTGTTTCCGGATTGGCCCGGTTTCCCTGGGCTGACGAGTGGCTGTCCTTTCAGGGCGAAGAATGCGAGAGATCAGGCGCCAAGCCCTCGGAGCGCGGAATCCGATCCCGTCGACCCTCACGAGGCCCCACTGAATCGAGCATGAGCTACGTGCGCGAAAGAGTGTTCCCAACCCCGCGCCAGGGACCTGTTCGGGCTCCGATCGCTTTACTACCTGTATCCTCCGAGGCGTGGCTGAGTAACTCCTCCTTTGAAGCCGAGGCCGCCCGGCAGAAGTCGATGTGCGCCTCGAGCCCCTTGGAAGTTGAGAGTCGAACGTTGAACGTTGAGCCGTTCGAAACCGACAGCGCCCGTCCAGAGCAGCTCACTGCCTACCCTTGGAAGTTGAGAGTCGAACGTTGAACGTTGAACGTTCCTACCGGCCAAGATATCCGAGCCGCCGCAGCTCGTCTCGAAGCGAGTCGCTCAGGCCTTGGGATCGGACGACGCCGCGACTCAGATCGACCCGATTCGCTCTCAGACGATCGAGGCGCTTCTCCAACCGCTCTTGAATCGCTTCGAGCAGGCGCGGCGCGGTGTCCGCGATGTCGACGAGGGCGTTCGGGTCGCTGGTCAGGTCGAAGAGCTGTCGGCCGGATTGCCGACGATTCGGTGAGAGCACCTCGAAGCGCTCCGCATATCGAAGGTCGGAGAAGAATCGATCGCGGGAGCGCAGGCTGATACCGGTACCGACCAGCCGCGGCAAGAAGCCGAGCGTCATCGCCTTGGGCTCGCCGCGTCCTCGGACGCGCGGGATCAAGCTCCGGCCGCGGACGGAGGAGCTCAGCACCAGGGCCGGGTCGATTCCCAGGAGGTCGAGCAACGTCGGGGTGACGTCGACCAGCTCGGCAAAGCCTTCGATTCGTCCGGGCTCGATCCCGGCGCGCTCCGCCAGGCGAGGTGGGATGTAGAGGAGCCACGGCACGTGCGTCTGCTCGCGATGGAGATCGTAGCCGTGCATCAAGAGCTGCCGCTCTCCGAGCGCTTCGCCGTGGTCGGAGACGATGGCGATGATCGTGTCTTCGAGCGCGCCATTGCTCTCGAGGTGCTGCAGAAGCCGGCCGATCTTCTCGTCGACGGTACGAATGCCTGCGTCGTAGACCGCCGTGATGAAGGCGAGGTCATCGGTGTCGAGCTCGTCTTCTTCTCCGAGCATCGCCAGCAGCCGCTCCGAGGTGACCGGCGCCGAGAGCGGGCCTTCGTAGTCGGGTAGGAACTCTCGCCAGGCCTCTTTGGGCTCGCACTGGTAGGGGCTGTGAATCGCGTAGGTGTGGAAGAAGGCAAAGAACGGTACGTCTGGCAAAGAGTCGCACCAACCAATGAAGCGGTCGACCTTGGCATCGAGGCCTTCTTGGTGCTCGTAGCGCTCCTCGTAGCGATCGAAGCCGGCACCCAGCCCGAAGTCGTCGGACGTGTAACCGCCGTCGGTGAAGCCGGCCGTCGTGAAGCCGTGCTGTTGAAGGATCCGGGCGAGCGTCGGCGCGAACGGACCGAGCGGGTCATCGTGTCCGACGCCGTGTTGCGGTGGATAGAGGCCGGTGAAGAGAGACGCATGGGACTCGAGCGTCGTCGGCACCTGGCTGTGCACGTTTTCGAAGACCAGGCTGCGGGCCGCGAAGGCGTCGAGGTGCGGGCTGGTCTCGCGCTCGTAGCCGTAGTGGGAGAGGTGATCGGCGCGGAGCGTGTCGAGACAGATCACCAGCAGGTTGGGGAGGCGGCGAGGGCCCTCGACGAGAACACGCAGCGAGCCGATGAGCGCGTCGACCGAGCGCTCCGTGTCGACGGACTTCGTCTGGAGCCGAAACGTCACCGCGCGTCCGGCGTGCGGTGTGAGATCGATCTCGGCCCATCGCCAAGACGGCTCCTGGCTCGCATCGCCTCGCAGCACCTTCTCGAAGAGCACCTCGTCCCGCTCACCGGTCCTGGCGAGGATCCGAAACCGCACGGCCGCCTCCCGCAGCCACTCCGGGCGCGTCATCCCGTAGGCGAAGCGGAGCTGCACTCGGCCACTCGGGACGTCGAGCTCACGCGGAATGTCGGAAGGGGTCGGGACGGAAAGGATCTCGACCGTGGTGTCGCCCAGTCGGAGCCGCGTTCGGCCGAGCGGACCGCCTTCGAGCGTGTGGCGCGACCGCAGGCGCGTTCGGTAGAGCGTGATGCTGGAGACGGCGGCGGGCGTGGACGTATCGGAGAGCTTCACGCGCAAGGTCTCGATCGGGCCTCGCCAGTCGGCGTGATCCTCGAGGAACAGGTGGATGGTCTGGAAGGCATCCATCGGCTCGTGGTAGCTCGCCACATGCTCGTAGACGGCCCAACCGTCGCGCTCGGCCGCAGGGTGACTATCGCCCGGAGCCTTCCAGGAGATGCGGCCGCTGTGGCCCGAGCGAACGGCGAGGCGGATCTCGACGGCCGTGATCTCGTGGGCGTCGCGGCCGATGGGGATCTCGAGGGTCGGGGGCGCACTCGTGGGCTCGAGGTAGAGCACGCCGTCCTCGATGCGATGCGGCTGAAGTGCTTCGATCCCGCCCAGCTCGCCGTCGAAGCTCCAGTCCGAGACGATCTGCGGTGTGTCGAGGCCAGGCACCGGCTGCGCCTGCAGATGCAGTGCCTCGGCCAGGACGTGGGCGGTGGTGGCCGAATCCACTTCGTCACTCGGCATCGGCTCCTCGGAGCTGCAGCTCATGGCCAGCAGGATGAGTGACGCGGTGCCGAGCAGACGGCAGAGCCTTTCGATCGATCGATTCATCGGATCTCGGGGTTCTGGGAAGCTCTCTTCATGATCTGAAACTAGTCACGTCGTCGTTCGGAACGCCGGCTTCAGCCGGACTCGGTGTCCTCCATCCCGGCGCCTCGGAGAGGACCCAGACCTGAGATCCGAAACTCCGTGGCTCGATGCCGCCGGGTGCGATCGGACCGCCAGCTTGAAATCTGAGAGCTGAAAGTCGAGCCGTTGGACGTTCGAAGAAGCCCAAGCTCGCTTGCGAGAGCCCTCGCCGACAGACTCGGTCTTTGACTCGCTCGACTTGGGCACTCCATCGCCCTCGCCCTCAGGTCCAGTTTCTCCACTGTATGCTCCGGCGCCGCGCCCGGGGGCGCCGCTGACTTGAAACTAGGGCCCGCGCGACCGAAAACAGAGCCCGCGCGACCGATCCGGGGAGCGGCTGTTGAACCGGAAGCCGCTTCCTCGACGTCCCTTACGATCGAGCGGAGAGGTGCCGAGCAAGGGGCCACTCGGAGTGCGCTGTCGTCGCACGGCCGCCCCGGCCCAAGCTCGCATGCGAGAGCCCTCGCAGACCGACCCGGTCTTTGGCTCGCTCGACTTGGGCACTCCATTTCGGGCAATCCGTTCCCGGCACAAATGTCCCACTTTCGAGAGTTGGCGATCCGTTCCCGGCACAGATGTCCCACTTTCGAGAGTTGGCGATCCGTTCCCGGCACAGATGTCCCACTTTCCGAGTCCGGCACCGGGCAGCGTCACGTCGATTTTCCCCTCGGCAATCGGGGCGCTCGGTGTAGATTCTCCGCTCCGGACGGCGACGTCCCGACACGACCAAGAAATCGAGATCGAGGCTCACATGGCGGGTATCTTCAAGGCATACGACATTCGTGGCACCGTGCCCGAACAGCTCGACGCCAATCTGGCCGAGCATATCGGCAACGCGTTCGCCAGCTTCCTCGGGGCTGAGCGCCTCGTCGTCGGGCGAGACATGCGCACGCACTCTCCCGACATCCAGGCGGGCGTCATCCGGGGTATCCAGCGCGCTGGGTGCGACGTCATCGACATCGGCCTCGCCTCGACGCCGATGGCCTACTACGCGATCGGCTCGCTCGAGTGCGACGGTGGCCTCAATGTCACCGCGTCCCACAATCCGCCGCAGTACAACGGCTTCAAGCTCTGCCGTGAAAAGGCGATCCCACTCAGCGAGGTGACGGGCATCGCCGATATCGAGAAGCTCGTCGAGAGCGGTCAGTGGACGGACGCCGAGAAGAAAGGCGGCCTGTCGCAGGAGAGCGTCCTCGACCGCTACGTCGAGCACGTTCTCGGCTTCGTCTCGGACCTCGAGCCGATGAAGGTCGTCATCGACACCGCCAACGGCATGGGCGGCCTCGCCGTTCCGCGCATCGCCGAGAAGCTGAAGCTCGATGTCGTGCCGCTCTACTTCGATCTCGACGGTCGGTTCCCGAACCACGAGGCGAACCCGATCCAGGAAGAGAACCTCGTCGAGCTGAAGAAGCAGGTGCGTGCCACGGGCGCAGCGCTCGGCGTGTCCTTCGACGGCGACGCCGATCGCGTCGGCTTCGTCGACGAAAATGGCGAGACGGTGCCGTGCGATCTGGTGACGGCTCTGATCGCAAAGGAGCGGCTGAAGAGCGCGCCGGGTGCCGCTGTCGTCTACGACCTGCGCTCGTCGTGGGCGGTCCCCGAAGCGATCAAGGAGGCCGGTGGGCGCCCGGTGCGCGATCGCGTCGGCCACTCGTTCATGAAGGCGACGCTCCGCAAGGAGAACGGCATCAGCGGCGGCGAGCTGTCGGGGCACTACTACTTCCGCGAGCACTTCTTCGCGGACTCGGCCGCCATCGCGATGGTGACGGTGCTCGGGCTGATCTCCTCGAGTGGCAAGACGCTCTCCGAGCTCGTCCAGCCGCTCCGGCGCTACCACGCCACCGGCGAGATCAACTTCGAAGTCGAGGACAAGGCGGGAATGATGAAGTCGCTCGCCGAGCGCTACCACGACGGAGAGGTCGATCATCTCGATGGCGTGACCGTGCAGTATGCGGATTGGTGGTTCAACGTGCGCCCTTCGAACACCGAGCCTCTGCTGCGACTCAATCTCGAGGCACGGGATGCGGACACTCTCGCGAAGAAGCGCGACGAGCTCGTCGGCCTGATCGGTCGCACGGTCTGAATCCAGGACGGATCTTCCAATGAGTGACGGACAGCGATCGATCATCTCCCTCACCACCGACTTCGGCGTCTCGGACCCCTACGTCGGCGTGATGAAGGGCGTCATCCTCTCGAAGCACCGCGATGTCACCATCGTCGACCTCGGGCACGGTGTCCCGTCGCAGTCGGTGCTGGCAGGCGCGTTCGTGGTGAAGAGCCATCACCAGTATTTCCCGGCGGGCACCGTACATGTCGTCGTCGTCGATCCCGGCGTCGGCACCGAGCGGCCGATCCTCGCGGCCACAGCCGGCGGCTTCACGTTCCTCGCCCCGGACAACGGCATCCTGTCGCAGACGCTCGAGCTCTACGACGACGTCGCCGTCCACCACGTGACCAACCGCGATCTCTTCCTCGACGACGTCAGCCGCACCTTCCACGGGCGCGACATCTTCTCGCCGGTCGCGGCCGCGCTCGCCAGCGGCCTGCCGCTCGCCGAGGTCGGGCCGAAGGTCGACGATTATCAGAAGCTGCCGTTGACGCCGCCGATTCGGGAAGGCGACGCGCTCGTCGGTGAGATCCTGTTCGTCGACGGCTTCGGTAACCTCATCACCAACATCTCGAACGACGTCTTGAGCCGCTACCTCGAAGGGCGTCCGGCCCCACGAGTCCACTTCAAGGGCATCGAGATCGAAGGGCTCACCGAGAGCTATGCCGCCGCCCGGCGCGGACAGATGATCGCTCTCATCGACAGCTACGACATGCTCGAGATCGCCATGACGAGCGGCAACGCCCGCAACATCCTGCAAGGCCGCGTCGGCGAGACCGTCAAGGTGCAGTGACCGAGTCCGGATCGCCTTCCCTCAGCCGATGGTAGGTGATCGTTCCGGCGATCACGCCAATCGGGATGATCATGAAGTTCACGATTGGCACGAGCAAGGCGAGCGTCGAGGTGATGCCCAGCCCGAGCACCTCGGAGCGGTTGCGACGTAGCAGCGCGCGCTTTTGGCCGAGCGACATTCGGTAGCGCGCCATCGGGATGTCGAGGTAGTCCATCGCGGCGATGTAACAGAGGATCGCCGAGTAGAGCAGGCCGCCGACGACCGGCACGAGTAAGAGCGGCAGGAAGATCACGAGCAAGATGAGCTGGTAGGCGAGGAGCTTGATCACGTCGAATATCGGCCTCGCCAGATCGGCCAGGAGGCGCTTCCAGGAGAAGGGCTCCTCGATCGTCTTGCCGAGCAGGACGCGCTCGACCTTCTCCGAGAGGAAGTCGTGGAACGGGGCGGCGACGATCAGAACGATGGCCCGGAAGACGAACATCCCCAAGAACGCCGCGATGATCAGCACCGTCACCGTGAACAGCCAACGCAGGAACGTCCAGACCCCGGCGTCCTCTGGCGGCGCTCCGAGCGACTCCCAGCCCCAATGGTAAACGGCGAAGGCCGCGCCCGTGATGAGCCCTGCGAGCAGGACGAAGCTGAGGAGGAACGGCGCCGCGGCGAAGGGCCAGAGAGCCCGGTGCTTGGCCAGGAGGCCCAGCGACTCGATCGGGCTGAAGGCCCCTCGAATGAAGCTGGAGACCGGATCCCTCGCTGGCCGCTCGCGGAGCTCATTCACCGGTCTTCTCCTCCGCCCGGCAAACGTCCGGTATGCAGAACGGTGCGCAGCCTCTCGACGACCGCGGCGCGATCGGGCGCGCGTTTCGGATCCGAGCTGACCACCCGCAACTCACGGACGATTCGCTCGATTTGAGCCCGGCGCGGTGGTGAGATCTCGGACTTCGAGAGGCTCTCCTCCAGCCAGTCCGCGAGTCGGTGTAGATCGCCAAGCTCTCGCTCCCACTCGGCGCGGGGATCGATCGTGCGGGCCTCGACCGGACCGGCGAGGGGCTCGGTGCCAGTCGTCCGCTGGCTGGCGAGCACGCGCACGAGCCGAGCTCCGAACTCGGTGACTCGCACGAGCCGCTCTCCGTCGATCGTCACGATCGTGTCCGAGGGCGTGTAGCTGAGTGGATGAGGACCACCGGTCACGACGATTTGCGGAGCGGAGAGGACACGGAACGGCTCGGTGCCGAGGGGAGGCCCGAGGAGATCGCGAGAGGCTCGGAGGATCCGGAGCTTGGATCCTTCGGCCGCCGCGGAGACGGCTGGCCCGGTGACGGGATGACCGCCGGCGTCGAGGGCGAGCAGGAGATTCGGCAAGGCACCCAGGTACCCGCGCCCGACCGACTCGAAGGAGACGATGGCCGACAGCGAGCCGGGAGGCGCGGGGGCACTTTCGAGAAAGTGCACCGAGCCGCGGCGGGCGAGCTCTTCACTGTCGAGGGCCACGAAGATCACCGAGGCTCCGGCCGGGTCGGCAGCGATTCGCCGGGCCACTTCGATCATCACCGCAATGCCCGAAGCGTTCGTGTTCGCTCCCGGGAACAAGACGCCTTCGCGCTCGCCGAGATGATCCAGGTGTGCCGTCACCAAGACGCTGAGCTCGGTGCCAGCCGTGCCGACCACTCTCCCGGCGACGCTCCGACTGGGGATCTCCGACTCGCCGGGCACGCGGCGATAGTAGCTGCCGGGCTCGTCTCCGAGCGGCTCGAGCCCGATGGCAGCGAAGCGTTCAGCGACGAAGGCGCTCGCGGCGAGGCCACCTTCGGTGCCGGTGGCGCGACCTTGGGCGTCGGAGCCGGAGAGGTATCGAATGGAGGCGAGCAGGGAATCGGCGGGCTCGTCGTTGATTCCGCCGAGGCCGGCGGCGAGGGCCAACAGGCTCGCTCGGATCATCAGGGCTCCTCGATGGAGAGGGGGACATTCCACGTTTCCGCGGCTGGGATTCTCGGGCAGCGAAAGGCAGCATGCAAGGCGCCGGATCCGGATCCGTGAGGAGCGCGAATGCAGGGATTCGAGGCCGTCCGACAGATTCCCAGAGCCGAGCTGTTCAAAAGCCCCGACCCGGCCCTGTCCATGCTTGCGCCTCGGAAGGGCGGCCCATATCATCGACGGACTTTGACGCGAGAGACGAAAGATCCTGCCTTCCGAAGGCGTGAAACACGTTCCTTCGGATGAGCGGCGTTCCCGAATGATGCCGAGGTGACCTGAAGATGGCCAAGTATACGGGCGTCGATTACTTAGAGATGGACAGCCTCCTCGAAGAAGAGGAGTTGATGGTCCGCAACAGCGTCCGTGAGTTCGTTTCCGAGGCGGTGATCCCGATCATCGAGCACCACAACCGCGCCGGAACGTTCCCCAAGGAGCTGATCCCCAAGATTGCCGAGCTGGGAATGCTCGGCGCCAACATCGAAGGCTACGAGTGCGCCGGACTCAACAACGTCGCCTACGGCCTGATCATGCAGGAGCTCGAGCGAGGCGACAGCGGGTTGCGCAGCTTTGTGTCGGTGCAGGGGGCGCTCGTGATGTACCCGATCCACGCCTTCGGATCGGAGGAGCATCGCCAGACCTGGCTGCCCGCGCTCGCCAAGGGTGAGAAGATCGGCTGCTTCGGGCTGACCGAGCCGGACTTCGGGTCGAATCCGGGCGGGATGCTGACTCGCGCCAAGAAGGACGGCGACGACTGGATCCTCAACGGCACGAAGATGTGGATCACGAACGGGTCCATCTCGGATGTCGCTGTGATCTGGGCCAAGAACGATGACGGCGAGGTCGACGGCTTCCTCGTCGAGACCGATCGCAAGGGCTTCTCCTCCTCCGACGTCGAAGGCAAGTTCAGCCTGCGTGCGTCGGTGACGAGCGAGCTCTACCTCGAGGACGTGCGCATCCCGGATGCGAACCGACTGCCGGGCTGCAAAGGCCTCAAGTCGGCTTTGAGCTGCTTGTCTCAGGCGCGCTACGGCATTGCCTGGGGTGGCATCGGCGCCGCGATGGCCTGCTACGACGAGGCGCTCAACTACTCGAAGACGCGCATTCAGTTCGACAAGCCCATCGCCTCGTTCCAGCTCGTCCAGCGCAAGCTCGCCGAGATGATCACCGAGATCACCAAGGCACAGTTCATGACGCTGCACCTCGGACGGCTCAAGGACCAAGGCAAGGCGCGTCCGCATCACATCTCGATGGCCAAGCGCAACAACGTCGCCATGGCCCTCGACATCGCCCGCGAAGCGCGGGACGTCCTCGGTGCCAACGGGATCTGCGACGAGTACCAGTCCGGCCGTCACATGTGCAACCTCGAGTCGGTGAAGACCTACGAGGGCACGCACGACATCCACACGCTCATCATCGGCCACGCCGTCACCGGCATTCCCGCGTACGAGTAAGGCACTCACCGCTCTTCCCTCGGAGGTCCCTCTAGAATGGTCGATCGCATCGCTCGGACGCTGGCGCTCCTTCTCGGGCTCGGCGCGATCGGGAGTCTCGGCGGCTGTGCGGTCGACTACTTTGCGGATCGTGGGCACGACGCGGCCCAGATGGTCGGGCTCCGCATGGGGCCGGCCATCGGCTCTCAGCTTCACGGGAGACTGACCAAGATCGTCCAGGTCGGTTGGGGCGCCTACGAGGGCAAGCGCTACGGCTTGATCGACGGTCAGCTCACCTCGCAGGAGGAGATACGCTACGAGTTCGGCGTGGGCCCCGTGTACCTTCACGAGGCCGAGACCTCACCGCGGGCCTACTCGGGCATCGTCGGCTGGATGCGCAGGGACCGGCTCGAGCAGGACTACGAGGAGCTGTCCTGGGACGTCCTCGAGTTCAACGATCGCGGCTTCTTCGATGTCGGCTTGGCGGCCAACCTGTTCGTGTTCGGCATCGATGTCGAGCTGCGGACCGCCGAGATCCTCGACTTCGTCACCGGCATCTTCGCCATCGACCTGCTCGGCGACGACGTGCAGCGTTACGAGCAGGATGAGCTGATGGACGATCTGCATTCGCCTTCCGCTCGCACTCGTGCGAACGCCGTGCGTGCATTGCGGATTCGAACCGGTGAGGACTACGGCTACGCCAACTTCAACGAGCCGGACGTCCGGACTGATCTCCAACGCGCCGCGATCGAAGCCTGGGATCAGCACTACGGAACGAAGGCGCCCGCTCCGAAGATCCAGACCGAGGAAGCGGTCGAGTCCCCCGAGGCTGGAACGGACGACGTCGCCGAGCCGGGCACGCAAGAGGGAACGGAGCCCGCGGCCGACGATCCTGAGAATGTGCGTGAAGACGCTTGAAGGCTCGCGCCCGAAGCCCGCATTGTGGGTATTGAGCCTCGCCGGCACGAGAATCCTCGCGAGACCGGATCGAACGCTCTGACCGCGTTTCTTCTCCAATGCTGGCAGGGCTCGGAATGCGCAGCCTCATGCGTGGTGCCAGTGCACCTCCCGGCCGACGAGGAGCCGAGCGCCCCGAGTTGCCCTGTGACGAGAGCCGATCTCGACCGAGGTCCTGGTCTGGGAGGGGTATCCGGAGCGCCCCTCCGGTTTCTCGGTAATTGATCTCGCTGGGGGCTCTTGTTATCGTGGCCGAGTTCCGAACGTAGGCAAAGACCGGTGATCGACCCGTGGGAAGCCAGCATCGCATGAGCATTCCTCCGAAGGACACCACTGAGTCCGAGGCAGCTCCTGACCGATCGGCCCCGATCCGTCGGGGATGTCGAGCAGGACAGAGCTGCCGCCTCCTGCAATCGGTCGTGGACGATGCCTTGAGCCGCGGCTGGTTGGAGGCCATCGCAAAGCGCTCGTCCCAATCCGTCGTTCGCTTCGAAGCGGCCGATCTCGCTCACGACAGCTTGACGCGACTGGTGAGTAGCTGGCCGCTCTCAGGAGTCCGGTGCGGAGGGGAGGACCGCGAATGCTCCGGTGATACTCGGCTGCTGGCTCGATGGCTGCATACGACGCTGCGTCGGATCATCCTCAATCGAATTCGACGGCTCGAGATCGAGCAGCGCTGGAGAGTGCACGGGGCCGACCCGCCGGGCGTGATCGTCGAGTGGACAATTGAAACCGTCGAGAGTAGCGAGGAAGTCGACCGTTTGCTCCACCTGCTGCCGAAGCGGCAATTGCAAGCCTTTCGGTCTCACTGCCTGAATGGAAGCTCACTGCGATTCGTGAGCAGGGAGCTGGAAACGACGCCTTCGGCAGTCCGGACACTCTGTGAGCGCGCACGGAAGAAGCTCCGGAGGCACCTGGGCGCTCCCTCGGAGTCGCGGCCGTTCAAGGCTGTAGCTGGATCACCCACGGAAGAAGCTACCGGCTGAGCTTTCGAGGCGAAAGCAACCCTGCAGATGCCCGGACGCCTCTTGGATCATGGCCAAAAGACGAGGCGTTGAGTTTGCAAGCGCTCTGCAGGCTTCGGTTTGCGATGGTGTGATCTCGAATCTGCTCATCCAGGTCAGTCGGCCGGCATGTGGCGATCGATGAATGAGGAAGGAAAATCGCCTTTTGAGTGCTGACTCTCGTTGCGGCAGTGTGTCTCTACCTTAGCGTAGGGAGGCGGTCTGCCGGAAAGGAGACCGATCCTCGTGACCGAGCCGATCGTCGGCCCTGGGAATGGCTGGCGCGCGGCGAGTCCAGATTCTTGGAGAGTGAGCATTGTCGCGCACAACATCTATCCTGTCGTTCATCGTCGCCCTCGTCGCCGTACTGGCTACCGCGTATCTCCTGGATTCTCGAAGCCGAGTCATGGCCGTCGAGCAAGAGCCACCTCACAATTGCCTCGAGCTCTTCAACGATCCTGCCTTCGA
Source organism: Planctomycetota bacterium (assembly GCA_040219065.1). Classification (GTDB taxonomy): domain Bacteria; phylum Planctomycetota; class OFTM77; order OFTM77; family OFTM77; genus OFTM77. The sequence goes on from JAVJTD010000127.1 coordinate 21,601, forward strand.
TTGTGACGACTACTGCCAGCATTTCTCGCAGGCCGTCTACGCTGCGAATCCGTGCTTCGACATCGTCTGGGGCTTCAGCACCGGACATGGTGAGTGCGAGGTGCAGGGGCTGACCTGCAAGAAGAAGAAGAGCTGCAACTTCTTGGGGACACTCAGCGTCGAGGTCGAGGAGGGCTGCGAAGAGGCGAGCTTCTACTTCTGTGGCGAGAGCGTCCTTCCGGAAGACTGCAAGGTCTATGAGGATGGCCTCAACTGGGGCACCGGCGCGGCGGGGATCAGCATGATCTGCGGTACGAACTCTCACCTCGAGGTCAAGGAAGGTGGGAATCAAGGACCGTTCTTGCTCAACCTGAACTTCGAGTGCTGCTCCTGTTTGGCCATTGGCGGGGGAGGAAGGCTGTGATGCGAGTCTCTCGGCCAGGAGTGGCTCTGACGATCGTCGGCGTCGCGCTCGTCTTGGGGGCGTCGCTGTTCTCGATGCCCTTCTTGTCGGCACCCGAGGAGGGGGAAGCTCAGTGCCGCTCCGACTGGAAGCCGCCATCTCCGAGAGCGGCCGAATTGGGTGGGCTCTCGAGGAGCCATCCTCGGGCTCAGGTACGAGAGGATGCGGTCGAGGAGCTCACGACCACCGAGAGAGGCACCTCCTCACCGAGCGGTCTCGGTGAAGGCAGCCCGCAGCCGGATGACGAAGCCGATCTGCTCGATTCGATCATTCAGATGACGGTCGGTGAGCTCGCCGAGTCCGAGCTCGTCAATCCTCATGGGATCGAGCTCTCGAAGCAGGAGCAGACTTGGCTGCAGAATCTGATCGACCAGGACCTGGTGCACGTGAACTCGATCTGGGGTCAGCGGATGAAGCGGAGCCACGAGGTCTTTCGCGAGATTCGCGATCTGGGGGAGTTCGAAGTGGTGCAAGGGCATCCGAGCGCGGAACGACCCTCACCCACGGCACCGGGGCAGTTGACGGCCTACTCGTTCAAGAATGGTGTCCTGATGTCCGTCCGGGTCGATCGCGGCCGCTTTCCGGACCTCGATCGGCTGGTCGACTCGGAGAGAGAAGCCAAGCAGATGTTCTTCAATGACGTCTCGGCTTTCTTCCTGGCGCCTCATGATCCCGGACCTTCGCCCATCGAGCCCGAGCAAAGGAATCGTGGATTCGTCATGGGCCGATAGCCTCGCTCGCATCGCCGGCGCGCCTGCAGGAAGTGCTTGACATCCTGCAGGCGTAGGCCGCCATGGTCATTGCGACTGCAGGGCGAAGCCGATCAGCTTGTAGAGGATCCGCGCGCCCACGATCGCGTCCCAGCCATCGAGCTCTTCGCCGGGGGCGACCTCGCAGAGGTCGAAGCCGACGATCTTGCGTCCCGAGTCGGCGATCTCCCGCAGGAGGTAGGTCGCCTCGGCGAAGGTGAGGCCGTCGGGGACCGGTGTGCCGGTATTCGGGCAGAAGGCCGGATCCAGGCCGTCGATGTCGAACGAGACGTAGACATGCTCGGGAAGCTCGGAGACGATGCGCTCGGCGAGGTGGCTGAAGGCCACGCCTTCGAGCTTCTGGCGAGAGAGCTCGGGACCGAAGTGCGCGGTGATGCGACCCCGTGAGGCTTCCTGGAATCGAAGCTCGTCTTCGCTCATGTCCCGGATTCCGACCTGCACGAGGCGCGGTCGGCCGAGCTTCGAGTACACGTTGTGGAAGATCGAGGCATGCGACCAAGTGAAGCCCTCGAAGGCGTCTCGGAGATCGGCGTGCGCGTCGAGGTGGAGGATGCCCATCTCGGGGTACTTCTCGAGATGCGCCGCGATGGCACCGAACGGTACCGAGTGATCGCCGCCGATCACGCCGACCAGTCGATCGGCCGCGAGCGCCCGGGTGACCTCGGCTTTCACCCATTCATTGACGCGAGCGCCGCACTCGTTGACCCGCTGAAGAGCGTGACGCACGTGTGAGGTCGGCTCCTCACCGAAGCTCTCGATGACTTGCTCGGCCAAAGGCCTCGCCTCGACGTCCAGCGAGATGATCTCGGCGGGGATCGGGTGGAAGTAGATCCCGGCCTCGTAGGGCCTCTCGGTCTCGAGGTCGAAGAGATCGATCTGATGGCTGGCAGTGAGGATGGCCTCGGGCCCGCGCGCCGTGCCTTGACGGTACGACGTCGTCGCCTCGAAGGGAACGGGGATCAAGTGGACGCGGCTGTCGTCGGGACCGAACGGCAAGCCGAAGATGCCGGAGCCGGCGGCGGACGGCGCGCCGGGATCGAAGGGGGCGTCAGAGCTCACGGGTGCGACTCCGGTGGGGAATGGAGCTGAAAGTGGGCCATCTGTGCCGGGAACGGATTGCCAACTTTCGAAAGTGGGCCATCTGTGCCGGGAACGGAGTGCTCACTTCAGCTTGGCGCTCAGGTCGGTCAACAGGTGGCTCAGGAAGGCCTCTTCGGAGGCGTCGAGGTTGCCGCGCGTCTTGTCCTTCAGCATCCTCATCATGTCGACGATGAACTTCGCCTGCGGCAAGTTCTCCTTCGTCTCGCCGGTTCCCGGATGAGGGACCTGACCCAGGTGGATCAGAGCCTGGCTCGCCATGGCGCTCAAATGCACCTTGAAGCTGGCTTCGGGGAGCTCCTGCCCGGCCTCCTTGGACCAAGTCGGCTTCTTCTCGTCGTTCTCTTCGGGGGGCATCGTCGCGCTCGATCTCTCAGTGGGTCTTGGCGTGGTCGGCGCCCTCTTCCACATTGGGCGAGACGGTCTCTGCGTCCTCATCGTCGGTGGCCACGCTCGTGGCGCGCGTCTCGAGCGCGGCTCGAACGAAGGTGCGGAAGAGCGGATGTGCGGCGGTCGGCTTCGACTTGAACTCGGGGTGGTACTGGACGCCGACGAAGAAGGGGTGGTCCTCGATCTCGACGATCTCGACGAGGTCACCCTTCTCGTAGACTCCCGATATCTTCAGGCCGGCGGCGACGAGTCGCTCCCGGTAGAGGTTGTTCACCTCGAAGCGATGGCGATGTCGCTCGAAGATCACGCGCTCGCCGTAGGCCTCAAAGGCCTTCAGCCCCTCGGCCAGCGTGCACGGATAGGAGCCGAGCCGCATCGTACCGCCCTTGTCGCGGACGTCACGTTGGTCTTCCATCAAGGCGATGACGGGATGCGGGGTCTGCGAGTCGAACTCGGTCGAGTTGGCGCCTTGCAGCTTGGCGACGTTGCGCGCGAACTCGATGACGGCGCTCTGGAGCCCGAGGCAGATTCCGAAGAAGGGGATCTTGTTCTCGCGGGCATAGCGCACCGCGTCGATCTTGCCGTCGGTGCCGCGCTCGCCGAAGCCGCCCGGCACGAGGATGCCGCCGACGCCCTCGAGGTACCGGGCCGGTCCGTGGGCCTCGATGTCCTCGGCCTCGATCTTCTCGATGCGCACGCGCGTCTTGTTGGCTATGCCGGCGTGGGCGAGAGCCTCGTAGATCGACTTGTAGGCGTCGGTGAGCTGGATGTACTTGCCGACGACGGCGATGCGGGTCTCGCGCTCGGGATTGCGGACGATCGCGAGCATGCTCTTCCAGTCGGAGAGATTACTGGGGCCGGCGTCGAGCGAGAGGCGGTCGATAATGATCTCGTCGAGCTTCTGCTGCTGGAGGACGATCGGCACCTCGTAGATCGAGTACTCGACGTCGCGCTCCTCGATGACCGTCTCGCGATCGACGTTGGTGAACAGAGAGATCTTCTCTTGGATCTCCTGTGTCATCGGGCGCTCGGTGCGGCAGATCACGCAGTCGGGCTGGATGCCGATCTGGCGGAGCTGGCTGACCGACTGCTGCGTCGGCTTGGTCTTGAGCTCGCCGGCGGCGCGCAAGTAGGGCAGGAGCGTCAGGTGCACGTAGAAGACGTTGCGGCTGCCGCGATCGTGGCGGAACTGGCGAATGGCTTCGAGGAAAGGCAGGGACTCGATGTCACCCACCGTGCCGCCGATCTCGGTGATGAGCACGTCGAGATGCGGGTCGACCGCGCGGAGGATCGACTCCTTGATCTCGTCGGTGACGTGCGGGATGACCTGCACGGTCGAGCCGAGGTACGCGCCGGCGCGCTCTTTGGTGATGACCGCGTGGTAGATCTTGCCGGTGGTGTAATTGCTGTGGCGGTTGAGCTTGGCGTGGGTGAAGCGCTCGTAGTGTCCCAGGTCGAGATCGGTCTCGGCGCCGTCGTCGAGGACGTACACCTCACCGTGCTGGAAGGGGCTCATGGTGCCCGGGTCGACGTTGATGTAGGGGTCGAGCTTCTGCAGGCCGACTCGCAGGCCGCGCGACTCCAGCAGCATGGCGATCGCGGCGCTGGTCAGCCCCTTGCCCAGCGACGAGACGACGCCGCCGGTGACGAAGATGTGCTTGGTTCCTTTCGGTGCCATGTCGATCAATCGCCTCCGCGCGATGGGTGAGTGACGGGCGTGTCCGACGGTGCGGACTCTGGCTGACAGCGTTGAAGGAAGGCCTCGTAATCGGCCGGCGTGTCGATGCCTCGCGGGACCCACTCGATCGGGATCACGCGAATCGTGTCGCCGGACTCGAGGGCCCGGAGCTGTTCCAGGCTCTCGCGGCGCTCGAGGGGCATGGGCTCGCGCCTTGCAAAGTCGAGCAAGTAGTCGATCCGGTAGCCGTAGATGCCGATGTGTCGATAGGCGCTCGCCGCCCCGGCGTCACGGGGAAAGGGGATCGCCGCCCGGGAGAAGTACAGCGCTCGACCCTGCCGATCGAAGACGACCTTGACGACGTCGGGCTGGTCGAGCTCTTCGTCCTCGAGCGGGCAGGCGAGGGTGCTCAGGCTCGTACCAAGGTTCTGCTCGAGGCTCTCGAAGAGCCGCTCGAGCGAGGCGCCTGGGATCTCGGGCTCGTCGCCCTGCAGGTTCACCACGAGCTCGAAGCCTTGGGGACGCAGCTCGCGCTCGGCGACCTCGGCGATACGATCGGTGCCGCACACGTGATCGGCCCGAGTCATGAAGACCTCCGCCCCGAAGCCCTCGCCAGCCGCTCGGACCTCTTCGCTGTCGGTCGCGATCGCGACGCGCTCGGCGGCGCCCGAGGCGACCGCGCGCTCGTAGACGTGCTGGACGAGGTAGCGTCCGGTCTTGCTCAGGAGGGGCTTTCGTGGCAGGCGAGTCGATTCGAGGCGGACGGGAATGACGATCGCTCGCCGCATCAGCGCTCTCTTCCCAGGCTGTCCTTGTACTCGTCGAACATCTTGGCGCCTTCGGGGTTGTCGACGAAGTAGAGCTGATGCGTACTGTCGAAGACGTAGCGGAACTCGGTGTCGATGGCCTGCAGGGCTTCGAGGCGATCCTCGGCGAGGTCGGGATCGGCAGGCGTGAGCTCGTGGACCAAGGTGTAGGTCCTCGGGCCCATCTCGACCGAGATGGCCTTGATGGCATTCTCTTGGAGGACCTGGGAGTTGGGCGCCGCAGCGACGGCCATCTCGAAGAAGTCCCAGTCCGAGAAGAACCCGAGCAGCTCGGTCATCCGCGCGTCCTCGATCACCTTGATGCCGGGGCCCATGCCGCCTCGGGCGGAACGAACCTTGGGGTGACTCCGGTTCATGAGCGAGAATTGCTGACCCGTGCGATAGTCCGTGCGAGTCACGTGGTAGGCGGCGGTCGGCTCGAACTGCTCGCTGGACGAAGCACAGCCGGCCAAGAGCGAGGCGAGCACGCTGAACCAAACCGTCCACTTTCTCATCGTTCGAGCCGTGTTTCCTTCGAGTGTTCGAGGCCTGGATAGGGAGTCGCCGGTGGGCTGGTCGAGGAGTGGAGCGTATCGCGCTCCTGAGGCGAATTCAAGCCGGCCCTCGGACACCCCGCGCGAGGCCGGATGTCGGCCTCGCGCGAGCAAGAGCTGACGCCGAGAGCCTCGCCGAGGTGCAGTCTTCCTCGGCCCGGAGTCGGGGCGAGATCGTGGCGGCTCGGTGCCCTCACAGGGCGAAAGGGACGAGGAGCGTGGATGATCGTGGCGCCGGCAGATAAGTTCTCCATCGGTCCTCTGTCAGGAGTCTTGATCCGATGTCCGCCTCGAAGCGCCCCAACGCCCGCCGCATCCTGCTCTACCTCTTCGGCGCTAGCCTCCTCGTGCTCGCCGATCCGGTGCCGATCTGGTTCGCCGCCGGGACGGCTCTGGCCTTGCCGGGAGAGGCGCTCCGCCTCTGGGCGGCCGGGCACCTCGAGAAGAACCGCACGCTGACTCGGAGCGGGCCCTACGCGCACGTGGCACATCCGTTCTATCTCGGGAGCTTGATCCTGTTCGCGGGCTTCGTCGTGGCCGGCTTCCGGCCGGAGCTGCCTGGAGCCCTCTTGTTCTGGGCCGGCGCGCCGATCGGCTTGGTCGCCTTCTTCCTGTTCTACTTTCCGAGGAAGCAACGCATCGAGAGCAACCGACTCCGGCGCCGCTTCGGCGAGGACTACGAGCGCTACGCCCGCTCGGTCCCTTCGCTCTGGCCGCGGCTGCGTGGCGTGCCGACGGACGGCCGGAGGTGGCGATGGCATCGCGTCATCGAGAACAGCGAGCACTGGACGGCGATCTGTCTGGCGCTTGGCTTCCTCTCACTCGCGGCCAGGCTGTGAGCAGGGGCTGGCCAAAGCTCGATTGGGCTTCGCTCGTCGACCACGAGCCGCGCCGGCTGGCGCCCGGGAGCTGGTTCAAGCCCAGAGTCGGGCTCGCCGTGCTCGGGGGCCGGCGGATCGTGGTCAAGGACTACCGCGGCACGTGGCTCTGGGTGCGCCGGACCATTGGCCGCTGGGCGGTTCACCACGAGGCGCGGGTCCTGCACGCACTCGAGACGGTCCAGGGAGTACCGCGCCTTCTCGGAGTGATGGACGGCGACGGCCTGGCCCTCGAGTGGATCGAGGGTGAGCGGCTGGAGCTCGCTTTGGCCCCTCGCCTGCCCGAGGCGTTCTTCGACGAGCTCGAGGCGGTCCTGATGGACGTCCACGCCGAAGGTTGGGCTCACGGGGACTTGTCCAATCGCCGCAATGTGGTCCTGGGGAGCGATGGCCGTGCCTGGATCGTCGACTTCGGCGCGGCCCTTCCCATGGGGCGAGGGCCACGGCTCCGCAGATGGCGGTGTGCGCTGCAGCAGATCGACCGATGGGGGCTCTTGAAGAACAAGGAGCGCTATCGGCCCGAGCAGGTGACGCCGGAGGAGCGACGCGACCTGGCGCGCCGTGCGAGCTGGCGGCGGTGGTGGATCTTCGGGTGACGGTCCCGCCTACCGTGGCCTGAGCGGCTCGCGCCGAAACCCCCATGGTGCTTGGGAATGAGTGTTTTTTCATTCTTGACGTCGCCCGGGTCGGATCGGCATATTCGGACTCCCGGTTGTCGACTGCCTTGGTGATCAAGTGGGGGCTGGCCTCTCACCTCGGCGATGGTCGAGCGACCGGGATTTGGGCGGTTCCAAGCAAGCGGATGCTCGTCTGTGAGGGCAGGCGGTGAAAGCAGGCCGCGGTCCGGTGTGTCCCCGCACGCCGGGTGATTCATGTATTGGGGGGGGATGATGGCCAAGAGTGAAAAGATCATGGTCCTTTGGATCTTGATCGTCGTCGTCGGCCTGCTGGGTTTTGCGATCCTGCAGATGCCGGACTTCGGATCGGACGAGCCCGAGATCGCACTCGGTGAGTCCGACAGCGGTGGGTCTGGTGAGCGAGAAGATGTCTCGACTCCCGGCAAGAGCACGTACGAAGCGATCTTCGGAGACGAGGTCTTCGAGGGAATCGACACCGATCTCGACACCGGGACCGAGCTGAACGAGCCGGAGACTCCGTTCGTTCCCGCGGAGACGGTGCAAGGCGCCAGCGCCGGCACGGAGCCGGAGCAACGAAGCGAAGAGCGGCCGCCCGTCCGAGAATCCTCCGCTCCGGTGGCAGAGTCGAGGTCGCTGACGACGCCGTCTCTGAGCGCCGAGTACGAGTACTACGACGTCCAGCCGGGCGACAGCTACTCCAAGATCTCCCAGCGCCTCTACGGCACGGCCAAGCTCTGGCAAGAGATCCAGAAGGCGAATGAGGACATCCCGGCCGAGCGACTCAAGGTCGGGGATCGCATCCTGATTCCGAAGAAGCACCTGATCTCCAGCCGTGCCAGCCTGGCGAGCGCCAACGAGCCGCTCTCTCGCCGTGTGCCGATCGAGTCACCTCGCAGCAGCGGCACCTACGTCGTTCAGCGCGGAGACACGTTCTATTCGATCGCTCGTCGCTTCGGCTTGTCGGTCGATCAGCTCCAAGCCTTGAATCGCAGCTCGGTCTCTGATCCTGCCCAGCTCAAGGCCGGTACTGTCCTGCGCGTTCCCTGACGGCGACCTTCCTTCCCGAGCGAGACCGTGGCATCTCGGGCCCGCGCCCGAGTTGCCCACCCGCTCCGGCACCCGGCTGCCTCGGCATCCCCTCCAGAGGTGGCCCTTGCCGCCGGCAACAGGAGGGAGCGTCCCATCCAGCCACCGGGGCTTCGCCGTGCCACCCGCGAACCGGGGCTTCGCCCCGGGTTAGTCCAGTGCCGGCGCTCCTCGCCTCATCGGTAGCTTGGGAGCGGTGTGGCGAGGAGGACTCGGGATCGCAGATCGACCGGCTCGAGGCTCGAGCGGCCTAGTGCCTCACGAGTCGCAATCGATTCGCTCGCGAGTCGCGATCGACCGCTCGTGTCTCCATTCTCGCTCAACCGCCAGTCGACTCCTCGGCGGGAAGCACGATTCGGATTCGCGCTCCTCCTGTGCTCGAGTTGGTCGCTTCGATCATGCCGCCGTGGTCTTGGACGATCGCTCGGCAGATGGCGAGCCCTAGCCCGCTTCCCGAGGTCTTCGTCGAAAAGCTCGGTTCGAAGAGCCTTGGGAGCACATCCGGCGAGAAGCCGGGGCCCGAGTCTTCGAAGGTGACCTCGACGGAGTCGTTGAGTCGTCTGGCGACGATCGAGATGTTCTTCCGGGGTCGGTCGGAGAGCGCCTGGAGGGCATTGGTCAGCAGATTGTTGAAGACACGGCGGAGTCCGGATCGCTCGGCGTGGAGTGGCGGCAGATCGTCTTCGACCTCGAGGCCGACCGAGACCTCGTTTTGAGCAAAGGTCTCCTGGAACAAGGAGACGACATCGCGCAGGAGCTCACCGAGCTCGATCGGCTCCCGAGAGACCGGGGTCCCACCGTCGGCATCGCGGGCGAACTCGCGAAACTTGTCGGCGATGTCGGACAGGGCATCGATCTCGGCCAAGAGATGACGGCCGGCGCGTCCGGCCGTTTCCGGGAGCTGGGCGGCTCGGTCGGCCAGCAAGCGCTGGAGGTGCTGCAGCGAGAGCTTCATTGGAGTGAGTGAGTTCTTGATGTCATGAGCGACCTGGCGAGCCATCTCTCGCCAGGCCTGCTCCCTCTGCAAGCGAAGCTGCTGCTCGCGGCTTCGCTCGAGCTCTTCGATCATCACGTTGAAGGCACGCACGAGCTCACGGATCTCTTGTCCTTCGCGGCCTTCCTCGAGACGTACGGACCAGTGACCGGCTGCCACCTGCTCAGTACCTCGGCGGAGGCGGCGAAGTGGTGCCGACAGGCGCCTGGCGAGCCAGACCGCGACGATCCAGATCCCGATGATCGCGACGAAGAGGCCCATCAGCGACAGGGCGAGCCGGCGCTCCTGATCGCGGGCGATCGTGTCGCGGGTCGAGGACAACGTGAGGCCGACGATGTCACCGGTCTCTCCGGTGAGGTTGTCCGTGCGCCGGAAGGTCGTCCAAAGGGCGAGCTCGCCGAGCTCGACGGGCGCAAGGTGCTCTCGCAGGCCTTCTCGCTCCATGAGGTCGAAGGTCGGGCCCGGCAGACGATCGGGTACGATGTCACGGTGGGCGAGCGTCGGCAGGCTCGAAGCGACATCACGGCCTTCCCGGACGAGATGGCCTTCCCGGTATACAGACACCTCGGTGCCGAGGAGCTGGGACATGCCGAGGCACCAATCCTTGTCGACGGTCTGGACGCCCAGCGGATTGCGACCGCGCTCGACCTCTCGGGTCAACAGATCGAACAGGCGGTCGGCCTCCCGCTCGAGCTGGAGCTGCTGCTCTTCCCGAGCGTTGCCACTCTCGAGCCAGGCGAGGCCACCGATCGGAACGAGCGACACGAAGACATAGGAGAACAGGATGCGTGACTCGAGGGTGCGTCGCCTTCGCCAGCGGAACAGGACGAGGGCAAGGCCCGGAAGCGCGGCGAGAGCGGCATAGAGGGCGAGGAGAGAAGCGCCGTCGCGCACGATCTCGAGCGTCGTCGGAACGGGTGTGTAGGCGACGAGGCGCCGGTCGGGCTGGCTTCTTCGGACGAAGTAGCAGCGATAGAGGCGCCCATCGATTCGCTGGGTCGTCCAGAGCCCGGGGCCGTCAGGCTCGAGCTCCGAGAGCCCGTCGGGGGGACGCAGATTGGCCGGCGGCGCGTCGTAGCGCTCGGAGTCCTCGACGCCCAGAAGAGCGATGCGAATCGTCTCGTCGAGCACCGGAGCGCCCCGGCGAGAGGCGAGGAGGGTCGATCGGCGAGAGAAAGGAGCCTGAACCTCGATTGAGGCGCCACCTTCGAAGAAGTGTCGAGCGTACCACCAGCGTCGACCGGTGGTGTAGTCCTCACCGAACGGCCCGACCTCGGGCTCCGACCCGGCCTCGGGCCAGGGGCGGGTGGCGAGCTGACTCGGACGGTCACTCGACGGAGGCAAACCGATCTCCACAGTGCCCGTCCCGCTCGGCGGCGAGTAAAGGATCCTCGCCGGCCAACCGTGACTCCCGAACGTGCTCACGGCCCACAGGGCGAAGGCGACGTCGTCCGGATCGCCGCCGCGCTCCCGAATGCGCCGAACAGCGGGGTCCGAGTCGCCGGTCGTCACCAGGTCCCAGAGAGCGTTTCGAAACACACTCTCGGGATCGGGCTGCAGGAGGACCTCGGCCGCGATGCGCTCTTCCCGATCGCGCTGCGTCAGGGATTGAATCCCGGGATAGAGCGTCAAGGAGACGAGGATGGCGCTGATCGGCAACACCAACCCGCCTCTCCGGAGCCAATCGGCGACCAGGGCGATGCTCAGTGCGGTGAGCCCGCCGGACTGGATGAGGCGGGCGACCAGGGCGCTCTCCGAAAACCCGAGAGTGCAGCCGATCCAACCCGAGATCACGAAGATCGCTCGCACACGGCCGTTCGATCCGCCCCAAGCTCGCGCCAGGGCAAAGGCTGCTCCGAGCGTGGCGGCGAACAAGCCGAGTAAGACGAGGAGCCGTGCGCCGGAGCTGTCGTCGGCCACCGGCTGGAGCAGGTCGTAAGTGGCGTCGAGCGTCGCGACTTCCAAGAGCCACTCGAGGGCGACGGCCAGAAAGAAGCCACCCGAGAGGGAGGCGACCCAACGAAGACCGAGTGACCATCGGGTCGGTTCGAGCGGGTGCTCGGGGCTTCTGCGCATGGCACTGAGGAAGAAGCCGATCGCTCCGAGCGTCGCGCAGCTCATCGCGAAGTCGGCTGGCGTGAGGAACCATGTCTCCAGGGCGAGCCAACCCGGTAGCCGGCTTCCGACGAGATTCGTGACGAGGTCGTTGAGGCGGGTCGAGCTGAGCCAGGTCGCGCTCCACACCGAATTCTCGGGGGGGAGGCCGGCGAGCCGGAGATGGCCGAGAACCACGCGAAGGGCGAGTGTGATTGCGATCGCGATCGCCCGCATCCAGTAGCGGTGCCTTCCGCCCACCCATGGCAAGAAGAGGAGCACTGCTAGCCAGCTCGCCAGTGCCGCTCCCGCGAAGAGCCGATCCCGGAATCGCCGCTCGCGGGACTGAAGGGCGTGTCCGATCGCTTCTTCGCTCGGGGGCTCGAAGACGATTGCATGGTCGTCATCGAGAGGAGCCGAGCCGACACCCGATTGTTTGGCCGGCGCCTCCGAGATCCACCAGCCGCTGAGGACGTGGAGCTCGTCCTCGATTTCGTCCAGAGCCGCTGAGCGCGGAGCCAGTGGGTGAACCGGCGGCCATTGGGAGAGAAGAGCAATGCCGGCCCGCAAGGTGCCCCCGGACGGAAGCGGCCTCTGATCGAGCCACCACCAGGTCGATCCGATGCGGTGCAGCCCGCGCGGTGGGGCCGAGTCGAACGGCGGCGGCGGAGAGCCGGCCCAAGCGCGAGGCAAGCCTGTGCGGCGCCATTCGAGAAAAGACCGCTCAGGCCAGGCTTGTCGCACTCGCTCGAGGGACTCGGAGCTGAAGGAAGGGTCTTGGCCGCTGTTCGTCGCCAGGCGATCGAGCGCCTCGTCCACGGTGAGTCGCCATCTTTCGAAGCCGGCTCGGATCGTGTTCAGATCGTCCTCTTTCGAAGCGACTTCGGGCCTCGGGAGCCACTGGGTGCCGGCCGCGAGCAAGATCGCGAGGCCGATCAGGCATGCGGCAAGGCTGCGCCTCGTGGATTTGCCCATGTCACCGACGATGCTCGATCCGAGTCACGCGGAGCTGACCACCTGTGCTCGTGAACGAGACGCGATACGAGCCCGTCCGTTTGCGGCGACCCTCTTCGTACTCGTGCTCGAAGACGAGGAAGTTGGGGCGAGAGGCTTTGGTGTCGTGGGTGAGCTTGAGCGTTTTGATCGAGGTGAAGTACTTGCGGAGTCGGCCTTGGAGCTGGCTCTCGGTCACGCTCGCCGGGGCGGAGCCGTCGAGGGTCAAGACGACGCGGGTCTTGGGGGGCAGGTAGCCACCGAAGGTCTGCGAGTCATGCTTGAGCAAGCCCGCCCGGATCTTCTGGGTGTCACTGGGGGACTGCAGTGAGGCGGAGACGCTCGACTGCCCCCAGCCAGGGACGAGCAGGATTGTGGCGAGCAGCAAGAGATTCATCGCCGTAGCCGTGGGTTGTTCGCGAAGGGGGACCAGTCGCCCGAACGGAGCGTAAGGGGAGGAGGACCGCAAATCAACGGCCGGGGGGGAGGAGGGGCCGGGCGTTGGACGCTGGCCTGAAACGGAACGCGGTCACCGAGCTGGGAGCCGCTTTCTCGATGGTGCCACCGATCGAGCAGAAAGGCACCGAGCAAGGGAGCATTCGGAGTGCGCGGTCTTGGCGGCACGGTGCGCTGCGGCCCAAGCTCGCTTGGGAAGGCCCTCGCAGACAGACCCGGTCCCTGGCTCGCTCGGCGTGGGCATTCCATCGCCCGGCTTCATCGCGAGGAACCAAAAAAGAAACTCCCCTCTCCCGTGGGGGAGAAGAGGGGAGTTCATTCGAAGCTCAGTGCTTCAGGCCGTAAACGGCCGCGTCATCCGGTCAACTTAGTTGACGGAGTAGCGGTCGCCACCGGTCACGAAGCTGAAGCTCGGGAGCTGGATGCCGATCGTCTGAGTGACGACGCCGAGCGGCTGGAGAGCCGGCGGAACCGCGACGAGAGCATTGTCCAGCGCGATGGTCTGGGCTTGGCCGGAGAGACCGACGTCACCCGTGAGACCACCGAGACCACCACCGGTCGAGGTGATGATCGAGAGGCTCAGGCCGAGACCGGTGAGGAGCGGGTCGGAGACCAGGTTGGTCTGGCGGCCGTCACCGGCGGGCAGCGTGAAGGTACCGGAAGCATTTTCCGTGAGACCACCACCGAGGTTGGTGGCGGCGATCAGCGTGATGGTGCTGTTCGAGGTACCGGTGAGCTGCTGGTTGGCGACGACGCGGAACGCGGAACCGTCAGCCGGGGCACCCGGGTTGATGGCCGAGGTGCTCGAGCGGATGATGGTACCACCGGTACCGACCGTGGCGGTGTCGAAGCCGAAAGAGCCCGACGTGCCGGCGGAAGGATCACGGTTGGTCTGCGTGAAACCGTCGACCTGGAAGTAGCTGTGGCTCCACTCCTGGGCGCCGATGAGCTGGAAGGCCGAGTTCGCGACGGTGTCTTCCAAGAAGGAGATACCACCGGAGTTGAGGTTGCGCTCGTTGCCCGAACCGGTCCAGTAGTTCTGGTTACCGA
>JAVJTD010000131.1:0-1986 GCA_040219065.1 Planctomycetota bacterium
CATCACGACAAGCGAGAGACCTTCAAGGTCACCCAGTCACCCAGTCACCCAAGCACCCAGTCACCCAAGCACCCAAGCACCCAAGCACCCAAGCACCCAAGCACCCAAGCACCTGAACACTCTGCCTTCCCCGCGTGACCATCTGTCATTCAAGGAGTTATGCCCGGCAAGGCGATAGGTGGATCGGGTGAAGGGCGGGGGAACGGCCTTCACCCAGGAAAGCCTGAAAACCTGGAGCCTGGGAATGGACCTCAAGAGCCTGCTGGAGATCCTCGTCAAGGATGGAGGTTCGGACCTCATCCTCAAGACGGGCGGCTTCCCGGCGATTCGAGCTTGCGGACAGATCAAGTTCATCGCTGACACGCGGATCACGACCGAGATGGGGCGCGAATACCTTCAGCAGGTACTGCCCAAGAACGACCTCCAGCGATTCCGCTCGCTGGGGGAGATCGACACGGCCTTCAGCCTGCCGGGTCTGGCACGCTTCCGGTTGAACATCTTCCGGCAGAGCGGGGAGCTGGGCTTCGTGTTCCGGCACATCCAGAGCGATGTGCCGAGCTTCAAGGACCTGAACCTGCCGGTGGCTCAGCTCAAGAAGCTCTGCGAGCTGCGGCGAGGACTCGTGCTGACGACGGGGATCGCGGGCTCGGGTAAGTCGACCACGATGGCGGCGATGGTCGAGTACATGAACCAGACCATGAGCCGGCACATCGTGACGATCGAAGATCCGATCGAGTACATCTTCGAGGACAAGCTGAGCATCATCAGCCAGCGCGAGGTCGGCCTCGACAGCACGACTTTCGGGCAGGCGCTCAAGCACTGCGTGCGGCAGACTCCCGACGTGATCCTGATCGGCGAGATGCGCGATCAAGAGACGGTCGAAGCGGCGATTCAGGCGGCCGAGACGGGCCACCTGGTGCTGTCGACCCTCCACACGGTGAATGCCGTGCAGACGGTCGAGCGGATCATGACCTTCTTCCCGCCGCACCAGCACGACCTCATTCGTCAGCAGCTCTCCATGAACCTCGCCGGAGTGATCTCGCTGCGCCTGATTCGAAACAAGGTCGGTGAGGGACGGATTCCGGCGGTGGAGCTGCTGCTCTCGACGCCGACGACTCGGGAGATCATCTCCGAGGGTCGAACGAAAGATCTGCACAAGGCTCTCTTCGAGGGTGACTATTATGGGACGATGACATTCAACCAGTCGCTCCTTCGCCTGTATGATCGCGACATGGTCACTCACGAAGAGGCACTCGCGTCCTCGGACAACGCCGATGAGCTGCGTCTCCTGATGCGAGGCATTCAGAAAGGGACCGGCGCCGCCGATCTTCTGCAGACGTGACTTCGATTCGAGGCCTCGAAACCCGGCGGGGCGGCGTCCTTTGGGTGCTCCTCGCCGTGCTCGTTCCCCTCGCCCTGGTGACCGCCTTGGCGATCTTGTGGATCGAGCACCGTCGGACCTCTCCGGCCGAGGCCAGCGGCGATCCCAAGGACGTCCCGAGCCTCTTCCGTCAAGACAAAGGGGAGGTGGACTGGAACCTCGAGCCGCGGTCGGGAGGTGAGTCCCTGCGATCGAGCGAGGACCTCGCCAGGCGGATCGAGATCGCCGCGGTGCGCGTAGATCGGCGAGAGCCCCTCCGGAGCCAGGCGGCGGTGCGGCAGATCACCGAGAAGATGGAAGAGCCGGTCTGGCTAGGGATCGGCGACGCGTTCGAAGCCGTCTATCCGCCGGCCACCCTTCGGCGGGTCGGCAGCGTCACGGTTCTCTTCGACTGGCGCGGCGAAGAGCATCGGCTGCTGGTGCCGACCGACTCGGTCGAGGACATCACGCGATCTGGCGAGGAGATCCCGGGCGAGGAGGAGCCTGCTACCGAGCAGACGCCCGAGCGCGTCGTGATCCCCGCTGACGAGGAATCGACCGTCACGGTCTCGAGCGAGGAGCGTGAGGTCGTCTCGCTAGGCTACGAGAAGATCCTCCGCGACGAT
>JAVJTD010000144.1:0-22255 GCA_040219065.1 Planctomycetota bacterium
ATGCGCGCATGACCAGTTCCGTAGAGAACGACCTCCCGCTGCTTCTGGGTGAGCTTGCTCCACGGCTTGTCGATGTCGATCTTGTTCTTCTTGCAGACGGCGCGCGCGATGGCGCCCGTCCAGCCGCCCTTCTGCCCTCCGATCTGCCCCCAGTCGGCCACCGCTCCGTCGGCGAGGGTCTTGGCGTGATCGGGCACGATGCGGGCCGGGTCCATGTCGAAGCGCGTGCCGAGACCGTTGCAGTCGTGGCACATGCCCTGCGGTGAGTTGAACGAGAAGAGCTGTGGCGTCAGCTCGGGGAAGGACAGGTTGCAATGCGGGCATGCGCGCGCCTCGGAGTAGAGGCGCTCGGCCTCCTCGTCGACCGTCGCCGTGCAACTGCCTTCGCCGACGCGCAGTGCCAGCTCGATCGCCTCGGTCAGGCGCGGCATGATCCCTGGCTTGATCGTCACGCGGTCGATCACGACGTCGAGCGTGTGCTTGCGACGTTTGTCGAGTCGGACGTCATCCTTCAGGGAGACGATCTCGCCATTGAGCCGCAGACGCGAGAAGCCGTCCTGGCGCAATTGGCTGATCAGCTCCTTGTGCTCGCCCTTGCGATTCTCGAGCACGCGCGCGAACACGGTCACCTTGCGCCCTTCGCCACTCGCTTCGAGATCGCGCACGATCTGCGCCGCTGACTGACCGGTCACCGCGCGGCCGCACTGGTAGCAGAACGGCTGGCCGACGCGGGCGAAGAGGACACGCAGGTAGTCGTGGATCTCGGTGACGGTGCCGACCGTCGAGCGCGGGTTGTTGCTCGCCGCCTTCTGCTCGACCGAGATCGTCGGCGCGATGCCGCGGATGTGATCGTAGAGCGGCTTCTCCATCTGCCCGAGGAACTGCCGGGCGTAGGAGGAGAGCGACTCGATGTACCGGCGCTGCCCTTCGGCGTAGAGCGTATCGAAGGCCAGGCTGGACTTGCCCGAGCCGGACACACCGGTCAGGACGGTGAGCTGACGCTTGGGAATCGTGACGGTGATGTGCTTGAGATTGTGCTGACGGGCACCCTGGATGACGATCTCGTTCAGCTCGGTGGGCACGGTGCTGGCTCCGCTGGACGCTCTTGTCCCCTCCCCGGGACGAGCCGAGAGGTTAGAAAAAAGTTAGGGTGCGCGCAAGAGCGGATCTGCGTCCGTGTATCCCCCGGCTTCAGCCGGGTTGGCTCACCGGCTTCAGCCGGTTTGGAATGACAGTTCTCACTGCCCTTCCGGCGGCTCCCACAGCTCGACCTTGTTGCCCTCGGGGTCGACCACCCAACCGAACTTGCCGAGCTCGGATTCCTGGACGTCGCCCTCGATCTGCACACCTTCCGATCGAAGCGCGGTCATGAGCGCATGCAGGTCGGCGACGCGGTAGTTGATCATGAAGGGCGAATGGCTAGGAGCGAAGTACTCCGTGTCGGCGTCGAACGCGTTCCACACCGTCGTCCCGACACCGTCGGGGTTGTCAGGGCTCTTCCACTGGAAAGCCGCGCCGCCCCACTCCAAGACATCGATTCCGAGGTGCGTCTTGTACCAGGCAGCCAAGGCCTTCGGGTCCTTGGCCTTGAAGAAGACTCCACCGATCCCCGTGACTCGCTTCATCGTGGCTCCAACTTCGTATCCCCCGGCTTCAGCCGGGTTGGACCAGCGGCCGGAAGCGCACGCTCGAGCTCGCAAGGTCCCTGAGTTGATCCAGGCGGGCGGGACGCCCGCGTTCCCATTGGTTTTGGGCGGGACGCCCCTACCGCACCACCACCTCGACCTCGGGGGTCTCTTCGCCCAGGCGCACGACGATGCCGCTTCGCTCCAGCTTCTCACCGCCGGGCGTACGTACGATGACCTTGTAGGTCCCGGGTGACAAGCCCTTGATCGTGAATCGGCCTCCGTCGTCGAGCGGCGCCTCGCCCAGGAGAATCACGCTGCGGCCTCGATCGTCTTCCAACCCGACCAAGGTGCCGCTCGGCGCATCGCCGTTCGGCGCAACGACCCTTCCGACGAGCGTGCCCGCGCCGGCGAGTCGGATCTTGCCGACGTCTTCCTTGGCGCCGGTGACCACGACGTTCTCGACGATCTCATGGCCGACATCGGCGCGGCCGACGAATCCCGATCCTCCGACGACCAGCTCGTAGCTGCCGGCCTTCAGGCTCTGGAAGTGGAAGCGGCCCTTCGCATCGGTGATCGCCTGCTTCATGCCCGGCGCCGCGACACCCGCCCCCTCACCGTCCCGCGCCAGCACCCGCACACCACTGAGCGGCGCTCCCGAAGCGGCCGAGACGACGACGCCTTCGATCTCTCCTCCCGGCAAGTCGAAGTCTCGCTCGATCTCGACGGCGTCCTCGGCCACCTTCAGCTCGAAGGGCACGAAGTCCCCCAGGCCAGGTCCGCCTTGAATGACGATTTGATAATCCCCAGGTTGGAGCCCCTTCACCTCGAAGCGGCCGTTCTCGCCGATCGTCCCGCTCGCCGCTGGCTGCTGCGAGCCTCCGGCCGGCGTCACCATCAGGAGCCCCGTCTCCAGCGGTGCGCCCGCTTGGGTGACGCGACCGGTCAAACGGATTCCGCCTTCCTTGTCGGAAGCCCGGAACTCGATGAACTCGTGACCGTCCTCGGGCAGCTCCACCGTCTGGGTGAGCTGGCTGCCGATCGCGGCGAGGATGTCCTCGGCCTCGCCTCCGAGTCCCAGGAGTGCCGTGACCTGGTAGGTGCCGGCGGTGAGCCCCGTCAGGAGGAAGTAACCGTCCTCATCGGAGGTGGCGCGCTTGAAGTCGACACGGCCAGGCTGCGTCGCGAACACCATCTGCCCGGAAGCGGGCTTTCCGCTCGCATCGATGAGCCGGCCTTCGATGGTGCCGCCCGTCGAGAGGACGATCTCGACGTCGTCGATCACCTGCGCCGTCTCGAGCGTGTATCGCCGCGAGGCGCCCGCGAAGTCGGGATGACTCACCGAGACGGTGATCGTCCCCGGCGAAAGACCCGCCATCTCGAAGCGCCCTTGTTCGTCGGTGCTGGCATTGCCCGACGCGTCGAACGCCGACATGTAACGCTCCATGCCGGTCTTGGTCGTGAGGCGAGCACCGGAGACCGGCTCGCCGCTTGGATCCACCACGCGACCGGCCAGACGAGACCCGGGCTGCAAGACGACGCGAATGCCTTTCGTCGTCTCGCCGGCGACCACGACGACATCCGTCACCTTGGCGATCACGTAGCCCTCGGCGCGAATCTCGAGCTCGACCGCGCCCGGCTCCACGCCGTCGATGCGGAACAGCCCGCCGGCGTCTCGGTAGCGCTCGACTCGGCCCGGTACCTGCATCGCCGAGGCCATCGGCACGTCGATCTTCCTGGGGATCTCGACCGTGAAGTCCGCGACCGGCTCGAAGAGGTCACCCGAGATCACCGCACCTTCGATCGCGCCCGGTAGCGGGAGCCGAATCACGACACCCTCGGTCCCCGTCTCGATCTCCGATCGCTTGGCGTCGGAGTAGCCACCAGCCTGCACCTGCAGCGTGTAGGTCCCTTCGACCAAGCCAGCGCAGCGGAAGCGCCCCTCGGCATCGGTGACTGCCTTGCCGACGCTCTGCAGCCGGATGTCTCGCTCGATTCCGGCGAGCTCGAACATGCCGCGCTTTCGCTCCGGGGTGATGGTCGCTCCCGCGACGGGTTGCGACGCCTCGTTGATCACGATGCCCGCGATCACCTCGCCGGGCTCGAGCTCGAAGTCGATCTTCTCGACCTGCTCCTCTTCGAGCGTGACGGTGAGCTCCTTCGAGGGGAGCCAACCGCGCGCGTCGACCCGCACCTTCCAGCCGCCGCTCGAGAGACGATCGAGAACGAAGCTGCCGTCGGCTCCGGTCTTGGTCTCCCGCATGCCCTCCATGCGCCCGACGACGTCGAGCGGCGAGATCCCTTTCTGATGGGCCTCCACCTCGGCGCCGCTCACGGGCTCGCCGCCCGCCCGCACGTTGCCGCGTACGATCGCGCCGCGGGAGAGCACGATGTCCCGCTCGATCGGTACGCCCGGCTGACACGGGATGCCCGTCTCGACGTAGCGCGCAAAGTCCTTCGAGAGGACCTTGAGATACTTCTGGCCAGCCGGCGGCAAAGCCAGGAGCTCGAAGCGACCGTCGCGATCGGTCCGGGTCTCGTAGCTGCGCATCGGCCCCATCGCGCCAGTGGCGAAGGAGAGCGGATCGAAGACATCACCCGCGAGGACCGTCGCTCCGGCGACCGGTCGGTCGGATCGGTCCGTGACACGACCACGGAGCGGAGTGCCCGTGTGCAGTGACAATTGGATCCGCTGGGACTCGGCCGCATCGGGATCGATCCCGAAGAACTCGCTCTGATAGAGACCGTCGGCTTCGGCCGCGAGGTAGACCTCCTCGAAAGAGCCGGCGTCGATCCGAAAGAGGCCGTCCTCATTCGCTCGGACCTTCGGTGCGTCGCGCGGCGGCGGTGGGCTCATGCGATCCAGGCCGCCGCCTTCATCGCGCATCGTCGCCTCACCCGGGAACGAGTCCAAGCCGGGCCGGTAGCGCTCCCAGCTCACCAGCTCGGCCAAGGTCAAGGCCGGCGGCCTGCGGAGCAAGGTGATCTCGGCGTGCGGCACCGGGGAGCCATCTTGCGCGCGGACCACTCTTCCCGAGATCCAACGGGCCTCGGTCCGAGCGGCCGGACTCGAAGTGTCTTGCCCGCCGCGGGAGTCCGCCTCTGCGAGCTCACTCGCCAGGACTTCCGAGCTTCGCCCGAGAGACTCCAAGGGATCGCTGACGGTGCGGCGCGTCGTCGATGGATCGACCGCCTTCGAATCCCCCGCTCTCCCTGAATCCTCCGAGAACAGGAACCACGCGGCGCCGGCCGCCACGATCAAGACGATGAACAGGGTCCATCCCCAAACGGCCGGTCGCGATACCTCTCGCGTCATCCTGTGACTCCTCTTCGCTGCTGGGCGCCGGTATTCCAAACGGGCGGACACCCGCAAGGCCGGGTTCTTTCGCCAGCGCGATCGCGGCGGTCTGAAACGCGCCGCTGTAATGCCCGGGGACATGGCGGGTTCTCTCGGCCATCGCCGCCGAGATCGGCACTCCGGCACTCGGCGGACCGACGAGCGACTCGGAAGCATCGGGCGACCGACTCCCTCGTCCCTACTCGAACACTCGGAGGTCCTCCGATGAACTTCACCTCCTACCTTCCCCTCAGCCTCCCGTTCGCCTTGGCTGCGGTCCTCTCTTACCCGGCGACATCGCCGGTCCCGTGCGAGAAGCCAGCGGCGGCCGGCGAGGCCTCCGCCCACCCGCGGATCGTCTCGATCGTCATCCAAGAGCTTGATGCCGAGCAGCGCTTCCGCCTCATGCGGGAGGTCGTACGCCTGCGCGCCGAGGACCGCGCGGTCGGCCTCGAGGTGTTGGGCGCGGCTTTGGATGAGCTCGATGTCGAGACGCTGCTCCGCGAGATGGCGGATGGCGTGGAAGATCGACAGGCGATGCGACCGCTCGTTCGCGCCGGCGTCGACTGGATCGATCGGGTCGTCTCGCTCGAGCCGCAGCAGCGGTGGAACCTCGAGCGAAGGCTAGGCGACGCGGCCACTCTGGCCGGTGGATCCTTCGGCAATCGTCTCGGACAGCTCGGCCCGGGCATGGTCACGGGTCAGTCGTTCGACCGCGAGACCCGGCAAGCGTTTCGCGAGCTCGTGAGCGCCATTCTCGGGGAAGCCGCCGATCAACAGGACGAGGCCCAACCCTTGCGTCGCGCGGTCCTCGAGGATCTCACGACCTATGCGGGTGCCGTGCGCGTCATCCTGACCGACGAGCAAGAGCAAGCGATTCGCGATGCCGCCCGCACCTTCTTGACCTCGCCGCGTGAGGATCGCCAGGCCCAGGTCTGCACGCTGCTCCAGGGCGTCGACACCGGCGCCTTGCAGCAAGCGATCGAGGCGGTCCGTAAAGCCGAGCCGGCCGATCGACCCAAGGCGGTCCGTGCCGCGGTGGATGTCTTCGTGCAGGGAGTCGCCCCGACCTGGATCGAGCGCTTCGAGCTCTCGCCGCTCCAGCAGGTGGCCCTGCAAGGCGCTCGGGACAGCTTCTTCGCGAGCACCGAGCTCGATCGCTCGACGCTCTCGGTGATGCGCGACGACCGCCGTCAGATCGCCTGGAGCTCGCTGGGTGCCGAGGAGCAGACGCTCCTGAAAGATGCCGCCCAGTCGCTTCGTCTGCGTTTCGAAGAATGGCGCGACGCGCTCTGCCAGTGATTCGACACTCCTCCTCGCCCGCTCGGATCAGGCGGGCGATCGAGGGATGCGGCCTTGGCCGATCCCTCCGATCCGCCTCCGGACTTCCCCGAGTCCGGGGGCGGGTCTTTTTCGCCCCAAGGTGTCCGGCTTTTTGTCTGTAATGCCGAGGAACGAGTTGGGTTCTCCCGCGCGTTCACCGCCACCGAAGAGAAGACGAGAGCCACTTGGACGAACGACTCGAACAATGGGTGCTGACCGACGGACCTCGCGCTGTCAGCTACGCTTGGTCCCTGATCCGGGACCGGGCGGTGGCCGAGGACCTGGTCCAGGACGCGCTGTGCGCGCTGCTCCGGCACCGCGATCGCTACGACCTCGTCCAGGACGGCACGAAGCTGCTCTTCACGGCCGTGACGAACAAGTGCCGGAACTGGGTGACGCGGCGGAAGCCCGTCGTGAGCTTGGATGCAGGACCGTGCGACGGCACGGCCTGGGAGGTTCGTGACAACCGTCCCGACCTCGACCCGGCCGAGCGAGCCGGCGCCGAAGAGCTGTCCGGTTTGATCGATCGGCACTTGGGCGAGCTGCCGGCCGCGCAGCGCGAGGTGCTGCATCTCAGCGCGACGGGCTGGGAGATCGCCGACATCGCGAGCACACTCGGCATCACGCGGAACAATGCGCGCGTCCTTCTGCATCGGGCGCGCAAGGCCATCGCGAAAGCGCTGGAACCATACATGGACGAGGTGACGGAATGAGCGACGAGAGACTCGAGAAGCGCGCCGAAGAGCTCGTGTCCGAGCACCTTCGCCAGAAGACCGCCTCGATCGATGCCGCCAGCCTGCTGGCCAAGGTGCAGGATCGGCTGGACCACGAGCCGCCCGTGACGTCGCTCGAGATCCAAGCAGCGCCGTCCAGGCGGACCGGGCTTTGGATGGGCGTCGCCGGCTCGGTGTTGGCGGCCTTGCTCCTGGGGACGTGGATCCTCTGGAGCGGACCCGAGGCGAGCGCGGCGCTGCGTGAGATCGTGCGGGCGCACCGGATGGACGTCGACCGCGTCTATCGCATCGAGCTCGCGCCTGATGAGGCAGCCCCGCTCTTGTTGAGGTACCTGGCGAAGCGGCCGGGGCGCCTCACGACCAACGGCGACCGCTTCGTCGTCGAGCCCGAAGGCGACGGACGCACACTCACCTGGGGAAGTGAAGGCCGGGATACCGGGCTCTGGGCGGCCCTACCGGGCAGCTTCGGCCTGCGGATCTCCTCGCAGGAAGCGCACGATCGACTGATCGAGCGGCTGACCGATCTCAGGACGTTGGACCTGCAACGCGTCCTCGACAGCCTGACGCTCGACTACGACCTCGAGATCGAGCGAGGGATCAACGGCGTGATGCACATCGAGGGTGAGCGTCGCCCCGGGACCTCGCGCCCGTATTCGGCGGTCCGGCTGGTCACCCGCTCCGATGCCCCCGTCGTCGACACCATGGAGCTGGACCTCGAGCGCGACGGTCGTCCCATCGGCACGATGCGCTTCGTCTTTCAGGAGCAAGTCGAGCGCCGCCCCGAGCGCTACCGCCTCGCCAGCTACCTCGACCCGAATGATCTGGTGATCGAGCGCACCGGTCTGCCCTTCCTGAACGCGCTCTCCCGCCTGGTCGAACTGCTGTCGGAGTGAGGCGGAAACAATCTTCTATCCCGCGGATTCATCCGGGTCGGGCCACCGGTCGGAGCCTACAGGGGAGGGACGATCGGAGCCCGAACAGGTCCCTGGCGCAGGGTTGGGAACACGCTTGCGCGCACAGAACCCATGACCGATTCAGCGGGGCCTCGTGAAGGACGACGGGACCAGATCCCGCAGACGAAGGCGAGGGAACGTTCTGAGGACCTGACTGACGAGGATGTCCGCTCGTCCCTTACTCATCGCCAGACGGATGATGTCCTCGCCGTGAACCTCGCCTCATCGATGGCAACGGCTCCGTGTCAGGGACCCGTGCGGGCTCTGGTTACCAGCCTGAGGGTTTCGAGCCCACGCTCCAAGCTCTGGTTTTCCCCGGCATTCCTGCCGCTGACGCGATAAGCTCGCGGGCACTTTTCGACTCGACCGGCCGCGGGCCCGAGCCCGTGGTGCGCCCGGACTGGAGCCCCATCATGCGTCGCCTGATCTTCGCTGGCCTCTCGCTCGTTCTTCTCGCAGCCGCTTGGCACTTCACCGCCAATGCCAAGCAAGTCGAAGGCAGGGCCCCCCAATGGCTCCGCGGGAACACGCACACGCACACGCTGTGGAGCGACGGCAACGGGGCGCCCGAGTGGGTGGCGTCTTGGTATGTCGAGAACGGATACGACTTTCTCGTCTTGACCGATCACAACATCCTCTCGACCGGCGAGCGGTGGTTTCCGATCAAGGACGAAGGCCGCAGTCGCCTGACCAGCGAGCGCGTTCAGCAGATCGAGGACAAGTTCGGGGAGGGCTGGGTCGAGGTGCGCGGTGAGGACGATGGTCAGCCGAAAATGCGGCTCAAGACGCTCACGGAGCTTCGGGAGCGCTTCGAGAACGAGACGTTCTTCTTCATTCAAGGCGAGGAGATCACGTCGGATTTCCAAGGCGCGCCGATTCATGTGAACGGCGTCAACTTGACCGAGCTGATCCCGAAGCAGACTGGCGCTTCTTTGCGCGAGGTGCTCCAGAACGCCATCGACGCCGTCATCGCACAGAGCGAGAGCGCCGGGCGCCCGATGTTCGCGCACGTCAACCATCCGAACTTTGGCTGGGCCATGACGCCCGAAGACATCGCGCATATCCGCGGCGAGCGCTTCTTCGAGGTGTACAACGGTCACTCGGGCGTGCGGAACTACGGCGACGCGGAGCACGCCAGCATGGAGCAGCTCTGGGACATGGCTCTCACGCTGCGCCTCACGACCCTCGATCTGGGTCTGCTGTACGGTGTCGCGACCGATGACTCCCACGAGTACTTCGAGACCGGTCTCGGCAAGACCAATCCTGGCCGCGGCTGGGTGATGGTTTGGTCCGAGTCGCGCGATCCCGACACCGTCGTGACCGCGATGCGCGAGGGCGAGTTCTACGCTTCGAGCGGTGTCTCGCTGACGAAGGTTCACGCGACACCGAAGTCGCTCGAGGTCGCGATCGACGCCGAGGAAGGCGTCACCTACACGACCCGCTTCATCGGCACGCGCGGCCTCTCGGGCGGCGCCGGCCCCCTCGGAGAGATCCTTGCCGAGACGACCGCCAACCCGGCGAAGTACACCTTCGACGGCGACGAGCTCTACGTGAGGGCGACCGTCACCTCCTCGAAGAAGCACCCCAACCCGTACGCCAAGGACGACCCCGAGATGGCCTGGGTCCAGCCGGTGGTGCCGGGCAAGGCTGCCGAGCGCACCCTCGGAAAGTGAGCATTCTGTTCCCGGCACAAATGGCCCACTTTGCGAAAGTGGGCCATTCGTGCCGGGAAGAGATTGCCAACTTCGTATTGCAAAGTGGGCCATTCGTGCCGGGAACAGATTGCCAACCAGAGCCCGCGCGACCGAGACGGGAAGCGGTCAGCGAGCCAGAAGCCGCTTCCTCGACGGTGCCGTCGATCGAGCGGAAAGGCGCCGAGCAAGGGACACTCGAAGGGCGTCTCCGCCGCATGGACATGGACGTCCAAGGTTGAGCGTTGAGCCGTTGAACGTTCGGCAACGGCTCGAGGCACCGCGAGGTCTTCGATCGATCGACGCCCTCCGCCCACGCCGATGCAGACCTGGTCGGGCCACGATATAATGAGCGTTTCACTCGACGTCACCGGTTCCCTCGCGAAAGGAAGTGCCGCATGGAGACCATCGATTCCACGCCCGAGTTCGTCCAGCAAGCCTACGAGCGCATCGAGAAGACCCTCGCGATCGTGCGCGAGCGACTCGGGCGTCCGATGACGCTGGCCGAGAAGATCGTCCTCGGTCACCTGGACGATCCCAAGGGGCAGGAGATCGAAGCGGGCTCCGCCTACCTCATGCTGCGACCCGATCGCGTCGCGATGCAGGACGCCACCGCCCAGATGGCGCTTCTCCAGTTCATGCAGGCCGGCCGCGAGAGGGTTGCCGTGCCGACCACCGTCCACTGCGACCACCTCATCCAGGCGCACACCGGTGCCGCCGCAGACCTCGCCACCGCCGAGGTCACCAACAAGGAGGTCTACGACTTCCTCAGCACCGTCTCGCAGCGCTACGGCATCGGCTTCTGGAAGCCCGGCGCCGGCATCATCCACCAGGTCGTCCTCGAGAACTACGCCTTCCCGGGTGGCCTGATGATCGGCACCGACTCGCACACGCCGAACGCGGGCGGCCTGGGCATGATCGCCTGCGGCGTCGGTGGCGCCGATGCGGTCGACGTCATCGCCGACTTCCCCTGGGAGGTCCTCCAGCCGAACATCGTCGGCGTCAGGCTCACCGGCGAGATGAACGGCTGGACCGCGCCCAAGGACGTCATCCTCAAGCTCCTCGGCATCCTGACCGTCAAGGGCGGTACGAACCGCATCATCGAGTACTTCGGCCCGGGCGTCCGCTCGATCAGTTGCACCGGCAAGGGCACCATCACCAACATGGGTGCCGAGCTCGGCGCCACCACCTCGATCTTCCCCTACGACGAGCGCATGGCCTCCTACCTCGGCGGCACCGGCCGAAAGAAGCTCGCCGAGCTCGCCGAGAAGCATCGCTCGCTCCTCGTCGCCGACCCCGAGGTCGAGAAGGATCCCGAGCGCTACTACGAGAAGGTCATCGAGATCGACCTCTGCACCCTCGAGCCGCACATCGTCGGACCGCACACGCCCGATCTCGCGCGCCCCATCTCCCAGATGGCGAAAGACGTCCAGGAGAACGGCTACGCCGACAAGATCTCCGTCGCCCTGATCGGGAGCTGCACCAACTCCTCCTACGAGGACATCGCCCGCGCGGCCGATGTCGCCGACCAGGCGGAAGCCCATCACGACAAGATGGACATCCCGCTCCTCGTCACGCCCGGCTCGGAGCAGATCCGCGCCACGATCGAGCGAGACGGCCAGCTCGAGCGCCTCTCCAAGGTCGGCGCCCAGGTCCTTGCCAATGCCTGCGGCCCCTGCATCGGACAGTGGAAGCGCGACGAGGTGAAGGACGGCGAGGTCAACTCGATCATCACGTCTTTCAACCGCAACTTCCCGCGTCGCAACGACGGCAACCGCGCCACCCTCGCTTTCATCGCCAGCCCCGAGATCGTGATGGCCTACGGCCTCGCCGGGCGGCTCTCCTTCAACCCCCTCACCGATGAGATCACGTCCGACGACGGATCGAAGTACAAGCTCGAGGCGCCCAAGCCAGCCCCCGAGCTGCCCGAGAAGGGATTCGAGAAGGGCGTGGCGGGCTACGTCGCGCCACCGGCCGACGGCTCGAAGGTCGAGGTGAAGGTCGCCCCTGACAGCGAGCGGCTGCAGCTCCTCGAGCCGTTCGATGCTTGGAGCGGGAAGGACTACGAGAAGCTTCCCCTCCTCCTCAAGGCGAAGGGCAAGTGCACGACCGATCACATCTCACCGGCCGGCCCGTGGCTCCGCTTCCGCGGTCACCTCGACAAGATCTCCGACAACATGTTCATCGGCGCGACCAACGCCTTCACCGGCGAGACGGGCCAAGGACGCAACCTGGAGTCGGGCGAGACCGAGCAGGCGTTCTCGGCGATCGCGCGCGACTACAAGAAGCGCGGCCTGAAGTGGGTCGTCGTCGGTGACGAGAACTACGGCGAGGGCTCCAGCCGCGAGCACGCCGCCATGGAGCCGCGGCACCTCGGTGCGGCGGCGATCATCGTGCGCAGCTTCGCCCGCATCCACGAGACCAACCTCAAGAAGCAGGGCGTCCTCGCCCTGACGTTCCAGGACGCAGCCGACTACGACAAGGTCCAAGAGACCGATCGGATCAGCATCCACGGCCTCGCCGAGTTGAAGCCGGGTAAGCCAGTCCAGGCCACGATCCACCACGAGGACGGCTCGACGGACGAGATCACCCTGCGGCACACGATGAACGAGGACCAGATCGCCTGGTTCCGTGCGGGCTCCGCGCTCAACACCCTGAAGCAGGGCTGAGAGCTGGATGCTCTTCCAGCCACTTGGCGCTTGCGCAGCACAAGACTCCTGCCGCCATCAGAGCGGCAGGAGTTTGAGCCATTCATCCCTTTGAGCCCTTGCGGAGCGCCGAGATTACTGCGTCACGAACTCAATCGGGCACGTGAGCGAGAGGATCCGGCCTGCCGCCGAATCGTAGGTCACTCCGGCAGCATGAAGCTGGACGCCTATCGGAACCGAGGGGAACGGTATCCAGGGCGTGAGCGTCTCCCCCTGATTGTCGATCGTTCCTCTGAAGAGCGTTCCGTTTCTCGCGGTCCACGCCAGACACGGGTCGAACGTCAAAGGAAGCGTCCAGCCGCCTGGAAGCGGGAGACCGTCCGTACCCGAGCAGCTCACCAGGATTTGAGCTTGCTTTCCAATCTGTGGAGCGGGAGCCGAGAAGAGGTGAAAGCGAACAGGGCTTCCAGCAGCGGGAACCCCATCGACCGCCACAACGGGTCCCGGCACGAGCTTGGTAATGAAGCCGTCCGTGAAGAAGCCGTTGTTGAATGTCCTGTCGAAGGCTCCGGGAGTGGTTGGGTATCCGGGGTTCCATGTATAGCCGACAACTACGACACTACCGTCAGGTCCCAAGTCAGCACCGGTGGCGTACTCTTCGAAATCTCCGCCAATGAAGGTCGAGTAGAGCAGGCGAGCTCCACTCGGATCGAGGCGACTGATGAAGTTGTCACCAGGCCCAGGTACGCTGGAATACGACCCTTCAACTACTGGAAAGTCCGCCGAACGCGTTTCGCCGTAGACGACCATGGCACCGTCTGGCTGTACCAGAACCGCACGGCCTCGCTCGTCGTGGCTTCCACCCAAGAAGGTCGAATAGAGGAGCTGCGTGCCAGTCGGATCGATGCGACAGACGAAGGCGTCGCGTTTGAATGTAAACCCTCCACTGTGCTGGGTGGAGAAGGCGCCCGGAGTCGTCGGGAAATCAGTGGACTGGGTATAGCCCGTAACGGTGGCAACTCCACTACTGTCGCACGTGATCGCCTCAGCCGAGTCGGCGCTAGATCCCGAGAGCAAAGTCGAGTAGCTGAGCTGGCCACTGCTTGGAGTCACCGCTGCGACGAATCCGGCATAGGCCCTAAAGGTCTGACCAAACGCTCCCGGCGTCGTTGGAAAATTTGGCGATGCGGTGCCTCCGCAAACGATGGCCCGGCCCGCCCCGTCGATCGAGACGGCAAAGCAACCGTCCCCGTTCTCCCCGCCCAGGTAAGTCGAGTAGACGAGCGAACTGCCCGTCGGATCCAGGAAGGTCACATAAGCATCGCCTGTCAGATTCACTCGGTCGTTGTGCGTTCGATCGAACGCCCCCGGCGTCGTAGGGAAATCCACGGAGTTGGTCCTTCCCACGATCACGGCTCCGCCCTGTGAGTCGATATCGATACCATAGCTGAGGTCGATGGTCTGCCCTCCGACAAGGGTCGAATAGACCAACGAGCTACCGGTCGGGTCGAGCCGAGTCACGAAGGTGTCGGTCCCACCGTTTGGAGACCGGTCGAAAGCACCCGGCGTGGTCGGGAAGCTCTGGGGGAGATCCGTGTATCCGGTTGCGGTTACCTGCCCGGCCGCGTCGACCGCGATCGCGCTGATCTCCGTTCTTTCACCCAGATAAGTCGAGTAAACGAGCCGGGTGCCTGAGCTGTCGAGGCGCGCGATGAAGCCGTACCAAGTGTCGACCGGTCCCTCCTTGAAGGCTCCGGGGGTGGTTGGGAAATCCAAGGCACCGAATCCTGCGACGAAGACATCTCCAGAAGGGCCGACCGCGACGCTTCGAATCTGGTCGGAGTCTCGGCCTCCCAGAAAGGTTGACCAGTCCAGCTCCGGATCGATGACCAACTCGTGCTCACCCGGCTCGGCATCGATGGCGAAGCCGTAGCGGTTCTCGCCCAGGATGACATACCGGCAGTCGACCGGGCGCTCCTCGCCGCTCGCTAGCCTCAACCAGGTCTTGGGGCTCTTCTGCCTGAGCGGGCCGCAGGAAGTCTCGATGACCAATGCTCCCGACTCATCGATCTGGAGGCTCTCGGCTCCCTCGCAGCGAATCACGACTTGCGACAGGTCGGCGCCGGGTTGGACGAGAATGTCGTACTCGAGCTGACCGGCCTCTCGAAAGACGACCTCGATACCAGGATACAGACCTTGGTAGACCACCGAGTCGTAAGTCGACACCGCCTGTCGCCACTCCGATGCATCGGCGCTCGTGAAGAAGTGATGCCGATTCTCAGCGGCACCACGCCCAGAGACCCTTGCCGCCGTCTCCGCGCCTTCGAAATCGAGCCGGAGCAGAACGCCTCGCCGGTCACCCGAAGGACTCTCCCCGCTCCGCTGCAGCAAGAAGTAGTCATCGCCAAACCGTACAACCGTCCCTCCGAGAGAGCCGACGAAGCGCTCAGCACAAGGCCACTGCCCCTGATTCTCGACCAGAGCGAAGGGAACCTTCGGCTCTGTGGACCGGAGCAGGGCTGGAGTCGGGCCTGGCCTGAAAGGCTCTGCATTGGCCTTAGTGCTCTGCCCAACCGCCCAAGCCCCGAGGATGTCACGGGAATCGGCTTCAGAATTCCCTGATGCCTCGGCGGTGACATTGTGTGTGGGCCGCGGGGTCCAGATGAGGGTGGCACTGCCGAGTACTGCCAAGAGAACTGCGCCAGTAACGAAGGCTGAGATTCGCATAGGGGTCTACCTTTGATGGAGACTGCAGAAAGGCCGAGAGCTTGGCAGGATCCCGATACTCCGTGCTCGGAGACGCGAGCATTGCCTGAGCGCGGCTCCGAGCCCGAAGCGAAATCAATTACCCAGTGTAGCGATGCGGAGCTTGGTCACGAACGCATCGGTGAAGCCACCTTGGTAACTCGCCTGGAATGGCATTCCGGCGGTCGGATAGCCTGACGAGCTCGTCCACCCGGTCACCACGACTTGGCTGAAGCCGTCGGAATCGATCCCTCGTCCGACCTCGTCAGCGGTGCCCCCCAAGAAGGTGCCGCAGGAGAATGCCCCCGTTTGTTTGAACCGGACCACGAACACGTCCCTCAATCCATTGAACGTGCCATCCCAAGGGGACGGGCTCAGGGGCCCTCCCGAAGTCACCGGAAAGTTCGAGGAGGCCGTCTCTCCGGTCACATTCACCAGCAGAGTGCCCGGAGCCTCACAGATCGCCCAGCCGCTATCGTCGGAGCTTCCGCCGAGGAAAGTCGACCAAGTGAGCGAGGTCAGGCCGGAGTTCAGGCGGATCACGAACGCATCGCTTCCGCCATTGTATGTTGTGTCGAAGGCTCCCAGGGTTGTCGGGAAGTCACTCGAGAAGGTCGAGCCGACCGTCGTGACGTATGATTGGATACCACTGGTCTGGTAGACGACATCATTAGCGCCGTCGGCCAGCGACCCGCCCAAGTACGTAGAGGCGAGTAGGTCGGCTGAACCTCCCCCCGCGAGGTTCAGATGGGAGACGAAGCCATCGTTGGTCCCGCTGTTGAAGACGGCGAAGGCACCCGGGGTCGTTGGGAAGTTGGTCGACGCCGTGCTGCCCACGACGAAGACTCGGGGCACGGTCAATTCCGGATCCGGGTCCAGCGCCAGCCCGAAGGCCTGGTCACCCTGGCTTCCACCGTGAAATGTCGAGTATCGAAGATTGGTCGCCAAGTTCGCGTCAAGCCGCAAGTGCGCGATGAACCCGTCGGATCCACCCGGGCCCGCAGGCCCCGCGTAGACCACTTGCCGGGCACCTGGAGTCGGCTGGAAAGCCTGCGTGATCCATCCTCCCGATGTTATCGACGAGCATGGTGCACAACTGAGTGGATACCCTGTCGCCGAGCCTCCACCGTCGGTCCAGCCTGCGACCACTACTTCTGCTGCGTTCGTCTGCCACTGCGAAGATGGTACTGCTTTGATGTCCCAGCCCTCGTCTTCTGAAACACCTCCCAAGTAAGTCGTGTACATGAGTGCGCCGGCTCCATTGAGTGCCGACACGAAGGCATCTCGTCCGAGCTTGCAGGCACAGGTGTCCCACACATTAATAGACACCGTGGGGAAAACACACGTCCGATTCGGCTTGTTGTCGAACCAGCCAGTCAATACTGTGATGGAATCTTTGACTCCGATAGTATCTACACCGAGCGCCACTTCATTACAGACTGTTCCGGTGGCACCAGAGCTCAAATATGTGGAGAAAATCAGCGGATTTCCGGTCGGCTTTAGCCGAGTCACGAAAACGTCCGTTCCGTTGACGTAACCGAAAATTGGTGACTGGAGCGGGAAATCGGACGACGTCGTCTGACCGACCACCGTCACGTCCCCGTTCGGTGCCACGGCGACATCAAAGGCAACGTCGTCTCCGGTACCACCCAAAAAGGTCGACCACTGCATCGAGTTGAAGCGCATGAAGACCGGATCCACGACCAGCTTTCGGCCGTTGGCCGGCTCATCGACTTCGAAGCCGAAACGCCGGTCATCGAAGAGTCGGTAACGACAAGTCACCGGCTCCTTTTCGCCTTCGCGGGTCACATACCAAGCGACAGGCTCTTCTTGAACCAGCTCATGTTCGCCGGCTCGACCGACGAGGGCGCCGTCGTCTCGAACCTCCAGTGAATCGACTCCACTGCACGAGAGCACAACGCTTTCCAGATTCCCTTTCGGTGTCACCACGATGTCGTACTCCAGGAGTTCTCCACCCTCGTAAACCTGCAGGTTTACTCCCTCCCAAAGCCCTAGGCATTCGACTCCGGAGTACCCAAGGACACCCAAATGCCAGTCCTTCTTGTCCGAACCCACGATGAAGTTGTGAACTCCGGGAAGCTGCCGGATCCCTCGGAGCGAGACATCCGGGTTACTTCCTTCGAAGCCGAGGCGAATCGGTTCGAACGCCTCCCCTTCCGGCGTGAAGATCGAGATCCCATCGGGCTCGACTGCGATCGCCGAGCCGGAAGGCCTCGCCACGAATCGTGCACCTTCTCCCCACTGACCTCGGTTCTCGACGAAAGTCAACGGCAGTCCGCTGAGTAGTTGCTCGCCCTCTTCGCTGGGCTCGGGGCGGGCCAGAGGGCCACTCAGGAGCCCTGCCGGGGATGCTCGTGGCAGCGTATGCTCTGAGAATGGGCCGGAGAGCTGCCCGGCTTCGAGCCCTTGCTGGCCGTCCTCAGCCCCAGACAGAAGACTCCCGCCTGCGATCCCTATGAGACAGACAGACAGACAGACAGACAGACAGAAGTTTGTTCATCGTGATCATATGTACTCTCCTGGTTTCCCTTTCGACAGCCGGCCACCACGAATTCGGACTCGGCTGCCAGATTCCCGCGGTTGGTCATCAAGGCTATTGGGATTCTGACTCCCGCGCAATCACCAATCCTGGAGGTTCCCTGCACGGAGTGCGTCGCGATCGTTGAACCGATGCCTTAACGGCATGCGGCACCTGGGTGGAGGAACTGATGCCCGCCCCCTTTCGGTGATCTCGCTCGGTGCTAGAATCGCGGCGTTGCCGGAAGGACCGGCGCTCCCCCTGCTTCTCCGAGAAACCTGGCCCACCCGACATGATCGAGTTCACCGAAGCTGCTCGCCGTAAGCTGTTCGAGATTGCGGCCAACGCCGAGCCTGACGACCAAGCCAAGCCGATCCGCGTCCGCGCCCAGAAGGGTCCGAGCGGGCTTCGCTACAGCCTGGACTTCGACGCCGCCACGCAAGATGACCACCTGATCGACCTCGAGCGCATCCGGGTCGCGGTCGATCCTCAGAGCGCCGAGCTCCTCGAGGGCGCCAAGATCCACTTCGTCGAGAAGGGGCCGCGCGCTGGCGGGTTCCAGTTTCTCCTGCCACCGAAGGAGGACGCACCGAAACCGCCTCCCCCCGAGCCGACCGAGGACACCGACCACGCGCTGCTCGGACGCGCGCAGGAGGTTTTCGAGGAGCACATCAACCCGGCCGTCGCCGCGCACGGCGGGTTCATCCAGCTCGTCAACGTCGTCGGCGATGAGCTCTTCATCCGCATGGGCGGCGGCTGCCAGGGCTGTGCCAGCTCGACCGCGACGCTCCGTCAAGGCGTCGAGACGCTCGTCAAGGCTAAGCTCCCCGAGGTCGCGACGATCACCGACCTGACCGACCATGCGCGCGGCGAGAACCCTTACTATGACAAGCAAGCCGGGGCGACTCCTGCGGCCTTGCCCGACGCTCCCGAATCCCAGGACTCCTGAAGGAAACTTTCCCGATGCTCCAGTTCACCGACGCGGCCCGTGACAAGCTCGCCGAGATCGTTCAATCGAGCTCGCCCGAGGACCAGAAGAAGGCCGTGCGCATCCATGCCTCTCCCGGAGCGGGTGGCCGGCACCAGTTCGGGTTCCAGTTCGACGATGCGCACGACGATGACGTCACGCTCGACATCGGCTCGGTCAAGGTCGTCCTCGGCCCGACCAGCGCCGAGATCCTCGAGGAGGGGACGGTCGACTACATCGTCAACGGCGCTCAAGAGGGCTTCAAGTTCAACCTCCCCGAGTCCGCGACGGCGAGCCCGCAATCGGCTCCGCCGGAGACGACCGAGGACACCAACCACCCGCTCTTGAAGCGCGTGCAGGAGGTCTTCGAGGAGGACATCAACCCGGCGGTTGCGTCTCACGGCGGCTTCATCCAGATCGTCAACGTCGTGGACGACAAGCTCTACATCCGCATGGGTGGCGGCTGCCAGGGTTGCTCCAGCTCGACCGCGACGCTGCGCCAGGGCGTCGAGACGCTGGTCAAGGCCAAGGTGCCCGAGGTCACGCAGATCATCGACATGACCGACCACGCCTCGGGGGTGAATCCCTACTACGCCTGAGCTTCATGAACACCGGCGCGACCACGACTTCGATCCTGCTTCGCCAGTTCGTGCAGGAAGACCGGCCCGATCTCTTCTTTGAGATCGACCAACGCTATCGGCCGATCCTGCTGGGGTTCGCTCGCCGCAGCGGCTTCTCGGCGGAAGAGTCGGAGGACATCGCGCAGGAGACGCTGATGCGGGTGGCGAAGAGCGCGGCACAGTTCGACTCGAGCAAGGGTCGCCTGAAGAGCTGGCTCTTCCAGATCGCGCGCAACTGCGTCGTCGACGCGCATCGCAGCCGCGGAAGGCGAAGGTACTGGCGCGGCGAATCGGCGATCGAAGAGCTCGCGCTCGACGAGGACGGCTTCGAAGCATCGTGGGAAAGGGAGTGCAAGGCGACGATCTTCCGCCTCGCCCTCGAGGAGCTGCGCGCCACGACTCGCACCGACGAACGGACACTCCAGGCGTTCGAGCGCGTCGCCTTGAAACAAGAGGACGCCGAGGTCGTGGCCCGCGAGCTCGAGATGACGGCCGCCCAAGTCTACGTCGCGAAGTCACGCTGCCTGCTGAAGCTCCGCCCCATCGTGGAGCGACTTATCCAGGTGTACGAGCTGGAGTGAGGCGCGATCTCGAGACGCGTCGCGGTGACCTCAAACTTGCCTCCCAAACCAGAGCCCGCGCGACCGAATCGGAAAGCGGCTGCTGAGCAGGGAGCTGCTTCCTCGACGTCACCGACCATCGAGCCAGGAGGTGCCGAGCAAGGGGCCGCTCGGAGAGCGCTGTCGTCGCAACGGCCGCCCCGGCCCAAGCTCGCTCGTGGACGCTCTCCCCAAGAGACTCGGTCATTGGCTCGCTCGACTTGGGCACTCCTGTGCAATCGACCGCGTTTCACCGCCTGTGTGCTCCGGGCGCCGCGCCTGGAACGCATGGCGCTGACCTCAAACTCGCATTCGGACCGCCGACTTCAGCCGGTCTCGGTGTCCTCCATTCCAACGCCCTGGAGAGGACCCGGACTTTGGGCCCGAAACTCCTTGGCTTTATGATGCCGGGTGATTCGCAGACTGCATGCCGCGGTGGTCCACCGGCGAGAACTCGACAGGTTGAATCGAATCCGCTACGAGCTCAGCCATTCACCTTCACGGCTTTTTGACAGGCCGGCCGTGCGGGCATAGCATGTCGTCGTTGCGAACCGATGGTCCTCTCGGAGCCCCTCGATGCTGCTCCCGCTTCTCCTGCTGACGACGAGCCTGGCCACTCAGGTCCCGGAGGCGTCGCTCGAGCTTCCCGAGCTTCGGCGCGAAGACCTCGCACGTTGGCGAAGCCACGTACGACCGACGGCGAAAGAGCTCGCCTTCGAGCAGATCGACTGGATCCCCGAGTTTGCGGCCGGCGTGCGCGAATCCGAGCGGCTGGGTAAGCCGATGCTCTTCTGGGCGATGAACGGGCACCCGCTCGGCTGTACCTGAGGCAACGGGCTGGCGGACCGTCGGTCCGTCTACGTCGACCCCAGGGTGATCGCGCTCTCCAAGCGCTTCGTCTGCACGGCCGATGAGGTCTGGCGACTGCAACGGGGCTCCGAGGCCGACTGCATCTTCTTTCAAAAGATGGTGAATGGCGGCAAGCGCATCACCGACCGAGGAAGCCGGCAAGGCACCTGGATCTGCGCGCCGAGCGGCAAGGTCCTCGCCCGCACCGGCTCCCGCGACGTCGAGAAGTTCCTCGAGGCGATGGAGTCCGGGCTCGCCCGATGGGACGAGCTGCCTCCCGAAGACAAGCGGATCCCCGAAGGCACCGACCTCACGCCCAAGCACCGCTGGGAGATGAACTACCCGGACGGCGGCCTCGCCCTCGAGCGCATCGTGCGCGAGCTCTCGCCCGAAGGCCTCGCCGCGGAGCCGGCGGAGCGCTGGTCGCGGGACATGGCGTGGTTCACGCGCGAGGAGGTCGCGTCCTGGATCCCGAGCGACGTGACCGAAGGAATGACCTTCGAGCTGCCGATGTTCGCCAAGCGCTTGGCACGCTTCCACCTCGTCGACAACGCTCGCGGCCAGACGCTGCCGTACGCGGACACAGAGATCGAGGCCGCGACTCTACAGGCCGAGGTCACGTCGCGAGACGGCCAACGCATCGCGCTGAAGCTCGCGGGTACGACTCGGGCCGAGGCTGGTGGCCCCTGGGCCCTCGGGCAGAACCTGTGGAAGCCCAGCCGCGACCTGCCGCACGCGATTCGGTGCGACCTGGTGGGTCAGGCGACGTTCGACCTCGAGGCCCGACGCTTCGTTCAGTTCGAGCTCGTCTCGGTCGGGCGGCGACAGGGCCGCACTCAAATGAACGGAAGAGGACGCGACGAGCGAGAGTCGAGCCTTCTGGCGTTCCACCTAGAGCTGGCACCCGAGTCGATGCGCATCGCACCGACCTTCATCGGCGTGTACGACGCCGACTGGGTCCTCGCACCCGCCGTCCCCACCTGGCTGGAGTCCCCCGAGGAGTGTGGCCTGCAATCGAACGGGCGGTAGCGCGACGTACCCAAGGCTCCCTCCGGGTTGCTCTGAGTACTCGAGACCTCGTCGATGCGCCACGGAGAGTCCGAGGCCTGGTTTTCAGGACCGAAGGTCCCTGGAGTTTGGCCATCTGGAAGGCCTGGGTCCCTAGGGCCGAAGGCCCGGCAGCGTGTAGCCCAGGCCGAAGGCCTGGGTTTCGGGCCCGTATACAACGCCTTCCCCCGCCCTGAAAGGGCGGCGGCGCCGATCTTCGCTCATCGTCCCGGTCGACGCGCCCAGCCGCCAGCGCCCCTTCAGGGCGCGTGATGAAAACATCATCATTGCATACCCACCCCAGGCTTGGGCCGGAGGACCGGCCCCGCCTGGGGCTACACGCTGCCGGCCCTTCGGGCCTGAATCGGGCCGCTGCGTGACGCAACGGTTCCCGATCGTCCGGCGCGACCACGCCGGGCCGCCCAACCAGATGGCCAAGCTCCAGGGGCCGAAGGCCCGACAGCGTGTAGCCCAGGCCGAAGGCCTGGGTTTCGGGCCCGTATACAACGCCTTCCCCCGCCCTGAAAGGGCGGCGGCGCCGATCTTCGCTCATCGTCCCGGTCGACGCGCCCAGCCGC